>JBDKFA010000149.1:0-36295 GCA_039798945.1 Pseudomonadota bacterium
GGGCGAGTGGTCGAGGGGATGGGCGTCATGGAGTTCATGGTGTCGAGTCCTGAGGTCGTTCGATTTCAGCGTTCGTGACCGATGAGGCGCTGGCGCATGCGGCGCGAGTCACTGCCGCGGCGCCACAGGCGCATGAGGAACCGCGCAGCGCGTGCCAGCGCGTTGTCCAGCGCAGTTCGCCAGTCGCTGGCCACGGAAGCGACGACCACCGACCCTGCGCCATCGGTCCGCAGTTCCACCTGGCAGCGCTTGTCGATGCCGCCGCGCGGTCCGTTCACGTCCGACATCTGCACTTCGGCCCGTGGCACCAGCCAGCCCAGGCGTCGCAGCACGAAGCGCACGCTGCGCTCGGTCAGGTCGCGCAAGTCGGTGGCTTGCGGATGGCGGGACTTGAAGATCACTTGCATCAGGGGTCTCCAGCGGTTGAGGAACAGACGTAATCTGGGGCGCCTGGAGGGTCCGTAAGAGCATCCTTTTACTCACGCCAACATCGCAAAAGCCAGAATGACACGCGGGAACTCGGCGGCAGACTGCGGGGTTTGGCGACTTCGGTGCGGTGTGCAAGCTCGAGCTCGCCGGCCCGCTGGATCGGCCTGGGCCGCCTTCGTATATCCGTGCCTTGGGCCACCGGAATTGCCGTTGCCGAGCGCTCGACCCGACCCTCCCTCCACGCGATGCACCGCCCGGCAACGGGTCTGAATGGCGGGCGGGCCTGGCAGGCCTCGCGGGCCTCGCGGGCTCGACCGCCGGGCCCCGTGCCCTCACTCCGCGGACGCGCGGCGCCCCGCCTTCACCTGCGCCTGCCGCGCCTTCGTCTGCAGCCGCCGCTCGACCGAGGCGCGCGTGGGGAGCGTGGCCACGCGCGCGCGGCGCGGGCGGGCCGCTTCGTCCACCATCGCCTGCAGCCGCTCGAGCGCGGCGGCGCGGTTCATCGGCAGGCTGCGGTGTTCCTGGGCCTTGATGACGATGACGCCGTCTTCGGTCAGGCGTGCGTCGTGCGCGGCGAGCAGCCGCGCCTTCACCGCCTCGGGCAGCGAGGAGGCGCGCACGTCGAAGCGCAGGTGGGCGGCGCTCGAGACCTTGTTGACGTTCTGGCCGCCCGCGCCTTGCGCGCGCACGGCGGAGAACTCGGCTTCGTCCGGGTTCACCCAGACGCGCCTGGCGGCCGCAGACAGGCGTGTATCCGGGTGGCTCACGGGATGATCCTGTGGCCCGCACTGTGCGCCACGCAAGAGCCGCGCACAGTCATCCCACCACCCGCACCGGCACGCGCGCCGCCAGCGCACACATTAGCTCGTAGCCGATCGTGCCTGCGGCCTGGGCGACCTCGTCGATGGCCAGCCGCGTGCCCGCGGGGCCCTCGCCCCACAGCGTGACCTCGCTGCCCACGCCCGCATCGGGAACCGGCGTGAGGTCCACCGCCAGCATGTCCATCGACACGCGGCCCACCGTCGTGCAGCGCACGCCCTGCACGAGCACCGGGGTGCCGGTGGCGCAGTGGCGCGGGTAGCCGTCGGCGTAGCCGCAGGCGACGATGCCGATGCGCTGGGCGCGCTCGGCTCGGTAGGTGCTGCCGTAGCCCACGGTGTCGCCGGGCCCGAGCTGCTGCGTGGCGATGAGCTGCGTGCGCAGGGTCATGGCCGGGCGCAGTCCCCAGTCGTCGATCGTGCGCGCCGGGTAGTCCGGGGCGCTGCCGTAGCTGAGGATGCCAGCGCGCACCCAGTCGCTCTTCACGCCCGGGCGCGTGCGCTCGGGGGTGTCCCCGCCGAGGAGCGTGGCCGCGCTGTTGGACAGGCTCCTCTCTCCAGGCAGGTCGTGCGTGGCAGCTTCGAAGGCGGCGACCTGGTGCGCGACGCCTCGCGGGCCGTCGGCGTCCGAGAAGTGGGTCATCAGCGTGACCTCCTCCACCTGCGGCAGCGCGTTCAGCCGCGTCCACGCCGCACGGAAGGCCGCGGGGCTGAACCCGAGGCGGTTCATGCCGCTGTTCATCTTCAGGAACACGCGGTGCGGCTGCTGCGTCTTGTGCGCGGCGAGCCAGTCGATCTGGTGCGCGGCGTGCACCACGTGCCACAAGTTGAGGCGCGAGCACAGCTCGAGGTCGCGCGGCTCGAAGCAGCCTTCCAGCAGCAGCACCGGGCCGCGCCAGCCGAGCGCGCGGATGCGCTCGGCCTCGGCCAGGTCGAGCAGCGCAAAGCCGTCGGCGCCGCGAAGGCCGTCGAAGACCCGCTCGATGCCGTGGCCGTAGGCGTTGGCCTTCACCACCGCCCACACCTTGGCGTCGGGGGCCGCCGCGCGCGCGCGGGCCAGGTTGTGCGCCAGGGCCTCGGTGCGGACAAGGGCTTCGATGGGGCGGGGCATGGTCGGGACATCGTACCGTGCGGGGCCAATGCTATAAACCCGGGCCGCCGGGTTCCCGCCGTCCGTCCCCCCCCTTCTGCCAGCATCGCCCTGCGCCCGCGCATGCAAGTCTTCGATTTCCTGATGCCCATCTTCACCGAGTACGGTTACATCGCCGTGTTCGTGATGCTGCTCATCTGCGGCTTCGGCGTGCCTGTCCCGGAGGACGTGACCCTGGTGGCGGGCGGGGTGATCGCGGGCCTGGGTTACGCCAACCCGCATGTGATGTTCGCGGTGGGCATGGCTGGGGTGCTGGTGGGCGACGGCATCATGTTCACGCTCGGGCGTGTGTACGGTCAGCGCCTGCAGACCTTGCCGGGGTTTCGGCGGGTGCTCACTCCCGAGCGCTTCGAGCGGTCGCAGGAGGCGTTCCAGAAGTACGGCAAGTGGGTGATGTTCGTGGCCCGCTTCCTGCCGGGGCTGCGCACGCCCGTCTTCTTCTCGGCCGGCATGTCGCGCCGGGTGTCGTTCATGACCTGGTTCATGATGGACGGGTTGGCCGCGCTCGTGAGCGTGCCCATCTGGATCTACCTCGGCTACTTCGGGGCGCTGAACCGGGAGTGGATGTTCAAGGTGTTGCACCAGTTCCAGATCGGCATCTTCGCCGCCCTGGGCGTGCTCGCGGTGGTGCTGGGGGTCCTATGGTGGCGCCGCAGGCGGGCCTCGCGGCGCTCGCCCTGACCTTCAACGCCCTCACCTGGGGGCTGTCGTGGTGGCCCTTCCGGTGGTTCCAGGAACAGGGCGTGCACCCGCTTTGGGCGACCGCCTGCATCTATGCGGTGGCGGTGGCCGCGCTGCTGGCCGCGCGGCCGCAGGCGCTGGGCCATCTGCTGCGCACGCCCAGCCTGTGGTGGCTGGTGCTCGCAGCGGGCGTGACCAATGCCACCTTCAACTGGGCGGTGACGATCGGCGACGTGGTGCGGGTCGTGCTGCTGTTCTACCTGATGCCGCTGTGGGCGGTGCTGCTCGCGCGCGTGCTGCTCGGCGAGCGGCTCACGACGCTGGCGGCGCTGCGCGTGGCGATGGCCCTGGGTGGGGCGCTCATCGTGCTGTGGCCCGAGGCAGGCGGCTGGCCGCTGCCGCGCACGGCGGCAGACTGGCTCGGCGTCGCGGGGGGGTTCTCTTTCGCGTTGAACAACGTGATGCTGCGCCGCGAGGCGCACCGGCCCGAGGCGGCGCGGGCGCTGGCGATGTTCGGCGGGGGCACGCTGGTCTCCGCGGGGCTGGCGCTCACGCTCACGGGCTCGGGCGCGCTGGCGGCGCCGGCTGCGTTCTCGTGGGGCTGGGCGGTACCGGCGCTGGTGCTGGCGTTCATGTTCCTGCTGGGCAACCTGGCGCTGCAGTACGGCGCGGCGAGGCTGCCGGCCAACGCGACGGCGGTGGTGATGCTGTCGGAGGTGCTGTTCGCCTCGGTCTCGGCCGTGCTGCTCGGGGCGGGGGTGCTGACCCCGGCGCTCGTGCTGGGCGGGGCGTTGATCCTGGGGGCCTCGCTGCTCGTGGCCTGGCGGCCGCGCGGCGGCTGACCAACCGGACAGGGTACGGCATGCGGCCGTGTCCCGGTGACACGCAGGGGTACGGAGGCGCTCCTACCATGCGGTGCCGCGAGCCGTTCGCCTACGTCCAACCTGCCATGTCCGAAGCCCCCTCATCCGACGCCACCCGCACCGCCTTCGACTTCGACTCGATCTCGATCGAGGGCAAGCCCGCGTCCTTCGCTGCCGTTCGCGGCCAGGTCCTGCTGATCGTGAACACCGCGAGCGCTTGCGGCTACACGCCGCAGTTCGCCGGGCTGGAGCAGTTGTGGCAGACCTACCGCGACCGCGGTCTCGTGGTGGTCGGCTTCCCGAGCAACGAGTTCGGGGGCCAGGACCCGGGCAGCAACGCTGAAATCGCCGGCTTCTGTCAAAGCCGCTACGGGGTGAGCTTTCCGATGATGGCCAAGGTGGAGGTCAACGGCCAGGGTGCGCATCCGCTGTGGAAGTGGCTCAAGGCACAGGCGCCCGGGCTGCTTGGCACCGAGTCCATCAAGTGGAACTTCACCAAGTTCCTCGTTGGCCGGGACGGCAAGGTGATCAAGCGCTACGCGCCCGGGGACGCGCCGCAGGCGCTGGCGGCGGACATCGAGCGCGCGCTGGCCGCTCCCGCGCAGCAGCCGCTCGCCGCCTGAGCCCGGTGCCCGGACTGGGCCGGGCCGGGGTCCGCAGCGCGGCCAGGATAATGGGAACCCCTTGCGGCCGATTGCCGCACCGATACGGGGTTTCGCCATGTTCCAGCACATCACGCCCTACGCGGGCGACCCGATCTTCGCCATCGTCGACGCCTTCCAGCGCGACACGCGGCCCGGCAAGGTCAATCTCTCCATCGGCATCTACTTCGACGAACAGGGGCGGTTGCCGGTGCTGCCGAGCGTGCAGCAGGCCGAGGCGCGCGCGCTCGCGGCCGGCGGCGCCAAGCCCTACCTGCCGATGGAGGGCGACCCGGCTGCGCGGGCGCAGGTGCAGGCGCTGCTCTTCGGCGCCGGGCACCCGGCCATCGCGGCCGGGCGCATCGCGACGATCCAGACCGTGGGTTCTTCCGGCGGCCTGCGCGTGGGGGCCGACTTCCTGAAGGCGTGGCTGCCGACGAGCGAGGTGTGGGTGAGCGACCCGACCTGGGACAACCACCGCTCGATGTTCGAGGGCAGCGGCTTCGCGGTGCACACCTACCCGTACTACGACGCGGGCACGGGCGGGCTGCGCTTCGAGGAGATGCTCGCCACGCTGGCCACGCTGCCCGCGCGCAGCATCGTGCTGCTGCACGCGTGCTGCCACAACCCCACGGGCGTGGACCTCACGCCCGCGCAGTGGGATGCGCTCGTGCCGGTGCTGCGCGCGCGCGAGCTGCTGCCCTACGTCGACCTCGCCTACCAGGGCTTCGGCGACGGCGTGGCCGAGGATGCCTACGCGGTGCGCGCGCTGGCCGACGCTGGGCTCGTGTTCTTCGTGGCCAATTCGTTCTCCAAGAGCATGAGCGTGTATGGCGAGCGCTGCGGGGCGCTGTCGGTGGTGTGCGCGGACGCGGCCGAGGCCGAGCTCGTGCTCGGACAGCTGAAGTTCACGGTGCGGCGCAACTATTCGAGCCCGGGCATCCACGCCGCGCAGATCGTCGCGCGCGTGCTCGGCGAGGCGGACCTGCGCGCGCAGTGGGAGGCCGAGGTCGCGCAGATGCGCACGCGCATCGCGCAGATGCGCCGTGCGCTGCACGGGGTGCTGAGCGCACGGCTGCCCGGGCGCGACTTCGAGTATTTCCTCACCCAGCGCGGCATGTTCAGCTACACCGGTCTCACGGGCGCGCAGGTGGACCGGCTGCGCGAGGAGTTCGGCGTGTACCTGGTGCGCTCGGGGCGCATGTGCGTGGCCGGGTTGAACGCCGGCAACGTGGAGCGCACGGCCGAGGCGATGGCGACGGTGCTGGCGGGCTGAGCCTG
This sequence comes from Pseudomonadota bacterium, assembly GCA_039798945.1. GTDB lineage: Bacteria > Pseudomonadota > Gammaproteobacteria > Burkholderiales > Burkholderiaceae_C > Rubrivivax. The sequence continues at coordinate 5,864 of JBDKFA010000149.1, forward strand.
CACGCGACGGGCGCCCGTCGGCCCGCGGTGCGCCGTGCAGACCCTGGCGTGCGAACGCTCAGTCGTGCTTGATCGCCACCGTCTTCAGCACGGAAAAGCCGTACAGCGCCTCGAAACCCTTCTCGCGCCCGTGGCCGGAGAGCTTGACGCCGCCGAAGGGCAGCTCGATGCCGCCGCCGGCGCCGTAGTTGTTCACGAACACCTGCCCGCACTGCAGGCGGCGCGCCATGCGCAGCGCGCGTGAGCCGTCGCGCGTCCACACGCCGGCCACGAGCCCGTAGGGCGTGCCGTTGGCGATCGCCAGTGCCTCCTGCTCGCCGTCGAAGGCGATCAGGGCCTGCGCCGGGCCGAAGATCTCCTCTTGCGCGAGGCGGTGGTCGGCCGTGAGGCCGGCCAGCAAGGTAGGTGCCACCCAGTAGCCGCCCGCGGGCAGGTCGGCGGGGAGGCTCGCCTGCGCGGCCACGTGCACGCCGCCTTCGCGCACCAGGTCGAGGTAGCCCTGCACGATCTCGCGCTGGCGCGCGGAAATCACCGGGCCGACGTCCGGGCTCGCGAGCGCGGGGCCCACGCGCAGCGCGCGGTAACGCTCGGCCATGCGCGCAAGCACGGTGTCGTAGACAGGGCGCTCCACCAGGATGCGACTGGCCGCCGAGCAGGTCTGGCCGGCGTTCTGGATGCCCGCGTTGACGAGGAAGGGCAGCGCCGCATCGAGATCGGCGTCGGCGAACACGATCTGCGGGCTCTTGCCGCCGAGCTCCAGCGTCACCGGCACCGTGTGGCGTGCGGCTGCCGCCTGGATCAGCCGGCCCACGGCCACCGAGCCCGTGAAGGAGACGTGGCGCACGCCCGGGTGGACCGACAGCGCCGCCCCGGCTTCCTCACCCAGGCCCGGTACCACGTTCAGTGCGCCCGCGGGCAGGCCCGCCTCGCAGGCGATGCGCGCGAAGGCGAGCGCCGTCAGGCACGCCTCCTCGGCGGGCTTGAGCACGCAGGCGTTGCCCATCGCGAGCGCGGCCCCCACGCTGCGACCGATGATCTGCATCGGGTAGTTCCACGGCACGATGTGCGCGGTGACACCGTGCGGCTCGCGCCAGGTGAGCGCCGCGTAGCCGTTGGCGAAGGGGATCGTCTCGCCCATCACCTTGTCTGCCGCGCCGCCGTAGAACTCGAGGTAGCGCGCGAGCGCCACCGCGTCGGCACGGCCCTGCGGCAGCGGCTTGCCCACGTCCAGCGCCTCCAGCCGCGCCAGCGCATCGGCCTGCTCGAGCACGAGGGCGCTCATCTTCATCAGCACGCGCCCGCGCTCGGTGGCGCTGAGCGTGCCCCAGGCGCCTGCGCGCCGATCGTCGAGTGCCGCCTGCGCCGCCGCCACCGCCGCATCGACGTCGGCGGCCTCGCCGCGGGCGATGTGGGCGAGCACGCTGCCGTCGGAGGGGTTGTGAAGGGGCAGCGTGCGCCCGCTCGCGCAGGCGCGCCACTGGCCGCCGATGAGCACGTGGGTGGTGTCGAAACCGAGGTCTTGCATGGGTGAAGCCGGCTGGGTGGGGCTCTGGGATCAGGCATCATAGGCCGCGATGGGTCCGTTCCTGCTGCGCCGATTCGCCACCTTCCTGGTCACGCTGCTCGTGGCTTCGCTCGCGGTGTTCGCGGTGCTCGAGCTGCTGCCGGGCAACGCCGCGGAGGTCATCCTCGGCGACACCGCCACGCCGGAGTCGGTGGCGGCGCTGCAGGCCAAGCTCGGCCTGGACCGTCCGGCTGCGACGCGCTACGTGGAGTGGATCGGCGAGCTGCTGCAGGGGCGCACCGCGCGCAGCATCAGCTACGACACGCCCACCGCCGAGCTCATCGCCGAGCGGCTGCGCGTGACCGTGCCGCTGGCGGTGATGGCGATGGTGCTCACGGTGGTGCTGGCGCTCACGCTGGGCGTCTACGCGGCCGCGCGCCACAACAGCTTCGGCGACCTCGGTGTGATGGCCGCGAGCCAGGTGGGCATCGCGATCCCGAACTTCTGGTTCGCGATCCTCCTCATCCTGCTCTTTGCGGTGAAGCTGCAGTGGGTGAGCGCCGGGGGCTTTCCGGGCTGGACCGATGACGAGGGCGGCGGGCCCTGGGAAGGCTTCGTGGCGCTGGTGCTGCCGGCCGTCGCGCTCGCGCTCGTGCAGGCGGCCATCCTCGCGCGCGTCACGCGCTCGGCGGTGCTGGAGGTGATGCGCGAGGACTTCGTGCGCACCGCGCGCGCCAAGGGCCTGTCGCGCCGGCAGACGCTGTGGCGCCACGTGCTGCGCAACGCGATGATCCCGGTGGTCACGATCATGGGGCTGCAGTTCGCCAACCTGATCACCGGCACCATCGTGGTGGAGAACGTGTTCGTGCTGCCGGGTATCGGGCGGCTCGTGTTCCAGGCCATCAGCAACCGCGACCTCGTCGTCGTGCGCGACGTGGTGATGTTGCTGGCGGCGGTAGTGGTGGTGGTGAACTTCCTCGTGGACGTGCTGTATGCGCTGATCGACCCGCGGCTGCGCCGCGCCGGGGCCTGAGGGCGGCGCCGAGATGAGCACACCCGTTGTCCCCGGCTTCTGGTACCGCGCCGCGCGCCACAAGAGCTTCGTCGTCGGCACGGTGCTGTCGGTGCTGCTGGCGGGCATGGCGCTGCTCTCGCTCGTGTGGACGCCCTACCCGCCGGCGGAGATCGACATTCCGGCCAAGCTGCAGCCGCCCAGCCTCGCGCACTGGCTCGGCACCGACAGCCTCGGGCGCGACATCGCCTCGCAGATCCTCGTGGGGGCGCAGAACTCGATCGTGGTGGGCGTGATCGCCGTGGGCATCGGCCTGGCGCTCGGGGTCTTCCTCGGCTGCCTGGCGGCGGCGCGCCGCGGCTGGGTGGAAGAGCTCGTGATGCGCGCGAGCGACTTCGCCTTTGCGTTTCCGGCGCTGCTCACGGCGATCATGTTCACCGCCATCTATGGCCCCGGCCTCGTGATGAGCATCGTGGCCATCGGCATCTTCAACATCCCCGTGTTCGCGCGCATCACGCGCGCCTCGGCCAACGCGGTGTGGGCGCGCGAGTACGTGCTCGCCGCGCGCGTGGCCGGCAAGGGCCCGTGGCGCATCACGCTCGACCACGTGCTGCCCAACATCGCGAGCGTGCTCGTCGTGCAGGCCACGATCTCCTTTGCCACCGCCATCCTCGCCGAGGCGGCGCTGAGCTACCTGGGCCTCGGGACGCAGCCGCCGCAGCCGAGCTGGGGGCGCATGCTCAACGAGGCGCAGACCCTCGTGTTCCAGGCGCCGATGCTGGCCGTCTACCCGGGCGTGGCCATCGTGCTGTCGGTGCTCGGGCTCAACCTGATGGGCGACGGGCTGCGTGACCTGCTCGACCCGAAGCTGGCGCGCCAGCGCTAGGCACGCGCCGGCGTCCCTGCTGCGGGCGGGCCAGGGGGCGGGCTGGCGGGTGCGCGCAGCCGCACCCGCGCGAACAAGGTCACCACCGAGTGCGCCTGCACGCGGTGCGTCGGGCCCGGTACGGGCGGGGCACCTTCGAGCTCGTCGAGGGTGCGCATCTCGTGCAGGTCTTCCGGCGAGGGGCGCGCGCTGTCGAGCACGCGCCGCCACGGCCCGCGCACGTCAGGCGGCAGCGGAGGCAGCTCGAAGTCCAGGGCCTGGGCGCGTGCATTCAGCGCGAAATGCATCAGCAAGTCGCCCGACAGGCTCGTGGCCGTCACGGCCAGGCTGCGTGACTCGGCGCGCATGTCCGGTGCGCCCAGGTGCACGCCGTGCAGCTGCACCCGCACCAGCCGCATCAGCTCGGCCAGCGTCAGCCGGTGGTCCTCGCGCACCGACTCGCGCAGGTTGCGCAGCGCGATGAGTCCGCGCACGAAACGGTGCAGCCCGGGCTCGCGCGCTTGCCCGCCCCAGTCGAGCCAGTTCCACGCCTCGTCGTGGCAGTAGGCGTTGTTGTTGCCGCCCAGCGTGCGGCCCATCTCGTCGCCCATCGCGAGCATCGGGGTGCCGAGTGACAGCACCGTGATGGCCAGCAGGTTGCGCGCCTGTCGAGCGCGCAAGCCGCGCACGGCCACATCCTCGCTCTCGCCTTCGACGCCGCAGTTCCAGCTGCGGTTGTCTCGGCTGCCGTCGTGGTTGCCCTCGCGGTTGGCCTCGTTGCGCGGGGTCTCGTAGGTGACGAGGTCGTGCAGCGTGAACCCGTCGTGGCTCGTCACGAAGTTCACGCTCTGCGCCGGTTCGCGCGGGCGCGCGCCGTAGAGATCCGGGCTGCCGAGCAGCCGGTCCGCGAGCCGGGCCACGGTGCCGGGGGCGCCACGCACGAAGTCGCGCACGTCGTCGCGAAAGTGCCCGTTCCACTCCTTCCAGCGCTCGCCCACGAAGTGCCCCACCTGCACGAGCCCCGCGGCGTCCCAGGCCTCGGCAATCAGCTTGGTGCCGGCGAGCACGGGGTCGGACTCGATATCCCACAGCACCGGGGCGTCGGGCTGCGGGCGGCCGCGCTCGTCGCGCGAGAGGATGGCCGCGAGGTCGAAGCGAAACCCGTCCACGTGCATCACCTGTACCCAGTAGTGCAGGCTGTCCAGGATGAGCCGGCGCACGACGGGGTGGTTGGCGTTGAGCGTGTTGCCGCAGCCCGAGTAGTTGGCATAGCGGCCGTTCTCGTCGAGCAGGTAGTAGGTGGCGTTGGCCAGCCCGCGCAGGCCGAGCGTGGGCCCGAGCTCGTTGCCCTCGGCCGTGTGGTTGTAGACCACGTCCAGGATCACCTCGATGCCCGCGCGGTGCAGCGCGCGCACCATGTCGCGGAACTCGTCGAGCACCGCCAGCGGCGAGGTGCCCGGCTGCGCGTAGCCCGCGTGCGGTGCGAAAAACGAGACCGGCGCGTAGCCCCAGTAGTTCGCGAGGCCCGGCGGCGCGTCCTGCGGGTCGAACTGGAAGACGGGCATCAGCTCCACTGCCGTCACGCCCAGATCCAGCAGGTAGGGGATCTTCTCCACCAGCCCCGCGTAGGTGCCCGCGCGCGGCGCGGCCACGCCCGAACTCGGGTGGCGCGTGAGGCCGCGCACATGCAACTCGTAGATCACGGTCTGCGTGAAGGGGCGGCGCAGCGGCGCATCGCCTTGCCAGTCGTAGGCATGGTCGTCGGCGACCACGCTCTTGGCCGCGCGCGCGTCGTTGCGGCCGGGCAGGCAGGCGGCCTGCCGGCTCCACGCGCGCGGCAGCGCCACGGCGCGTCCGTAGGGGTCCAGCAGCACCTTGTCGGCGTCGAAGCGCAGGCCGCGCGAGGCGTCGTGCAGGCCATGCGCGGCGTAGCCGTAGAGCTGCCCGGGCCCGATGCCGGGGACGCACGCGTGCCAGTAGTGCCAGGTGCGGTGCGGCGCGGCGGCGAGGTCGATGCGCAGCCGGGGCTCGGCCGCATCGACGTGGTCGTACAGCAGCAGCTCCACGCGCTGCGCGTCGCCCGCGTAGACGCTGAAGTTCACGCCGCCTGGGTAAGGGCGTGCGCCCAGCGGGTGGGGGCAGCCGGGCAGTGCCCGCGCCTGGGCAGCTTCCTGCCGCGCCGGTGCCGCCGCGTGCACTTCGGTTGCCGACACGACCATGGCCGCAGTCTGGCTGCGAGGCCGGTCTGGCCGATTGCGGCTGCGCAAGCAGACCGGGCGGGCAGCCGGACAGGCCGCGTGGCCGCTAGACTCGGCGTGACCATGCACATCGACTTCGTCTCCGACATCGCCTGCCCCTGGTGCGCCGTGGGGCTGAACGCGCTGGAGCGCGCGCTCGAGGAACTGCAAGGCGAGCTGCAGCCCAGCCTCGCCTTCCAGCCCTTCGAGCTCAACCCCTCTATGGGAACGGAGGGTGCCGACACGGTCGAGTACCTGAGCGCGAAGTACGGCATCGGGCCAGAGCAGATCCGCCGCAACCAGGCGGCCATCCGCGCCCGCGGAGCCGAGGTGGGGTTTGCCTTCGGCGAGCGTACGCGGGTGTGGAACACCTTCGATGGCCACCGCCTGCTGCAGTGGGCGGGTGTCGAGGGTGCGCCGGGCACGCAACGTGCACTCAAGCACGCGCTGCTGCGCGCCTACCACGGCGAGGGTCGCAACCCGTCCGAGCGGCCGGTGTTGCTGGACAGCGCGGCGGCGGCCGGGCTGGACCCCGTGCGCGCGGCCGAGGTGATCGACGGCGACGCCTTTGCGCACGAGGTGCGCGAGGCCGAGGCGTTCTGGCAGCAGGCCGGCATCAGCTCCGTGCCCTCGATCGTCATCGACCGGCGCCACCTGATCCAGGGCGGGCAGCCCCCGGCCACCTTCGTGCAGGCACTGCGGCGCCTCGCGGCGGCGGCCTGAGGCCGCGGCTGCGCCGGCCCGCCGCGTTCAGGCGTACGCACCGGGCCGGACACCAAAGGGCGCTTGCATGCCACGCAACATCGAAATCAAGGCGCGCATCGACGACGTGCACGCGCTGCTGCCACGCGCTCGCGCGCTGGCCGAGGGCGAGCCCGAGTTGCTCGTGCAGGACGACACGTTCTTCCTGGCCGCGCGCGGGCGACTCAAGTTGCGGGTGCTGGAGGGCGCCAGTGCCGAGCTCATCGCCTACGAGCGAGCCGATGCCACCGAGGCTCGTGCCTCCGACTACGTGCGGGTACCGGTGCCCGACCCGTCGGGCTTGCGCGAGGCGCTGGCCCGCGCGCTGGGCGTGTGCGGGCGCGTGCGCAAGCGCAGATGGTTGCTGCGCTCGGGGGCCACGCGCATCCACCTCGACGAGGTGGAAGGCCTCGGGCACTTCATGGAGCTCGAGGTCGTGATGCGCGAGGGCCAGGCCGACGCCGAAGGCGTGGCCACGGCCGAGGCGCTGATGCACGCGCTCGGGCTGGCCGAGGCGCCGCGCCTGGCCGCCGCCTACGTGGACCTGCTGGAGCACGGTGCGGGCGCGCTATCGTTGCGACCGGGGTTGCCACGATGAAGCTGCTGGAAGTCACTGACCTGCGCGTGGTGCTGCGCACGAGCCGCGGCCCGGCCGAGGCGCTGCGCGGGGTGTCGTTCTCGATGGAGCGCGGCGACACGGTCGGGCTCATCGGCGAGTCCGGCTGTGGCAAGTCGATCACGGCGCTGGCCCTCATGGGCCTGCTGCCCGAGGGCGCGCAGGTCTCGGGCTCGATCCGCCTGGCGGGTCAGGAGCTCACGACGCTGGACGAGCGTGCATGGTGCGCGCTGCGCGGCCGCCGCATGGGCATGGTCTTCCAGGAGCCGATGACGGCACTGAACCCGCTGCACACGGTAGGTCACCAGATCGCCGAATCCTTGCGCCTGCACCGCCGGCTAGACGCGGCGCAGGCGCGTGCCGAGGCCCTTCGGCTGCTCGAACGGGTGCAGCTGCCGCAGGCCGCGCAGCGCCTGCGGGCCTATCCGCACCAGCTGAGCGGCGGCCAGCGCCAGCGCGTGGTGATCGCGATCGCGCTCGCCTGCGGGCCGGACCTGCTGATCGCCGACGAGCCCACCACGGCGCTGGACGTGACGGTGCAGCGCGAGGTGCTCGAGCTCATCGCCGAGCTCGTCGCACAGGACGGCATGGGGTTGCTGCTGATCAGCCACGACCTCGGCGTGATGGCCCAGACGGTGCGGCGCCTGCTCGTGATGTATGCGGGCAACGTGGTCGAGAGCGGCCCCACGGCGGGCGTCTTCGAGCGCCTGGCTCACCCCTACACGCGCGGGCTCTTCGCGGCGCGGCCGCGGCTCGGCCTGGCGCGCGGCACCCGGCTCGCGACGATCCCGGGCCGCGTGCCCGAGCTCGCGGACATGCCCCCGGGCTGCCCCTTCGCGCCACGCTGCGCGCTGGCCGAGGCGGTGTGCACGCAGGCGCTGCCGGCCGAGGTGGCCGTCGGTCCGGGGCACCAGGCGCGATGCGTGAAGGCCACGGGCACCGCCGACGCGCCGCCGACACCCCTCGCGCCGCGGGCCGAGCCGATCCGCTCGGGTGCCACGATGCCGCCCGGAGGCCACGCATGACCGAGCCGAGCCCGCCTCCGCTGCTCGCCTTCGAGCACGTGAGCAAGACCTACCGGCTGCCGCGCGAGAGCCTCTTCACGCCCGCGCCGCAGGTGCAGGCGCTGCAGGACGTGAGCTTCGTGCTGCAAGCGGGCAAGAGCCTGGGAATCGTCGGCGAGTCCGGCTCGGGCAAGAGCACGCTGGCGCGGCTCGTGCTGGCGCTGGAGGAGCCCACCCAGGGCTGCGTGCGCCTGGAGGGCCAGGACCTGAACGCGCTCACGTCCGCGCAGCTGCGCGCGGCGCGCGCGCGCATGCAGATGGTGTTCCAGGACCCCTACGGCTCGCTCGACCCGCGTCGTACGGTCGGCCAGACGGTGGCCGAGCCGCTGGCGGTGCTGCACGGCGCCTCGCGCGAGGAGCAGCGTGTGCGCGCGGCCGAGGTGCTGGAGGCGGTGGGCCTGCGGGCCACCGACGTGCACAAGTACCCGCACGAGTTCTCCGGCGGGCAGCGCCAGCGCATCGCCATCGCACGCGCGCTCATCACGCGCCCGAAGCTCATCGTGGCCGACGAGCCGGTGAGCGCGCTCGATGTCTCGGTGCAGGCGCAGGTGCTCAACCTGATGCAGGACCTGCAGGACGCCTTCGGCGTGACCTACCTCTTCATCAGCCACGACCTGAGCGTGGTGGACCTGGTGTGCGACGAGGTGATCGTGCTGCAGGGCGGACGCATCGTCGAGCAGGGCGACCCCGACGCGCTGTTCACCCGCCCGCAGCACCCCTACACGCAGCGGCTGCTGGCGGCGGTACCGGGCCTGCACCCCGCGGCCGCGCCGCGGGCATGACGCAGAATGTCGCCACCGGGATCAGGCCCTGAGCGGCGCCGAGCGATTTCCCGAATCCACCCCCACCGACCGGAGGAGACCCGCATGGACACGAAGCTCTCACGCCGCAGCCTGAATGCGTGGCTGGCCGGCACGCCCATGGCCGCGGCACTGCCCGAGGCGCTCGCGCAGTCGCGCAAGGACAGTGTCGTGATCGGCATGGTGCTCGAGCCGCCGGGCCTGGACCCGACGACGGCGCCGGCTGCCGCGATCGGCGAGATCGTCCACTACAACGTGCTCGAGGGCCTGACCAAGATCAACGTGGACGGCTCGGTCACGCCGCTGCTGGCCGAGACATGGGGCCACACGCCCGACGGCAAGACCTACACCTTCCGCCTCAGAAAGGGCGTGAAGTTCTCCGACGGTGCACCGCTGGACGCGAGCGTCGTGAAGTTCAGCTTCGAGCGCGCGCGCGCGCCGGGCAGCACCAACAAGGCGAAGAAGGCGGTCTTCGACAACATCTCGAGCGTGGTCGCGCACGACGAGCACACCGTCATTCTCGTGCTCGACAAGGCTGACTCCACGCTGCCATTCCGGCTTGGCGAGAACACGGCCGTGATCCTGCACCCGAACTCGGTGGCCAGCGCCGCGACCCGGCCCGTGGGCACCGGCCCGTTCAAGGTCGATGCGTGGGCCAAGGGGTCGTCTGTCACGCTCGTGAAGTCTGACGCCTACCGCGACGCCGCACGCATCGCGCTCAGGCGCGCCACCTTCCGCTTCATCAACGACCCTGCCGCGCAGGTGGCCGCGCTACTGGCCGGGGACATCGACGGCATGCCGCGCTTCGGGGCGTTGCAGGCGCTGGCGCAGTTCCGCGCCGACAAGCGCTTCACGGTGGAGGTGGGCAGCACCGCGGGCAAGGGGCTCGTGGCCATCAACAACCGCAAGAAGCCGCTGGATGACGTGCGCGTGCGCCGCGCGATCACGCATGCGATCGACCGCAAGGCCTTCATCGACGGCGCGCAGGAAGGCCTCGGGCGGCCCATCGGCAGCCACTTCGCCCCCACCGACACCGGCTACGTGGACCTCACGGGCCGCTACCCGCACGACCCGGACAAGGCCCGCGCGCTGCTCAAGGAAGCGGGCATCACGACGCCGCTGAACCTCACGCTCACGCTGCCGCCCCCGCAGTACGCCCGCAAGGGCGGCGAGATCGTCGCCGCGCAGCTCGCCAAGGTCGGCATCAACTGCAAGATCGAGAACGTGGAGTGGGCGCAGTGGCTCGCCGGCCCCTTCAAGGGCAACTTCGACCTCACCATCATCAACCACGTCGAGCCGCTGGACTACGCCACCGCCTACGCCGACCCGAACTATTACTTCGGCTACGACAGCCCGAAGTTCCGCAACCTCGTGGCTACGCTGGCGTCCACCTCCGACGGGCGCGAGAAGGGCCGGCTGTGGCGGGCGATCCAGGCCCAGCTCGCCGAGGACGCGGTGAACGCGTGGATCTGGAACCCGGCGCAGGTGGCGGTGTTCCGGCGCGGGCTCAAGGGCCTGTGGAACAGCTCGCCGATCTTCGCCAACGACCTCTCCGCGGTCAGCTGGGGTTGAGCTCGGCAGGCCCGTTGCGGCAGCTCAGGGCGCACGGCAGGAGGGCCACATGGCGCAGCTGCACGAACTGAGCGCGACCGAGCTCGCGCAGGCCTTCCGCACGGGCGAGGCCTCGCCCGTGCAGGCGCTCGAGGCGGTGCTCGCGCACATCGCGCGCTGGGAGCCGCAGCTGTGCGCGCTCTACGCGGCCGACCCCGAGGGCGCTCGCGAGCAGGCCCGCGCGGCCGAGGCGCGCTGGCGCGCTGGCACGCCGCTGTCCGCGCTGGACGGCGTGCCGGTGACGATCAAGGAGAACATCGCCACGCGCGGCGTGCCCGTGCCGCTGGGCACCGCGGCCACCGTGCTCAGCCCGGCTGCGCACGACGCCCCTCCCGCACAGCGGCTGCGCGAGGCCGGCTGCGTGATCCTCGGCAAGACGACGATGCCCGACTGGGGGATGCTCTCCTCGGGGCTGTCGAGCTTTCACCGCCTGGCGCGCAACCCCTGGGACCTGCGGCTGAACCCGGGGGGCAGCAGTGCCGGTGCCGGTGCGGCCGCGGCCGCGGGCTACGGGCCGTTGCACATCGGCACCGACATCGGCGGCTCGATTCGGCTGCCCGCGGCGTGGTGCGGGATCTTCGGCTTCAAGCCGAGCCTCGGACGCATCCCGATCCAGCCGCCCTACTACGGCCGCGTGGCCGGGCCGATGACGCGCCGCGTCGCCGACGCCGCGCAGATGATGGCCGTGCTCGCGCAGCCCGATGCACGCGACACGATGAGCCTGCCGCCCCAGGCCATCGACTGGGCAGACCTGAACCTCGAGCTGCGCGGCCTGCGCCTGGCGCTGCAGATGGATGCGGGCTGGGGCCTGCCGGTGGAGCCCGAGACGGCCGCTGCGGTGTGCGCGGCCGCGCGTGCCTTCGAGGCGCACGGCGCGATCGTGGAGGAGATCGGCCCCTTCACCACGCGCGAGATGATGGACGGGCTGGACCGCTTCTGGCGCACGCGCTCGTGGCTCGACTACGCGGCCCTGCCGAGCGAGCGCCAGGCCCAGGTGCTGCCCTACATCCGCGCCTGGATCGAGCCGGCAGCCGGATACAGCGCGGCGCAGGTGTTCCACGGCTTCAGCCAGATCGGGGCGATGCGCGAGGCAGCGGTGGCGGCCACGCAGCGCTTCGATTTCGTGCTCTCGCCCACGAGCCCGGTGGCGAGCTTTCCCGCCGAGTGGGCCGGGCCGACGAACGACCCGCAGCGCCCGCTCGAGCACATCTGCTTCACGGTGGCCTACAACATGAGCGAGCAGCCCGCGGCGAGCATCGCCTGCGGCTTCGGCGCCGACGGCCGGGCCATCGGGCTGCAGATCGCCGGGCGCCGCCACGACGACCTGGGCGTGCTGCGCCTGTCGCAGGCGTGGGAGCGCATCCGCCCCGCACCCCGGCCCTGGCCCGAGCCCCCTGAGCCGGGGGCTGCCCCCGCGCAATGAGCGGCAGCGACCTGCGCGGCCACCCCTGCAGCGCAGCCTCGGCGGCCGCGCGCGACGCCACCGAGCGCGCGCTGTGGCGCATGATGTCCTTCTACGACACGCCGCTGGCCGACCTGGAGGCGGCCACGCAGGCCGACCCGGGTTGGGTGCTGCCTCATGTGATGAAGGCGGGCTTCCTGTTGAGCCTGACCGAACCTGCGCTCGTCGCGGAGGCGGCAGCCAGCCTGGAGGCCGCACGCGAGCGCTCGGGCGTGGCCACGCCTCGCGAGCGTGCCCACCTGGAGGCGACGGCGCAGGTGCTGGAAGGACGCTGGGCGCAGGCGTGCCAGACCTGGGACACGCTGCTCGTGCAGCACCCGCGCGACGCGCTCGCGCTGCAGTGGGCCCACCTGTGGGACTTCTACCGCGGCGACGCGGCGGCCTTGCGCGGCCGGCCCGCGCGTGTGCTGCCCGAGTGGGACGAGGGCGACCCGTTGTACGCCTACGTGCTCGCGCTGCATGCCTTCGGGCTGGAGGAGTGCAACCTGTATCCGCAGGCCGAGGAGGTGGGCCGGCGCGCGCTGCAGGCCAACCCGCGCGTGCCGTGGGCGGTCCATGCGGTGGCACACGTGATGGAGATGCAGGGCCGTTTCGAGGAAGGGGCCGCCTGGCTGCGCCAGCACCAGCCGGTGTGGGCCGAGGGCAATGGTTTCGCCGCGCACCTGTGGTGGCACAAGGCGCTCTTCCGGCTCGAGGTGCTGGACGTGGCGGGCGTGTGGCGCCTGGTGGACAACCACCTGAGCGGCGAGGCGCTGCCCGTCACGCTGCAACGGGTGGACGCGGCGGCGCTGTTGTGGCGGCTGCACCTGCTCGGCGAAGACGTGAGCGCGCAGTGCCGGGCCCTGGCTGCGGCCTGGCCGCGCGAGGCGCCGCAAGCTGGCTACTACGCCTTCAATGACCTGCATGCGATGCTCGTCTTGCTCGGTGCCGGCGACGTGGCGGGCGCCGAGCACTGGCTCGCGTGCTGCGCCCAGCGTGCGCTGGCTCCCGAGGAAGCCGGCCGGCAGAACCAGGCCATGGCGCGTGAGGTGGGCTTGCCGCTGATGCGCGGCATGCTCGCCTGGGCGCGCGGGCAGGCCGACGCGGCGGCCGAGGCGCTGTACGCGGCGCGCGGCGTGGCCGCGCGCTTTGGCGGCAGCCATGCCCAGCGCGACCTGATCGACCAGACGCTGTTCGCCTGCGCGGCCACTGGCGGCGTCCACGCGCGCGCGATCGGCCGCGCGCTGCTCAACGAGCGCGGCCTGGCCCGGCCGGTGACGCCGCTGACGCGACACTGGATCGAGGCCCTGGCCGGGCCGGGCAGCGCACGCGCCTGAGCGCGCAGCAGGCCGGCTCGGGCGAGCCCCGGATGTCCGAAGGGGTCCGCGCAGCGGCAGCCGCGGTCATGTTCGTGTCAGGCTGCAAAGCCAGCATCGGTCTCGCAGAGATGGCCGTGCCCGCTGAAACGATCCCGATCGTGGCCGCCCCGGGCCGGGCGGAGCCCGCTGCCGCCTGTGCCCCGTGTGGCGCCTGTGCAGGCCCGCAACCGGTGTGCGCCTACCGGGGGGGGCCGGCCGGGCAGGTGCCCGAGCCCCGACTGGCTGGCGAGGCCCAGGCGCTCGAGCGGGTGCTGGCGTGGTTGGCGCCGCAGATGGACGACGTCTTCGGCCACCCGGTGCGCCCGGGCGTGTGGCTGCGCTCGCTCACGGTCGGCTCCGGACAGGCGCACATGGAGCTTGCGCCGGACCTCGCCTGCCATGCGGGCCCCGTCGGGGAACTCGCCTTCGACGCGATGCGCCGGCTGCTACCCGACACCGACCTGTACATCGGCGCCGCCCACGGCTGAGCGGGCCTTTCGGGGTCCGGGCAAGGGGCGACAATGTGGGCTGTCCTTGGCCCGACTCGGTCCGCAGCGTTGTCCTCCCGTCCCGTGCTCGATACCGAAGTGCTGATCGCAGGCGGGGGGCCGTGCGGACTGATGCTCGCACTCGAGCTCGGGCGCCGCGGCGTGCACTGCCTGCTGGTGGACCGCAAGCCCTCCACCGCCTTCAACCCTCAGGCCAATGCGACGCAGGCGCGCACGATGGAGCACTTCCGGCGCCTGGGTCTGGCCGAGCGGGTACGTGCGCTCGGCCTGCCTGCGGACCATCCGACCGATGTGGCCTACCTCACGCGCTTCGCGGGTCACGAGCTTGCCCGGCTGCGCCTGCCCACGGCCGCCGCAGCGCGCGGGCTCATCCGCTCGATGACCGGCTCGTGGAGCGCAGCCGAACTCCCGCACCGCGTGTCGCAGAAGTTCGTGGAGGCGGTGCTGCGCGAGGCGGCACAGGCTGAACCGGGCTGCGAGCTGCGCTACGGCTGGGAACTGCGCGGCTTCACCGACACGGGCGAGGGCATCGAGGCGGTGGTGGCGCCGGTGGCGCCGGTGGTGGTGACCGAGCCACCGCCCGCGGCGGCCAGCGGTACGGGGCGCTCCGCCGCTGCGGACGCGCCTGTTGCCCGCGGTGCCTCTGGAACCTCTGCCGCCCGTGGCACCTCCAGCGAGGTGCGCGTGCGCGCCGCCTACCTGGTGGCCGCCGACGGTGCGCGCTCGCCCACCCGGGCGCGGCTGGGCATCGAGTGGGAGGGCGCCACCGGCATCCGCCGCCGCTTCATGGGCGGGCGCATGCTGGCCGTGTACCTGCGCGCGCCGGACTTCTATCGCCTCAACCCGAACGCGCGCGCGTGGATGTACGTGCAGGTGCACCCGGCGCAGCGCGCGTTCATCATGTCGGTGGACGGCGTGAGCGAGTTCGCCTTCCACGTGCAGCTGCCCGACGATGTCGAGGCCGAGGCTTTCGGGGAAGAGCAGGCGCGTGCACTCTTTCGTGCCGCCAGCGGGCTGGCCATCGACATCGAGATCCTGTCGATGGCCACCTGGCTCGCGGGCCACGCCCTGGTGGCGAGCCGCTTCCAGCACGGGCGCGTGTTCCTCGGCGGCGACGCGGTGCACCTCTTCACGCCCACCGGTGGCCTGGGCTACAACACGGCGGTCGAGGACGCGGTGAACCTCGGCTGGAAGCTGCACGCGGTGTTGCGCGGACAGGGCGGCCCGGCGCTGCTGCCGAGCTACGAGGCCGAGCGCCAGGCGGTGGCGCGGCGCAACACCGGCTATGCGCGGCGCTTTGCCGATTCGATCGGCCTGTTCGAGGCCGATGCGGCGCTTGACGACGAGACCGAGGCCGGGGCACGGGCACGGGCAGCCGCCGGCGTGCATCTGGACGCGCACGCGCGGCTCGAGTTCAACATCCCCGGCGTGACCTTCGGCGCGCGCTACGACGGCTCGCCGGTGATCGTGCCCGACGGCACGGCCCCCCCGCCCGACGCACCGGGCATCTACCAGCCGAGCGCTTGCCCGGGAGGGCGGCCCCCACACGCGTGGCTGGCCGACGGTCGCTCGCTCTACGACACCTTCGGGCCGGGCTGGACGCTGCTGGTACTGGGCGATGTACCGGCGAACGCCTCGGCCTTCGTCGAGGCCGCGCGCCGGCGTGGGGTGGAGCTGACCGTCGTCACGCACGCCGACCCGGTGCTGCGCGCGCTCTACGAGGCGCCGCTCGCGCTGATCCGGCCGGATCACATCGTGGCGTGGCGCGGTGCGGACGACGCTCAGGCGCACCACGTGCTCGGGCGCGCGCTCGGACACCTTGCGGATGACGGGCCTGCAGCGGCCCGCGACGCGGCCGCGGTCGGGCGGCGCGAGGCATGACGAGCGCATGACCTCGCCCCTGTCGCCTGCAGGCATCGGCGCGCCGCCACCCCAGCTTCTCGCCGGCACGCTCTTCGCGCTGGCTGCCGGCCTCACCTGGGGGCTCGTGTTCGTGGCTCCGCTGCTGCTGCCCGACACGCCGCCGGCGCTGCTGTCGGTGGGGCGCTACCTCGCCTTCGGGTTGATCGCGCTGCCGCTGGCTTGGTGGGACCGGCGCGAGCTCGCCCGGCTCACGCGCGAGGACTGGCTCGCGGCGCTCGGGCTCGCACTCGTGGGCAACCTGCTGTACTACCTGTTCCTGGCCGCCTCGATCCAGCGTGCAGGCGGGGCGCTGCCCACCATGATCATCGGCACGCTGCCGGTGGTGATCGCCATCGTCTCCAACCTGCGTGGCGGTGGCCACGGCCCGGGTGCGAGCCGCCTCGCCTGGCGCAGGCTGCTGCCGTCGCTCGCGCTGATCGCTGCCGGCCTGGCGCTTGTCAACCACGCCGAACTCGCTGCGCTCGCACACTCCGCGCAGGCGGCCGACCCCGCCGCGCGCACGCGCTACGCGGTGGGCGCCGCACTCGCCCTCGGCGCCGTGGTGTGCTGGACGTGGTACCCCATCCGCAACGCGGACTGGCTGCGCCGCCACCCCGATCGAAGCCCGCGGGCGTGGGCCACGGCACAAGGCGTGGCCACGCTGCCGCTGGCGCTGCTCGGCTATGCGCTCGTGGGCGTCTGGGGGGCGCAGCAGGGCCCGACGGTGGCCTGGCCCTTCGGGCCCGACCCGGTGCGCTTCGTGATGCTGATGTGCGCGCTCGGCCTGTTCGCTTCATGGCTCGGCACGCTGTGCTGGAACGAGGCGAGCCAGCGCCTGCCCACGACGCTGGCCGGGCAGCTGATCGTCTTCGAGACGCTGGCCGCGCTGGCTTTCGTGTTCGCGCTGCGCGGACACTGGCCCGAGCCCCAGGTGGCGCTCGGTATCGCGGTGCTGGTTGCCGGTGTGGCGTGGGCGGTGCGCGTGGCAGCGGGCTCGCCGACGCCTGCGGTCCAGGCTCAGGTCCAGGCTCAGGAAGGGGCCGCCGCGGCAGCACGCAACGCCGCCTCGCGCTGAAGCGCCACCTGGCGCAGCCTGAGGCGCACACCTGCCGGCAGCGCTGCGCGCAGCGCCCGCTCGACGGCCGGGTGCAGCAGCGGCACGCGCCCGCTGACGAGCACCTCGTGCGCGCCGTGCCGCTGCACGAGGAGCGTGGCCAGCCGGCCGAGCTCGGCCCCGGCGCGCTCGAGCAGCGCAAGCGCCTGGGCATCGCCGCGCACGGCCGCGCGCGCCACGGCGAGCGCGAGTTCGCCGAACGCGCCGCGCGAGGCGCTGCCGTACACGAAGCGCCGTGTGGTTGCCCAGTCGCGCCCGCCAAGCGCGTCGAGCAGCTCCTGCGCCAGCACCGATGTGTCGATGTGGCCCGGCGTCTCGTCCTCGGCCCGCCACACCACGGCCAGCGCCTCGCGCGCGATAGCGTAGCCGCTGCCCTCGTCGCCCAGCAGCCCGCCGCGCCCGCCCACGCGGTGCAGCCGGCCCTCATGGTCCCGGTGCACCGCCACCGAACCGGTGCCCGCCACGACGACCACGCCTTCGCCCGGGGCGAAGCACACGCGGGCGAGCAGTGCGATGTCGCTGTCGAGCACGAGGGGGTGCAGCGCGACGGCGGGACAGGCGTGCAGGTCGGCGTTGGGCCGGCGCCCAAGCTCGGCTTGCAGCGCCTGGCCGATGGCGTGCTCGAGTTCCCCTCCAGCCTGCGGGTCGTGACCGGTAACGCCAGCCCACACGGCGAGCGCGCAGCGGGCCCGGCCTGCGGCCTCGGCCCGCAGGGCTTGGCCGACTCCCATGGCCACCTCGCGCAGGAGCGCCTCGACGTGTGCATGGCCCTCGGGGGTGAGGAGCTGCGTGCCGCTGAAGCCGGCGGCTTGCCCTTCGGCGAAGACCGCCCCCCCGCGACGCGCCAACGCCCAGCGCGTGCGCGTGCCGCCCACGTCCAGGCCGAGGCCCAGGCCGAGGTCCGGTGGCGCCCCGGTGGTCGATGGGGCCGGTGCGGCCGATGTTCCGTCAGGCTGCGACATCGGTCCAGAATAGACGATCTCCCGCACCGCACACGATGAACCGGATCGAAGGCTGCATCCTCACGCCCACGGGCTTCGTGCACGGGGCGCTCGAGCATGCGAACGGCCGCATTGGGCCCGTGCAGGGCGAGCCGATCGCCGAGCCTGCCGCACGCGAGCGCGTCGCCGCCGGTGAGGCGAGCTGGGTGCTGCCCGGCTTCATCGACCTGCACGTGCACGGCGGGGGCGGCCACGACACGATGGACGGTGCGCAGGCCGTGGCCGAGATCGCGCGCGTGCACGCGCGCCATGGCACCACCGCGCTGCTGGCCACGACGATGACCGCGCCGCGCGAGGACATCGAGGCGGCACTGCGCGCGCTGGCGCCGGCTTGCGCTGCGCGCCCGACGGGCGGCGCACGGGTGCTCGGCGTCCACCTGGAAGGGCCCTTTCTGAGCCCCGAGCGCCTGGGCGCGCAGCCGGACTTCACCTGCACGGCCACGCTCGAGCAGGTGCTCGCCTGGCACGCGCTCGCGCCGCTGCGGCTCGTGACGCTCGCACCCGAGGTGCCCGGCCACCTCGCGCTCATCGTGGCGCTGCGCGCCCGCGGGTTCGCGGTGCAGCTCGGCCACAGCGCGGGGAGCTACGAGGATGCGGTGGCCGCGCTCGAGGCGGGCGCCACCGGCTTCACGCACCTCTTCAACGCGATGACGGGCCTGCACCACCGCGCCCCGGGCCTGGCCGGCGCGGCGCTCGCGCACGCTGAGCGCGCGGAGCTGATCCCCGACCTGCTGCACGTGCATCCGGGGGCGATCCGTGCCGCGCTGCGTGCGATCCCGGGGCTGTACTGCGTGACCGACTCGACAGCCGCCGCCGCCATGCCCGACGGCCCCTACCGGCTCGGCCGGCAGACGGTGCACAAGTGCCTGGGCGGCGTGCGGCTGGGCGACGGCACGCTGGCCGGCAGCACGCTGACGATGGACCAGGCGCTGCGCAACCTGGTGGGCCTGGGCCTCACGCTGCAGGAGGCCTCGCGCCGCACGGCGGCGATCGCCGCCGGGCATCTGGGGCTGGACGACCGTGGCCGGCTCGCGACCGGTGCCTGGGCCGATGCCGTCGTGCTGGACGCCGCCCTCTCGGTGCAGGCCGTCTTCGTGGAAGGCGAGCGCGTCAACCCCGATGGACCATCCTGAGCCCGTTGGCTAGGCTCGACTCGTTTCCCGATTTCCCAAGAAAGGCCTTGTCCATGCAAGCGTTGCGAACCCTGCTGCTCCTGGCCGCATGCGGCCTGGCTACGGCCTGTGCCCAGCTCGGCAAACCGGCCACCGTCACGTCCCCAGCGGGGGCCGCGCCGGCCGTGAAGACAGAGGGCGTGAAGGCGCTGCTGTGGGTGGGCAACAGCTTCTACTACTACAACAACTCGATGCACGGACATGTCGGCCAGCTGCTCAACGCGGGCGGCGTGCGCGGGCACCGCGCGACCTCGGCCACCATCAGCGGCTCGGGCCTGAATTGGCACGACGTGGATGCGCACCTGAGGCCCGGCGGCGTGGGCAGCTACTCCTTCGTGGGCGACAACGAGATCCGCTTCAACGAGGGCGGCCGGCTCTTCGACGCCGTGATGATGATGGACTGCAGCCAGTGCCCGATCCATCCCCAGCTCGGCCCGCTGTTCCACGAATTCGCGAAGAAGCACAGCGACACCGCACGGCGCCGGGGCGCCGAGCCGATCTTCTTCATGTCCTGGGCCTATGCCGACAAGCCGGAGATGACCGAGCCGCTGGCCGCCGAGTACGTCAAGGCGGGCAAGGCCAACAACGCCCTCGTCGTCCCTGCCGGCCTGGCCTTTGCGGAGTCCATCCGCAGGCGGCCGGATATCGGGCTGACGGTGGCCGACAAGCGGCACCCGAATCTGGCGGGCACCTACCTGGCCGCCTGCACGGTGCTCGCCTCGGTCTACAAGGTCAACCCGGTGGGCAACCGCTACACGGCGGGGTTGCCGCCGGAGGTCGCGGCGCACCTGCAGGCGGTGGCCGCGGCGACGGCGCAGGCCTTCCACGCACGCGAGGGGCGCGGCAGCCTCTGAGCCGACTGGTCGAAGGCGCGGGCAGCCCGTCGCAGCTGCCCTCAACCGCCCGCAACCGCCGTTTACTGCCCATGACCGTCCTTGACCGCCCTCAGCCAAGCGCGTCGTCGAGCACCTCCACCCAGTGCCGCACCGGCGTCTCGGTGCCCGACTGCAGGTGCTGGATGCAGCCGATGTTGGCGGAGACGATGGTCTCGTCGGCCTGCGGTGCGAGGTGGCCGAGCTTGCGGTCGCGCAGCTGCGTGGCGAGCGCGGGCTGCAGCACGCTGTAGGTGCCCGCCGAGCCGCAGCACAGGTGGCTCTCTGAGCCGGCCAGCCGCACCTCGAAGCCGAGCTCGCCGAGCGCGCGCTCTACCCCGCCGCGCAGCTGCTGGCCGTGCTGCAGCGTGCAGGGCGGATGGAAGACGAGCCGCGCGCGAACCGCGCCCTTGGTGCGCGGGCCCATGCGGGTGCGCAGTGCCGTCACCATGTCGGGCAGCAGCTCGGACAAATCCTTGGCGAGCGCGCTGATGCGCCGTGCCTTCTCGGCATAGGCCGGGTCGTGCGCGAGGGCGTGGCCGTAGTCCTTCACGGCTACCGTGCAGCCCGAGGCGTTGACGACGATCGCCTCCACGGGCCCGAGGCCATTCGGGCCCGGCTCGACGAAGGGCCACCACGCATCGATGTTGCGCCGCATGTCGGCCAGGCCGCCGGCCTGGTCGTTCAGGTGAGTGCGGATCGCCCCGCAGCAGCCCGCGCCGTCGGCAACCAGCGTCTGGATGCCCGCGGCGTCGAGCACGCGCGCGGTGGCGACGTTCACGTTGGGCATCATCGCCGGCTGCACGCAGCCTGCGAGCATCAACACGCGCCGCGCATGCTCGCGCGTGGGCCAGCGCCTGGTGCGCGAGCGCCGTGCCGAAGCGGGCACCTTGTTCTTCAGCGCCGTGGGCAGGAGCGGGCGCACCGCTTGGCCGAGCTTCATGGCCGGGCCGAAGAGGGGCGAGGTCAGCCCCTCCTTGAGCAGCCAGCGCACCGCGCGCTCGCCAGCCGGGCGCGGCACGCGTTCTTCCACCAGGCGCCGGCCGATGTCCACGAGGTGGCCGTACTGCACGCCCGAGGGGCAGGTGCTCTCGCAGTTGCGGCACGTCAGGCAGCGGTCCAGGTGCTGCTGCGTGCTGCGCGTGACCGGCGCACCCTCCAGCACCTGCTTCATCAGGTAGATGCGACCGCGCGGGCCGTCCAGTTCGTCGCCGAGCAGCTGGTAGGTGGGGCAGGTCGCGGTGCAGAAGCCGCAGTGCACGCACTTGCGCAGGATGGCCTCGGCCTCGCGGCCTTCGGGCGTGTCCTGGAACTCGGGGGCGAGGGTGGTCTGCATGGTGGGCGGGCGTCGCGGGCGCAGGGGCAGGGCTGCCGGCAGGCCTTGGAGGTCTTGGGGTGGCGCTACAGGCCGCGCACCAGGCGGCCGCGGTTGAACACGCCCGCAGGATCGAAGGCCTGCTTGAGCGCGCGGTGGAGGCGCGCGAGCGACGGGCTGAGCGTGGCGAAGGCGCCGCAGGACTTGTCGCCGCGCCACACGGTGGCGTGTCCGCCCGCGGCACGCGCGGCCTCGCGCACACGCTCGGGCGGGGCCTCGCTGAGCAGCCAGCGCTGAGCCCCTCCCCACTCGAGCATCGTCGAGCCCGACAGCCCCAGGGGAGGCGTCACCTGCGCCACCGACAGCCGCCACAGCCGGCTGCCGGCCTCGAGTGCGGGCCGGACGGCGGTGAAGTACTCGTCGGTCTGCTCGCGCAGCCCGGCCCAGAACGCGTCGGCCAGCGGGGCCTCCACCGCCTCGCCGCCCATGCGCTCGCGAGCCGCCTGCACCGCTGCGGCCGCCCCGGCCAGGCGCACCACCAGCGTGCCGTCCCACCAGGCGCTCGCGCTCAACGGCAGCGGCTGGCCGCCCCAGGCGTTCAGGCGCGCCAGGGCTTCGGCCTCGGACAGCTCGAAGCGCAGCGTTGCGCGCGCCACCGGTTGCGGCAACACCTTCAGCGACACCTCGCAGATCACGCCCAGCACACCCAGCGACCCCGCGAGCAGCCGCGAGACGTCGTAGCCGGCCACGTTCTTCATCACCTCGCCACCGAAGCTCAGCACCTCGGCGCGGCCGTTGAGCAGCGTCGCGCCGAGCACGTAGTCGCGCACGCTGCCCACGGCCGCGCGCGCTGGTCCCGCGAGGCCGGCGGCCACCATGCCACCCACCGTGGCGCCCGGCCCGAAGTGCGGTGGCTCGAACGGCAGGCACTGGCCCTGCTCGGCCAGCACCGCCTCGAGCTCGGCCAGCGGCGTGCCCGCGCGAACGGTGACGACGAGCTCGCTCGGCTCATAGGCGCTGATGCCGCGCAGCGCGCGCGTATCCAGCACCGCGTGAGCCGCCCCGGCGGCTGCTTCGGTGCCTGCGTCGGTGGCTTCGGGCAGGCCGGTGCCACCGGCCTCGTGTGCGGGTGACGTCTCGCCGTAGAAGTCCTTCGTGCCGCCGCCGCGGATCACGAGCGCACGCCCGTCGGCCGCGGCGGCGCGCACTTGCTCGACGAGCGCCTGCAGCGCCGGCTCGGTGGCCGGCGCCGTGCCATCGTCGGTTCCGGCACCACCGGGTGGCGCAGCCAGCGCCGCGTGCACGCCCGACATCAGAACCGCTCCAGCTGCGGGTGCGGCAGCAGCCCCTTGCGCACGTGCATCTTCCCGTACTCGGCGCAGCGCTGCAGCGTGGGAATCACCTTGCCGGGGTTGAGCCCTCCGCGGGCGTCGAAGGCGCGCTTCAAGGCGAGCATCTGCTCGCGCTCGGCGGGCGTGAACTGCACGCACATCGAGTTGAGCTTTTCCACGCCCACGCCGTGCTCCCCGGTGACGGTGCCGCCCAGGCGCACGCTCGTCTCGAGGATGTCCGCGCCGAAGAGCTCGCAGCGGCGCAGCTGGTCGGGGTCGTTGGCGTCGAAGAGGATCAGCGGGTGCAGGTTGCCGTCGCCAGCGTGGAACACGTTGGCGCAGCGCAGCCCGTAGGTCTTCTCCATCTCGGCAATGGCCAGCAGGATGTCGGCGAGCCGCTTGCGCGGGATGGTCGAGTCCATGCACATGTAGTCCGGGCTGATGCGTCCGGAGGCCGGGAAGGCGTTCTTGCGCCCGCTCCAGAACTTCAGGCGCTGCGCCTCGTCGCGGCTGACCTCGATGCGCGTGGCGCCGGCCGCGCGCAGCACCTCCTCCATGCGCGCGACCTCCTCGGCCACCTCCTCGGGCGTGCCGTCGCTCTCGCACAGCAAGATGGCCTCGGCCTGCAGGTCGTAGCCGGCGTGCACGAAGTCCTCGACCGCGGCGGTCATGGGCTTGTCCATCATCTCCAGGCCTGCGGGGATGATGCCCGCGGCGATGACGGCGGCCACCGCCTCGCCGGCACGGCGCACGTCGTCGAAGCTCGCCATCACGCAGCGTGCCAGCTGTGGCTTGGGCACGAGCTTGACCGTGACCTCGGTGGTGACGGCGAGCATCCCCTCGCTGCCCACGACGACGGCCAGCAGGTCGAGCCCGGGCGCATCGAGCGCCTCGGCACCGAACTCCACCGGCTCGCCTTCGGCCGTGTAGCCGCGCACGCGCAGCACGTTGTGCAGCGTCAGGCCGTACTTCAGGCAGTGCACGCCGCCGGAGTTCTCGGCCACGTTGCCGCCGATCGTGCAGGCGATCTGGCTGCTCGGGTCGGGGGCGTAGTACAGGCCATGCGGCGCAGCCGCTTCACTGATCGCGAGGTTGCGCACGCCGCACTGCACGACGGCCGTACGGCTCACCGGATCGATCTTCAGGATGCGGTTGAACTTGGCGAGCGACAGCGTGACGCCCAGCGCGTGCGGCAGCGCGCCGCCAGACAGGCCCGTGCCGGCACCGCGTGCCACCACCGGCACGTCCAGGCGGTGGCAGGCCTGCAGCACGGCCGCCACCTGCGCCTCGGTCTCGGGCAGCACCACCACGAGCGGGCGTTCGCGGTAGGCGGTCAGCCCGTCGCACTCGTAGGGGGTGGTGTCCTCGGGCTGCCACAGCAGTGCATGGGCGGGCAGCACCGAGGCGAGTGCGGCGACCACCTCGCGCTGGCGCGCGGCGCGCTCGGGCAGGGAAACCGTCGGGGGCAGGGGGGCGTTCATCGGCTGCGCACTGTAGCGCCCACGCCTCGACCCCATGCGCGGCGGGCCCGGATCGATGGGGTCATGTCAGCTTTGACTTCCGCGCACGGGGGGCGGCCGCACGGGTCTTCGCATGGGCGCGCGGGGCGGCCGGGGCGGGCGCGCCCTCGGGCGCCGGAGCGGCCGCGGCGGCGGGCTGAGCCGCCCGCACGGCCGCCTCGGCCAGGCTGCCGGCGGCGCTGCGCGCAGCCTCCACCGGGCCTTCCTTCATGGCCTGGGCCGCCAGTTGGGAGAACTGCTGCGTGAGCGCACCCCACCACTGCATGGGATCGACCAGGGGTGCGCCCGCACCCTCGCCGGCGCGGCCGGGCCCCGGGTTGGCCGAGGCGGCCGCAGCGCGCGGACGGCGTCGTCGCGCCGAGGCGGGCTCCGCGGCCGGTGCGGACGCAGCCGGCGCCGGGCTGCTCGCGGCGGGTCCCCTGGCTTGAAGGGCCGCCCCCAGGTCGGCCACCGGCACGTTCATGGACTTCAGCGTCGCCAGGGTCATGCGTTGTACCTCGAGGGCCTGCACGGTCGCGCCCAGCATGCGCGCGTTCTGCTCGAGCCACACCTGCACCGTCTTGAGCTGGTCGATGCGCTTGCCCAGCTCCTCCGGGTCGAGGGTCGGCGCGATCCACTTGCCCATGTCGGGCAGCACGTGCCCGGCGCTGCGCATCAGGCCTTGCAGGAAGTCGAAGCCCGGTACGAGCTTGGCGAAGTCGGTGGCGCCGGTCATGGTGGGTTCCTCCTCGTGGTGGCCCGGATTGTCGGCCCCGCTGGCTGGCGCGCAACCCCCAAGCAGCCTCGCCGCCTTGGCAGCCCGGCCTGTCAAGGTGCCAGGGGCACGCGCTCGACGGTGTAGCCGCGCTGCGTCAGCAGCAGCGGCAGGGCGCGCAGGCCGGTCATGTGCAGCGCCCCCACGGCGGCGAAAACCCGTCGGCCGGCACTGTGCAGCGCGTCGATGCGGCGCGCGAGCCCGGGGTTGCGGTCATCGTTGATGCGTCGCAGGAAGTCCCGGTCGGCGTCCGTGAGCACGCACTCGCACCACCGCTCGTACTGCTCGAGCTCGCCCAGGTTCCCGTCGGCCCAGGCGGTGGCCAGCCGCACCAGGGAGCGCCGCGCCGCGCCGCTTTCCAGCTGTTGCAGGGCCTGCTCCAGCATCTGCCGTGCCGCCTGCGGCTCGCTCGGGATCAACGCCGCGATCTGCTGGCCTACCGTCTCCAGGGAGACGACGCGCAGGCCGGCTGCGCGGGCCGCTTCGCCCAGCATGATCTCCTGGGCGAAGCCCGGCTCCAGACCCTCGAAACGCCCGGCCAGCACGCTCAAGGTGATGGCCTGCATGAGCGGGTGCTGTTGCTCGAGCAGGCCCGCAGGCACGCAAGCGACCTCGGCCTGGCGTGCGAGGCGACGCTGCACCGACTGGGGCAGCAGCAGGGCATCGGGCTGGGCGGCCAAGGTGGAGCGCATGGCCTGTGCGACTGCCGGGTCGGTGAGGTCGAGCTCGACGGCCAGGGTGTCGGTGGCGGACAGGGCCGCGCGCACCGTCGGCCCGGGGAACACCCATTCGAGCCGGCCCAGGTGGATCGTGCCGTACAGGTAGGAGCTGGCACCGTCCCGGCTGATGCGCCACAGGAAGCCGCGGTCGCGGGCGGCGGTGCGGGCCGCCTCGACTTGCTGCGCGCTGGGTGGTGCGGGTGGGGGTGGACAGCTGGCGAGGGCAGGATCGGCCGGGCCGAGGAGCCCGATCAGGCAGGCGGCGCCCAGCACGGCCGTCGCGCGCCGCCACAGCATCGCAGCCCAGCCTGCGCGTGAACCGGGGTGGCAGCGGGTGCGTGTCATGGGCGTGTGGGGATACTGGCGGCCAGACGGTGCGAAGTGGCAACATTGTGCGGCCTTTGCCGCCGCATCGGCGGCCCCGACTGGCCATGCCCGCCCTTCCGACCCGCCCTCCCGCGGCCCCGAGTGGGCTGCTGCCGCACCGCAGGCGCGTGAGGCCGGCGTGGCGCGCTCGGCACGCTCGGGAATGGGCGGCATCCTGCGCCCTCGTGCTGAGCGGGCATGCGCTGCTGCTGGGCAGCCTGGACAGCTGGCCGCCGCCGGGTCTGGCGATGCGGGAGAGCACCCCGCACGACCCCGCCCGCCGGCAGCCGTTGCTGGTGGTGGTCAGCACGGTGAGCCCCGATGCGGCTAAGGCGGCTGGCGGGGTTGATGGGGCGCAGGCTGCCGAGGCCGCTACGGGCACCACGGGCACCACGGGCACCCAGGTTGCTGCGGGCACCATGGCACGTCCTGCGACACCGGTCTCTGGCCGGGGAACAGCTGCGGCGGACCCTGGGCCTGCACCGCGCGAGGTGCGCTCCGATCCCGCGCTGCGCACGGGCGGTGAGCGGCAGTCCAGGCCCGGCATCGACGCGGGTGCTGCATCGGTTGCGGGCGCGGGAGAGGTGGCAACAGGGTCGGCGACACCGGGGGTGACACCGGTACCCGCGGCGGCACCCCAAGCGGCATTCACGCAGCCACCCACGCAGCCGGCCACACAGCCGGCCACCTTGGCCGCCGAGGCCGCCGCGGAGGCGGCTGCGGAAGCCGCCGCCTCCTCCGCCTATGCCGGCGCGCCGCCGCCCGTGTGGACGACCCGCGTGCCGGGCGATTTCGCCCTGTCCTACGCGCTGCGGCGCGGCGAGGAGGCCCCGCGCGCGGCGACGCTGCGGTTCGAGGCGCGCGGGGGGCTCTACACGCTGCAGCTTCAGGTGGGAGCGGGCGGACGCGGCCCCGAGCAGTCGAGCCAGGGCCGGATCGAGCCCGGCGGGCTCGCGCCTGAGCGTTACCTCGATCGAAGGCGGGCCCGTTCGGCCGCGGCGGCGAACTTCGATCCGGCCGGCGCGCGCATCACCTACTCGGGGGCGGCGACTGTGCAGCCGCTCTTCGCGGGCACCCAGGATCGGCTGAGTTGGCTCGTGCAGCTCGCCGCGGTGCTCGCGGCCGACCCGGTGCGCGCGCAGGCCGGCGCCCGGGTGCCCCTGTACGTGTCGGGGGCACGCGGCGACGCGCAGCTGTGGACCTTCGAGGTGCGAGGCCGCGCACCGAAGGGGGCGGCGGGCACCGCGGGTGAGGGGCTCGTGCATCTGGTGCGCGAACCCGAGCGTCCTTACGACCTGCGCGTGGAAGTCTGGCTCGATCCGGCGCAGCAATACTTGCCCGACCGCCTGCTGCTCAGCCCGGTGCCGGCGGGTGCCCCGCTCGAGTGGAGGCGCCTGCCGTGATGCGCCCGGCGCGACGTGTGTACCCCACGCAGTACGATGTCGAAGCTTCAGGTCCGGCCCGCCCGGGCCGATAAGCCAACGAACAATGGGACCAGCCATGGACACGCCTTGGTGGGGCTTGCTAGCCGCAGCCGGTTGCGGCGTGGGGCTCGCCTGGGCGTGGTCGGCCTGGCGTCAACGCCGCACGGGGCCGCCGCCGACGCTGCTGGAGGCCGGCGAGTCCAGCCTCCCCCAGCCACGGGTGCCCAACGACGGTCTCACGGGGCTGCCCACGCGCGCTGCCTTCGAGGATGTGCTCGACTTCGCCTACCAGGATGCACAGGCCTGCGGCACCGAATTCGCGGTGCTCTACATCGGGCTGGACGGCATGCGCAGCGTGAACGACCTGCAGGGGCACGCGGGCGGCGATGCCGTGCTGGCCGAGACAGGGCGGCGGTTGCTCGCCCTCACTTCCGAGGAGGCCTGCGCGCGCATCGCCAGCGACGAGTTCGCCGTGCTCGTGCACGGCGGGCTCGAGGCGGGCCGTCGTGGCGCTCAGCGCGTGCTCGAGGCGCTGGCCATTCCGTTGTGTGTGGGAGGTCAGGCGCTGAAGCTCACCGCGTCGGTGGGGGTGGCGCGCTACCCTCAGCACGGTGCGCGGCCCCAGTTGCTGCAGCACGCCGCCACCGCGATGCGCAGCGTGAAGCTCGCCGGCGGCGGCGCCTGGGCGGAGTACCACCTGAAGATGACCGAGAGCGTGCGCGAGAAGCTCGAGCTCGCGCGCGACCTGCAGCGCGCCGTCCAGGGCAACCAGCTCGAGCTCGTCTACCAGCCCAAGGTCGACACGCGCAGCCTGCAGATCACCGCCGCCGAGGCGTTGCTGCGCTGGAAGCACCCCGTCAAGGGCGTGGTCAGCCCGGAGCTGTTCATCCCGCTGGCCGAGCGCCACGGGCTGATCGGGGCGATCGGGGACTGGGTGCTCGACGAGGCGATCCGGCAGGCTGCCGACTGGCGCGACAAGGGCCTGCGCATGCGGGTGGCCATCAACGTATCGGGCTACCAGATGCGCCAGGACGACTTCGTCGAGCGGCTGGCCAGAGGCCTCGCCCGGCACGGGCTGCGGGCAGAACGCTTCACCTGCGAGATCACCGAGACGCTCGCGATGGAGGACACCACCGTCACGCAGCGTGCGTTCGCGCGCCTGGGCGAGATCGGCGCGCACGTGTCCATCGACGACTTCGGCACCGGCCATTCGAGCCTGGCGGCGTTGCGGCGCCTGCCGGCGGCCGAGCTCAAGATCGACAGCGCCTTCGTCAGCGACCTGGCCACGAGCGCAGACGCGCGCACCATCGTGCAAGCCATCGTGCAGATGGCACACACGCTGGAACTGCGCGTGGTGGCCGAGGGCGTGGAGAACGCCGAGCAGCGCGACCTGCTCGTGGCGTTGGGCTGCGACGAGCTGCAAGGCTTCTTCTTCGCCAAGCCGATGTCCGCCGCCGAGCTCGAGCTCTGGGCCATCCACGACGACGGCCCCGGGGACATGGGTTTTCGCGACTCGCTGTTCAGCGAGACGATGCCGGCCAAGCTGATGTGAGGCCGGAGGGCCGGCCTGGGAGCTGCCGCGCCCGGGCCTAGAGCTGCTCCCAGGGGAGCCCCTCGAACCGCCAGCCGTTCAGGCGCCCGCGCTGGAAGTGCTCGTCGAGCTCGCCTTCGAAGCCGTGCAGCACGTTGATCACGTCGCTGAAGCCGGCGGCTTCGAGCGCGTGGCCGGCCTCCACCGTGCGCTTGCCCGAGCGGCAGATCAGGACCACCGGAAGGTCCGTGCGCCCGCCCGCCTCGCGCCGCACCTGCTCGACGAAGGCTTCGGGGTGGGCCTGCATGTCGGGGTACTCGTACCAGGCCACGTGCACCACCCCCGGCGGATGCCCGACGTACAGGTACTCGATCTCCATGCGCACATCGACGAAGAGGGCGTCGGGCGCGGCCTGCACGAGGGCCCACGCCTCGCGCGGCAACAGGTGTCTCATCAGCGTGAGGGATACGGGGAATCCCTACAATGGTCTCATGAAAGCTCAACTTGCTGCTGCTGCTGCTGCTGCTGCCGGCGCCGTGGCGGGCCCGTACACGCGCGGCGCTGCACTGCCCGAGCTGCTGCGCCAGCGCATCCTCGTCATCGACGGGGCGATGGGCACGATGATCCAGCGTCACCGTCTGGACGAGGCCGACTTCCGCGGCGAGCGGCTGGCTGCCCACCCGAAGGACCTGAAGGGCAACAACGACCTGCTCGTGCTCACGCAGCCGCAGGTCATCGCCGAGATCCACGCCCAGTACCTGGCTGCCGGTGCCGACATCATCGAGACCAACACCTTCGGCGCCACCTCGATCGCGCAGGAGGACTACGGCCTGGCCCACCTCGCCCGCGAGATGAACGAGGCGGCCGCTCGCCTGGCGCGCGCAGCGGCCGACCGCTACACCACCACCGAGCAGCCGCGCTTCGTGGCCGGTGCGATCGGCCCCACGCCGCGCACGGCGAGCATCAGCCCGGACGTGAACGACCCGGGCGCGCGCAACGTGACCTTCGACGAGCTGCGCGCGGCCTACCGCGAGCAGGCCGAGGGGCTGCTCGCCGGGGGCTGCGATCTCTTTCTGGTCGAGACCATTTTCGACACGCTCAACGCGAAGGCGGCGCTGTTCGCGCTCGATGAGCTGATGGAAGACAGCGGGGAGCGGTTGCCGGTGGTCGTGAGCGGCACCGTCACCGACGCTTCCGGGCGCATCCTGTCGGGGCAGACGGTGGCCGCGTTCTGGCACTCGGTGCGCCACGCGCGGCCGCTGGCCATCGGCTTGAACTGCGCGCTCGGCGCGGCGCTGATGCGCCCGTACATCGAGGAGCTCTCGAAGGTCGCGGCCGACACCTTCATCAGCTGCTACCCGAACGCAGGGCTGCCCAACCCGATGAGCGAGACGGGGTTCGACGAGACGCCGGAGGTCACCGGCGGGCTGCTGGAGGGCTTTGCGCGCAGCGGCTTCCTCAACATCGCCGGGGGCTGCTGCGGCACCACGCCGGGCCACATCGCGGAGATCGCGCAGCGCGTGGGCCGCTACCAGCCCCGCTGCGCGCAACATGCGCCCTTCAGCTCCTTGATCACCGCATGACCGCGACGCCCATGACCGCCCACGACCTCACCAGCGCCCCCTCGTTCAAGGACCGCCCCGCCCCGCCGCC
>JBDKFA010000150.1:0-52331 GCA_039798945.1 Pseudomonadota bacterium
TCCAGGAGTACCGCGCATGCGCCTGATCCCGACGCTCGTTTCCCGCCCGCTGGCGGGCCTGGCCCTGGCCGTCACCGCGGCGTTCGCGCTCAGCGGCACGGGCGCGGCCTGGGCCCAGCCCAAGAAGGACACGCTCGTGCTGGCGATGACGCTCGAGCCCCCGGGCCTGGACCCCACGGCCGGTGCGGCCTCGGCCATTGCCGAGATCACGCTGTACAACATCTACGAGACGCTCACCAAGGTCCACAGCGACAGCAAGGTCACGGGGCTGCTGGCCGAGAGCTGGACCGCCTCGCCCGACCTCAAGACCTGGAGCTTCAAGCTGCGCCCGGGCGTGAAGTTCCACAACGGCGAGCCCTTCAGTTCGGCCAGCGTGAAGTACGCCTTCGAGCGCGCGGTGGCCAAGGAGAGCACCAACAAGGACAAGGCGGTGTTCGCCAACATCGAGCGCATCGACACGCCCGATGCGAACACGGTGGTGCTCAACCTGAAGAACGGCAACCCCGATCTGCTGTTCCAGCTCGGCCAGGCCACCGCCATCGTCGTCGAGCCCAAGAGCGTGGCCACCAACGCCACGCAGCCGGTGGGCACGGGCCCGTATCGGCTGGAGGCCTGGGCGCGCGGCTCGAGCGTGACGCTCGCGCGCTGGGACGGCTACCGCGCCGCCAAGGACGTGAAGCTGCGCCGCGTGACGATGCGCTTCATCAGCGACCCGGCGGCGCAGGTGGCCTCGCTGCTCTCCGGCGACGTGGACGTGTTCCCGCGCGTGTCGGCCGCCAAGAGCTTGAAGCAGTTCGAGGGCAACAAGAAGTACCAGGTGCTCATCGGCGGCTCGCGCGCGAAGACCATCCTCGCGATGAACAACAAGAGAAAGCCGCTGGACGACGTTCGCGTGCGCCGCGCGATCTACGCCGCCATCGACCGCAAGGCTGTCATCGAGGGCGCGGCCGACGGTTTCGGCACGCCCATCGGCAGCTACTACGTGCCCGGTGCACCCGGCTACATCGACACCACCGACCTCAATCCCCACGACCAGGCCAAGGCGCGCGCACTGCTGCACCAGGCGGGCATCACGCCGCCGCTGGAGCTCACGATGAAGCTGCCGCCCACGCCATACGCGCGCCAGGGCGGCGAGGTCATCGCCGCGCAGCTGGCCAAGGTCGGCATCAACGTGAAGATGGAGAACGTCGAGTGGGCGCAGTGGCTGTCGGGCGTGTACGGCCAGAAGGCCTACGACCTCACCGTCATCGCCCATGTCGAGCCGCTGGACTTCGGCAACTTCGCCCGCCCCAACTACTACTGGGGCTACGAGTCGGCCGAGTTCAATGCGCTGTGGGACAAGATACGCGCCACCATCAAGCCCGAGGAGCGCAACAAGCTGATGGCCGATGCGCAGAGGCTCGTGGCGCGCGAGGCGGTGGCCGCGTACCTGTACCAGCCCACGTGGATCACCGTGGCCAACGCGCGCGTGAAGGGGTTGTGGAAGGACATGCCGCTCTTCGTGAACGACCTCGCGGCGATGAGCTGGCAGTAGGGGGACGGTGGCGCGGCTTGCCCAGGCGCGGGTCGCGCGGGGCCGCCTCAGTCCGGCGGCCGCGGATCGTCATCCTGCGCGTGCTGCGGTGCGTGCTGCGGGTCGTGCAGTTGCTCGTGCTGTTGCGCGCGCCACGCCAGCGCCGTCTCGTACAGCGCATTGCGCGGCGCCCCGCTGAGCTCGGCGGCCAGGGTGACCGCCTGCTTGACGGGCAGCTCGCGCAGCAGCACCTGCAAGGTGCGCCGTGCGCCGTCATCCAGCCCCTGCGTGCCGTGCGGGCCCGGCGCTGCCGCCGGCTGCGCGTGCAACACGACCACGAACTCCCCGCGCGCGCGGTTCGCGTCGCCCGCGAGCCAGCCGGGGAACTGCTCGGCCGGCAGCGTATGCACGGCCTCGAACTGCTTGGTGAGCTCGCGCCCGAGGGTGAGCAGCCGCTGCGGCACGAGCGCAGCCAGCTCGCCGGCCAGCGCGGCGATGCGGTGGGGCGACTCGAGCAGCACCTGGGTGTGAGGCTGCGCCGTGAGGGCGCGCAGCGCCGTGCGCCGCGCCTCGCCCTTGGCGGGCAGGAAGCCGTGGAAGACGAATCCGCTGCCGGCCGTATCGCCGGCCACGCTGAGCGCCGCCAGCGCGCTGCTGGGCCCCGGGATCGGCACGACCCGGTGGCCCCCGGCGCGCACGGCGGCCACCAGGCGCGCACCGGGGTCGCTGACCGCGGGCGTGCCGGCGTCGCTCACATAGGCCACGCGCTGGCCCTCGGCCAGCCGCGCACACACCTGCTGCGCCCTCTGGGCCTCGTTGTGGGCATGCACCGCCAGCAGCGGGCGGTGCAGGTCCAGCCGCGCCAGCAGCGCACCCGTGTGGCGCGTGTCCTCGCAGGCGATCGTGTCGGCCAGGGCCAGCACGTGGATCGCCCGCAGGCCGAGGTCGGCCAGGTTGCCGATGGGGGTGGCCACCACGTACAGCGCGCCCGACGGATGGTGCTGCGTGCCGGCGGCCGCGGCGGCCGCGCGCACCAGCACAGCGGCGAGAGGGGAGGCATCGATGGACACGGCTCAGGCCCGCAAGGAAAGCCCGAAGGCGGTGGGCGACAGCGCCGAGGCGCGCGCACTCGCGCACCTGCGGCGCAACGGGCTCACGCTCGTCTCGCGCCATTATCGGGTGGCGCGCGGGCCCCGCGCGCGCGCCGCGGAGATCGACCTCGTGATGCGCGAGCCCGACGGCACGCTCGTCTTCGTCGAGGTGCGCGCGCGCGGCGGCCGCTGTCACGGCGGGGCGGCAGCCAGCGTGGGCCTGGCCAAGCAGCGCCGCATCGTGTGGGCGGCGCAGCACTTCCTGCTCGATTGGCCCCGCCTGCCGCCGTGCCGCTTCGACGTCGTCGCGCTGGACGGGGATGAGCTGGACTGGATCCGGGGTGCCTTCGATGCGGGCTGACGCAGGCTGACGCGGGGCGGGCGGAACGGTTTGCGCGCAGGCGTGTCATAAGATCCATGCCCATGCTCGAGCAGCGCATCCAGCAGCAGTTCTTCGAGAGTGCGGACCTGCACAGCCAGGCCGCCGAGGCGCTGAGCCGTCCGGTGGCTCAGGCCGCGCAGGCACTGTGGAGCTGCCTGACGGGCGGGGGCAAGCTGCTGGCTGCTGGCAGCGATGTCGGTGCCGCGCTCGCCCCGGTGATCTGCGCGGCCTTCACGGGCCGCTTCGAGCGCGAGCGCCCGGCCTTGGCGGCGTTCGCGCTGCGTGAGGAAGCCGGCAGCGGGCTGGCGCAGCAGGTGCGCGCCCTCGGCCAGCCTGGCGACGTGCTGCTGGCCATCGATACCGCCGGGCCCTCGGGCGCGTTGCTGCAGGCCGCGGCAGCGGCGCACGAACGCGAGATGACGGTGCTCGTGCTCACGGGTGCCGACGCGAGCGCGTGGCGCGGCCGCCTGGCCGAGACCGACGTGCTGATGACCATTCCGCACGAGCGCGTGGCGCGCGTGGCCGAAGCGCAGCTGCTGGTGCTGCACGGCCTGTGCGACGCGGTAGACCTCCAACTGATGGGTGAACAGGAATACACATGAGTGCTGCACGACAGGCGGGCCAGGCAGGCCGTGGAAGAACGACGTGGCGCCGCAGCCTGTGGAGCCTCACGGCTGCCGGGTGTGCACTGGCGGCCCTGGCGGGATGTGCGCCGCTGATCGTGGGCGGGGCGGTGGTGGGCACCACGCTCGTGGCCATCGACCGGCGCACCTCGGGCATCCAGATCGAGGACCAGAACATCGAGCTCAAGGCCGGCCCGCGTGTGCGCGCGGCCGCCGGGGGCGAGGCGGCCCACATCAACGTGACGAGCTACAACCGGCTCGTGCTGCTGACGGGCGAGGTGCCCACCGAGGCCGCGCGCCGCGCGGCCGAGCAGGCCGCCACGCAGGTGGAGAACGTGCGCTCGATCGTCAACGAGCTCGCGGTGGTGGGGGTGAGCTCGCTCACCTCGCGCTCCAACGACGCCATCCTCACCGGCCGGGTGAAGGCCGCCTTCGTGGACCTCGCCGACTTGCAGGTCAATGCGGTGAAGGTCATCACCGAGCGCGGCGTGGTGCACCTGATGGGGCGCGTCACCGAGCGCGAAGCCGAGCGCGCGACGCAGGCGGCACGCCGGGTGCCGGGGGTGCAGAAGGTGGTGCGCGTCTTCGAGATCATCACCGAGCAGGAACTCGCGGCCTTGCAGGGCCGCGCGGCCGCTGCCCCGGCTGCCCCGCCGCGCTGATCGCGCGCAGCGCCCGTCCTCCCGTCCTCCCGCGCGGCGCCCGGCGCGTCGCCGGTGGGCCTGCGCCTGCGCCTGCCAGCGCAGGCGGCGAGCGGCCTCAGGCGCGCTACTTCAGCCGCGTGATGAGGCTGGAGGTGTCCCAGCGCCTGCCGCCCGCGCCCTGCACGTCGGCGTAGAACTGGTCGACGAGTGCCGTCACGGGCAGCTTGGCGCCATTGCGCCGCGCCTCCTCGAGCACGAGTCCGAGGTCCTTGCGCATCCAGTCCACCGCAAAGCCGAAGTCGAAGCGGCCTTCGACCATCGTCTTGCCGCGGTTGTCCATCTGCCAGCTCTGCGCGGCGCCCTTGCCGATGACGTCCAGCACCAGGTTCATGTCCAGCCCCGCCCGCTGGCCGAAGGCAATGGCCTCGGACAGGCCCTGCACGAGCCCGGCGATGGCGACCTGGTTCACCATCTTGGCCAGTTGCCCGGCGCCGCTTTCGCCCACGCGCGTGACCGCGCGCGAATAGGCCATCGCCACCGGCTTCATCGCGTCGAAGGGCGCGGCGTCGCCGCCGCACATCACGGTGAGGGCGCCGTTGACGGCACCGGCCTGGCCGCCCGAGACGGGCGCGTCGACGAAGTGCAACGCGCGCTCGCGCGCGGCCGCGTGCAGTTCGCGCGCGACCTCGGCGGAGGCGGTGGTGTGGTCCACGAAGACCGCACCCGGGGACATGCCGGCGAAGGCCCCGTCCGGGCCCAGCACGACCGCGCGCAGGTCGTCGTCGTTGCCCACGCAGGCGAAGACGAAGGCTGCCCCCCGGACGGCCTCGCGCGGCGTCGCGGCGGTCTGCCCGCCGTAGGTGTCGGCCCACTGCCGGGCCTTCGCGGCGGTGCGGTTGTAGACGCACACGTGGTGGCCGGCGCGCGCCAGGTGTCCGGCCATCGGATGGCCCATCACGCCCAGGCCCAGGAAGGCCACGCGCTGCGGTTCGGTCGGGTCGTAGGTGCGGGTGTTCATGGCCGTGGATCGTGCCATGAATCGCGGCGCACCGCCGCCGACCCCTCCTCAGGACTTCATGGCGATGCTCAGGTTCTCCATGCCGGCGATCGGGTCGGGCCGGTTGGTGTGCTGGCTCTTGAGCTTGATTTCCAGCCGCAGGTTGTTCACCGAGTCGGCGTGGCGCAGGGCGTTCTCGTAGCTGATGAGGCTCGCCTCGTGCAGGTCGAACAGGGCCTGGTCGAAGGTCTGCATGCCCACCTCGCGCGAGCGCTTCATGAGCTCGCGGATCTCCGGGATCTGGCCCTTGAAGATCAGGTCGGCCACGAGCGGCGTGTTCATCATCACCTCCACCGCCGCGACGCGCCCGCGCCCGGAGGCGCGCGGCACCAGGCGTTGCGAGACGACCGCGCGCAGGTTCAGCGACAGGTCCATCAGGAGCTGGTCGCGCCGCTCGTCGGGGAAGAAGTTGACGATGCGGTCCAGCGCCTGGTTCGAGCCGTTGGCGTGCAGCGTGGCCAGGCACAGGTGGCCGGTCTCGGAGAACTGCAGCGCGAGCTCCATCGTCTCACGGTCGCGGATCTCGCCCATCAGGATCACGTCGGGCGCCTGGCGCAGCGTGTTCTTGAGCGCCGTGTCCCAGTTGTCGGTGTCCAGGCCGACCTCGCGCTGCGTGACGATGCAGTTCTTGTGGCGGTGCACGAACTCCACCGGGTCCTCGATGGTGATGATGTGGTCGTGCGCGTGCGTGTTGCGCCAGTCGATCATCGCCGCCAGCGACGTGCTCTTGCCCGAGCCGGTGGCGCCCACCAGGATGGCCAGCCCGCGCTTGGTCATCGCGATCTCCTGCAGCACGCGTGGCAGCTGCAACTCCTCCAGGGTGGGCACCTGCGAGGGCACGGCGCGCATGACGAGACCCACCGAGCCTTGCTGGATGTGGGCGTTCACGCGAAAGCGCCCGAGCCCGGGCGGCGAGATCGCGAAGTTGCATTCGCGCGTGCGCTCGAACTCGGCCACCAGCCGGTCGTTCATGATCGTGCGCGCGAGCTGGACCGTCTGTTGCGACGTCAGCGGCTGCGGGCTCACGCGGGTGATCTTGCCGTCCACCTTGATGGCTGGGGGGAAATCGGCGGTGAGGAAGAGGTCCGAGCCGTGGCGGCTGAGCATCAGCCGCAGCAGGTCGTGGATGAACTTGGTGGCCTGTTCGCGTTCCATGGTGCTCGGGCGGGTGGCGTCGAAAGGGGAGCTCAGGCGCGGCGCGCCGGGCCGCTCACCCCATGAAGTTCTCCGGCGTCTTGGCGTGCACGCGCGCCTCGGCGGTGGAGATGATGTTGCGCCGCACGAGCTCGGCGAGGTTCTGGTCGAGTGTCTGCATGCCCAGGCTCTGACCGGTCTGGATGGCCGAGTACATCTGCGCGACCTTGTTTTCGCGGATGAGGTTGCGGATGGCCGCGGTGCCCAGCATGATCTCGTGCGTGGCCACGCGCCCGGAGCCGTCCTTGAGCTTGACGAGGGCTTGCGAGATGACCGCGACGAGCGACTCCGACAGCATCGAGCGCACCATGTCCTTCTCGTCGCCGGGAAAGACGTCGACGATGCGGTCCACCGTCTTGGCCGCCGAGCTCGTGTGCAGCGTGCCGAACACGAGGTGGCCGGTCTCCGCGGCGGTGAGCGCCAGGCGGATCGTCTCCAGGTCGCGCAGCTCGCCCACGAGCACGACGTCGGGGTCCTCGCGCAGCGCGGCGCGCAGCGCATTCGTGAAGCTCAGCGTGTGCGGGCCGACCTCGCGTTGGTTGACCAGGCACTTCTTGCTCTCGTGCACGAACTCGATGGGGTCTTCCACCGTCAGCACGTGGGCGTAGCTGTTCTCGTTGAGGTGGTTGATCATCGCCGCGAGCGTGGTGCTCTTGCCCGAGCCGGTGGGGCCGGTGACGAGCACCAGCCCGCGCGGCTTGAGCGAGAGCTCGGCGAAGATGCGCGGCGCGTGCAGCTGCTCGAGGGTGAGGATCTTGCTCGGGATCGTGCGGAACACCCCGCCGGTGCCGCGGGAGTGGTTGAACGCGTTGACACGAAAACGCGCCAGCCCCGGGATCTCGAAGCTGAAGTCGCACTCCAGCGTCTCCTCGAACTGCTTGCGCTGGCCGTCGTTCATGATGTCGTAGACCATCTCCTTGACGCGCGCGCTGTCCAGGGGCTCGACGTTGATGCGGCGCACGTCGCCGTGCACCCGGATCATGGGCGGCAGGCCGGCCGACAGGTGCAGGTCGGAGGCCTTGTTCTTGACGGTGAAGGCCAGGAGTTGGGTGATGTCCATGCGGGGCGCGCAGCGCAAGGCTGGCCACGAGGCGATAAGCTGAGGCCATTATGGCGAGCATCGACACAGGGCTGCAAACGGTTAAGGGGCGGATCGCGCGGGCCTGCGCGGCCAGCGGGCGCGACGTGCAAAGCGTCACGCTCGTGGCCGTGAGCAAGACGCAGCCGGCGCAGGCCGTGCGCGAGGCCGCAGGCGCGGGGCAGGTGGACTTCGGCGAGAACTACGTGCAGGAGGGCCTGGCCAAGATCGCGGCGCTCGCCGATCTGCGCGCGCAGCTGTGCTGGCACCTGATCGGCCCGCTGCAGAGCAACAAGACGCGGCTCGTGGCCGAGGCCTTCGACTGGGTGCACACGGTGGATCGGCTCAAGATCGCCGAGCGGCTCGCCGAGCAGCGCCCGCCGCAGCTCGCGCCGCTGCAGGTGTGCCTGCAGGTCAACATCAGCGGCGAGGCGAGCAAGAGCGGGGTGCTGCCGGCCGAGCTGCCCGCGCTCGCGCACGCGGTGGCGAAGCTTCCGCGGCTGCGCCTGCGCGGGCTGATGGCGATTCCCGAGGCGGCGGACGACCCGGCCGCGCAGCGCGTACCGCACCGCGCGCTGCGCGCGCTCGCGGACGAGTTGCGTGCGCAGGGACTGGCGCTCGATACCCTGTCCATGGGCATGAGCGCGGACCTGGAGGCGGCGATTGCCGAGGGGGCCACGCAGGTACGCGTGGGCACGGCGATCTTCGGCTCGCGCGCGGCACGTGCGGCAGGTGCAGGCTAGGGGTGGGATGGCGCGGCTGAGGGTGCAGGCCCACCCGGTGGTGCCGGCGGCGGTCAACGCGCTCGCGGCGCTGACCGGAGAGTGCGTCCGGCGGCTGCCGATCCGGCTCGCCAGCCCGGGGGGCTGACGCCCCGCCGGCTGCTCGTGCCACCCGAGGGCGGGCACGGCCAGCCGCGGCCCGGCCAGCCGCCTGGCCCGGAGGGCTCAGTTCAGGTACATGCCGAGAAAGCGCCGGCCTCGGCTCACGGCCTCGGCATCGGGGCAGGCGGCGAACCATTCCACGAGCTGGGTGCGTGCCCGCTCGCGCCACTCGCCCTTGTCGCGCAGCACCACCTCGAGCAGCTGCTCGAAGGCGGCGTCGAACTGCTGCGCGTACATCTGCAGCGCGGCCAGGTCGAAGCGCGCATCGAAGTCGCGCGGGTGGGCGGCGATGCGCGCGGCCAGCGCCTGCACGTCTCCCGGCGGCCGGTTGCGCGCGAGCGCCAGGCGCTTGACGAGCGCGGCGTGGCGGTCGCCCCTGCCCTCGGGCGCCGCCGCGTCGAGCAGTTCCTGGGCCGCGTCGAGCTCGGAAAGGCTCAGCAGCCGCTCGGCGAGGTCGAGCTGCAGCTCGGCGTTGTGCGGCTCGATCGACAGCGCCTCCTCGAGCAGTGCGGCGGCGGTCTCGGCGTCGGGCGCCTCGGCCGCCTGCTGGCGCAGCTCCTCCACCGGCGAGACCTGCGGGCCGCCGAGGTGGCGGTCCAGGAACTGGCGCACCTGGCCTTCGGGCAGCGCGCCCATGAACTGGTCCACCGGCCGGCCACCGACGAAAAGCACCACCAGCGGGATGCTGCGGATCTGCAGCGCCGCAGAGATCTGGGGCGCCTCGTCGGTGTTGAGCTTGGCCAGCACGAAGCGCCCGCCGTAGGCCTGCACGAGCTTTTCCAGCACCGGCTTGAGGTTGCGGCAGGGGCCGCACCAGGGGGCCCAGCAGTCCAGCAGCACCGGCACCTCGAGCGAGCGCTCGAGCACGGTGCGGCGGAAGTCGGCCTCGGTGACGTCGAAGGAAAGCTCTCCGGCGGTGGCGGCGGGAGGGGCGGCGGTGGGGTCGAAGGGGTGGGGCATGGGTGTGGCGGAGACGGGCCGGAAGCGGGGCGGGAAGCGGGCTGGACGGAAGCTGAAGAAAGGCCCCGTGCCCCCACAGGCGGCAGGGCTCAGGCCGCATCGTAGCGGCTGGCGGCCGGTCGGCGCGCGCGCAGGGGTGCCGCATGCGGCCTTCGCAAGGCTGCGCTTCATGAGAGGATCCGGGCATTGACCACGCGCAAGCCTGTTGCACGCCCTCGACCCATGACCCGCCTCCTTGCTGCCCTGGCCGTGCTGGCCGTCCTCGTCAGTGGCTATTTCTGGGCCGCGCTGAGCTGGAGCTACTCCAGTGGCGAGCGCGCCGGCTGGGTGCAGAAGATCTCCCACAAGGGGTGGCTGTGCAAGACCTGGGAGGGCGAGCTCGCGCTCGTCTCCCTGCCGGGAAGCGCGGTCGAGAAGTTCTACTTTACGGTGCGCGACGAGGCGGTCGCGCGGCAGATCGGGCAGGTCATCGGCCGGCGCGTGAGCCTGCACTACGAGGAGAAGGTGGGGCTGCCCACCACGTGCTTCGGCGAGACGCGGCACTTCGTGACGAGCGTCACCGTGACGCCGGACATCCCGCTCGGCCCGGGCGTGTCGTTGCCCAACCCGGCCGGAGCGGGCACTGCGGCCCCGGCCCCGGCCCCGGTCGCCCCCGTGCCGGGCGCAGGCGCCTCACGCTGATCGCTCGCTCCAGGCGCGTCCCGTCGGGCGTGTCGCCCGGGCTTGGCCCGCGCCCGGCGCACCGGATCAGGGATACAGCCCGCGCTGCGCGCGCGCGCCCAGGATGCGCTGGCAGGCCACCGCGAAGGTGGCGGTGCGCAGCGAGATGCGGTGGCGGTCGGCGGTGTCCCAGATGTTCTTCAGCGCCCCGACCATGATCTTGTCCAGGCGCAGGTTGATCTCGTCTTCAGTCCAGAAGAAGGAGCTGAAGTCCTGCACCCACTCGAAGTAGCTGACGGTGACGCCGCCGGCGTTGCAGATCACGTCGGGCACGACGAGCACGCCGCGCTCGGCGAGGATGTCGTCGGCTTCGGGCAGCGTCGGGCCATTGGCGCCCTCGAGGACGAGGCGGGCCCGCAGGCGCTGCGCGCGCCCGGGCGTGATCTGGCCTTCCAGCGCGGCGGGGATCAGGATGTCGGCCTGGACGTCCCAGAACTCCTCGCCCGGGATCGCCTCGGCGCCCGGGAAACCGGCCAGGCCCCCTGTGGCGCGCACGTGCGGCATCAGCTCGGCCAGGTCCAGCCCGCGGTCGTTGAAGACGGTACCGGTGTGGTCCTGTGCGGCGACGATGCGCGAGCCGGCCTGATGGAAGAGCTCGGCCGCGGACGAGCCCACGTTGCCGAAGCCCTGCACCGCCACGCGCGCGCCGTCCAGCGGCAGCGCGATGCGCCGCGCTGCCTCGCGCCCGGTGACGAACACGCCGCGCCCGGTGGCTTTCACGCGTCCGAGCGAGCCGCCGAGGTCCACCGGCTTGCCGGTGACCACCCCCGTGGCCGTGGCCCCGACGTTCATCGAGTAGGTGTCCATCATCCACGCCATGATCTGGGCGTTGGTGTTGACGTCCGGGGCCGGGATGTCCTGGTTCGGGCCGATGATGATGCCGATCTCGCTCGTGTAGCGGCGCGTGAGCTTCTCCAGTTCGCGCGGAGACAGCCGCTTCGGATCGACGCGGATGCCGCCCTTGGCGCCGCCGTAGGGCAGGTTCACAGCCGCGTTCTTGATGCTCATCCACGCCGCGAGCGCCATCACCTCTTCCAGCGTGACGTCCGGGTGGTAGCGCACGCCGCCCTTGCCCGGTCCGCGTGTGAGCGAGTGCTGCACGCGGTAGCCCTCGAAGTGTGCGACCGTGCCGTCGTCCATCTCGATGGGCACGTCCACGATCAGCGAGCGCTTGGGGCGCTTGAGCGTCTCGGCCCAGCGGCCGAGCGGGCCAAGGTAGGGAATGACGCGGTCGACCTGCGACAGGTAGGTGCCCCAGGGGCTCTGGGGCGTGGGGTGGACATAGGACAGGGGCTCTCCCATGGGCGCTCCATCGGTTCAGCGGCTTGCGGCCGAGGCCGCCACTGTAGCGGCCCACCCCTACACTGAGGCGATGAACACCCTTCCTTGCATCGGCTTCATCGGCGGCGGCAACATGGCGCTGGCCATCCTCGGGGGCTTGCGCCGCGGCGGCATGCCGGCCGGACGCTTCGTCGTCGTCGAGCCCGTGGCCGCGCAGCGCGAGCGGCTGCGTGCGGAACTCGGCATCGAGGCCTTCGAGGCCGCCGGGGCCGCCGGGGCCGCGCTGGCGGCGGCCGAGGTCGTGGTCTGGGCCGTCAAGCCGCAGGTCTTCGCCGAGGCGGCCGCCCCGTGCGCGCCGCACGTGGGCGCGGCGCTGCAGCTGAGCATCATGGCCGGCGTGCGCAGCCAGGCGATCGTGGCCGCCACCGGCAGCGCGCAGGTGGTGCGCGCGATGCCCAACACCCCGGCGCTGATCGGCCGCGGCATCACGGGCCTGTATGCCCGCGAGGGCGTGAGCGAGGCGCAGCGCGCGCTCGCGCAGGCGGTGCTCGCGCCCACGGGCGAGCTCGTGTGGGTGGCG
Source organism: Pseudomonadota bacterium (assembly GCA_039798945.1). Lineage (GTDB taxonomy): Bacteria > Pseudomonadota > Gammaproteobacteria > Burkholderiales > Burkholderiaceae_C > Rubrivivax. The sequence goes on from JBDKFA010000150.1 coordinate 12,008, forward strand.
CGCGAGGAAGACCTGGACGCGGTGACGGCGCTGTCGGGCTCGGGGCCGGCCTACGTGTTCTATTTCCTGGAAGCCATGATCGAGGCGGGCACGCAGATTGGGCTCACGCCTGCGCAGGCGCGCGAACTCGCGCAGCAGACCTTTGCGGGGGCGGCGGCGCTCGCCGCGCAGTCCGAGGAGTCGCCCGAGACCCTGCGTGCGCGCGTGACCTCCAAGGGCGGCACCACCTACGCGGCGATCACGGCGCTCGACGAGGCCGGCGTGAAGGCCGCCTTCGTGCGCGCGCTGCACGCGGCGCGGCGGCGCGCCGAGGAGCTTGGGCGCGGGGGTTGAGGGCGGCGTGCCCCGGTCGGTGGCCGATGTATCTGGGCGGTGGTCTGAGGCTGTACATCCGCAGGATTGCTTGGGAACAACCCGAATGAACTAACTGGTAGCATACTGAACTACACAGTTCAATAATAGAACTGTTCGGTTCATTCGTGGCCTGCGACGCACGGCGCTGGCCCTGCCACCACAGGAGTTCACATGCTGTCCTGGATCACACGTACCCTGGCCGTCGGCTTGCTGGCGGGTTTGGCCGCCTGCGGCGGCGGCGAAGAAGACCCGACGGTCGCACAGACCCTGACCTCTTATCCCGAGTTCTCGATCCTGGCCGAGGCAGTGGCTGCGGCCGACTTGACGCCGGCGCTGGCCGACGCGAACGCTCAGTTGACCGTGTTCGCACCCACGAACGACGCCTTCGCGGCCTTGCTGGGCGAGTTGGGCGTGACGAAGGCACAACTGCTGGCCGACAAGCCACTGCTCACCCGCGTGCTCACCTACCACGTGCTGGGCAAGACCGTGCCGAGCGCGAACGTGCCGCTGGGCCAGCCGGTGGCGACGCTGCAAGGCGGCAATCTGGTGGCCTCGCGCGGCGCATCCGGGCTCGTGCTCACCGACGAGCGCACCCGCACCGCCCGCATCACGGCCACCGATCTGCACGCGCGCAACGGCGTCGTTCACGTGATCGACCGTGTCGTGCTGCCGCGCGGCACGGTGGTGGAGATGGCGCGCGCCAATCCGGACTTCTCGCTGCTCGTGCAGGCGCTGGACGCCGCCGGGCTGGCGGCCACGCTGGGCGGCACTGGCCCGTTCACGGTGTTTGCCCCCACCAACGCGGCCTTCTCCTCGCTGCTGCAGGAGCTCGGCATCACGCGTGAAGCGTTGTTCGCCGACCGCGCGCTGCTCACCCAGGTGCTGACCTACCACGTGCTGTCGCCACAGCTCGTGCGCAAGGCCGACATCCGCCCGGGCCGCGCCGTGACGCCGCTGCAAGGCGCCTTCTTCAAGATCGACGTGACGGGCGACGCGGCCGTGATCACCGACGGGCGCAACCGCACCTCGCGCATCGTGGCCACCGACGTTGCGGCCACCAACGGCGTCATCCACGTGGTGGACCGTGTCCTGCTGCCGCCCGATCGCACGGTGGTGCAGACGGCGCAGGCCCTGCCGCAGTTCAGCCTGCTCGTGGAAGCGGTGGTGGCGGCCGACCTGGCCGGCATCCTGTCGCAGCCCGGGCCCTTCACGGTGTTTGCGCCCACCAACGAGGCCTTCGCGGCGCTGTTGCAGGAGCTGGGGGTCACGAAGGAAGCGCTCTTCGCCGACAAGACGCTCCTGCGCCAGGTGCTGACCTACCACGTGATTGCCGGCGCGGTGCTCAAGGCCGAGGTACCGCTGGCCACGCCGATCGCGACGCTGCAGTCGGGCAGCTTCACGGTGGACGCGACGCTCACCGTCACCGACCAGCGCGGCCGCCAGGCGAAGCTGAGCACCACCGACGTGCTGGCCTCCAACGGCGTGATCCACGTGCTCGACCGGGTGATGCTGCCGCGGCCCTGAGCCCTGGACGCGGCACCCGACGTGCGCGGTGCGCCGACGGCTGGCTGGCCCGTCAGCCCCCCCGGCGCACCGCCACCACGTGTCGCAGGACGACCGGGCTGGCCATCGCGATGCCCACCAGCGTCGGCACGAGCCCCGGCGCGATCATCAAGAGCGCCGCGGCCCCGCACAGCCACTGCTCGCCGCGCCGCATCTCCACGAGCAGGAACTTCGACAGCGAAGCAGCCAGCAGCGTGATGCCGAGGATGCAGCCAATGAAGGTGACGGCGAAGTCGTAGGGCGTGAAGCCCTTGGCGACGATCAGGAGGCTGGGCGAGAACACGAACACGAAGGGCACGAGCACCTTGGCCAGCCCGAGCCGGAAGGCGGTGTTGCCGGTGCGGAAGGGGTCGCTGCCAGCCATGCCGGCGGCCGCGTAGGCCGCCAGTGCCACGGGCGGCGTGATGTCGGCGAGCACCCCGTAGTAGAAGACGAAGAAGTGCGCCACCAGCGGCTCCACGCCCAGCAGCGTGAGCGTGGGCGCGGCCACCGTCACCATGATGATGTAGTTGGCGGTGGTGGGGATGCCCGCGCCCAGCAGGATGCACACGAGGCCGGTCATGATGAGGGCCACGAGCAGCGTGAGCGTCTTGGGCTCCACCAGCGAGGCGGGAATCAGCCCGCCCACGCCCCCGGCCACCGCTTGCGCGGCACCGGTGATGAGCGTGGAGAGCTTGAAGCCCACGCCGGTGAGCGTGACCACGCCGATGACGATGCCCACGGTGGCCGCGGCGGCCCCCACGGCCAGCGCGTACTTCGCCCCCGTGCCCATGGCCTCCACCAGCACCGGCAGGCCGATGCGCCCATCGACCTTGAGCGCGCGCAGCAGCAGCGGCACGGCGGTGGCGGCCACGAGGAAGATCGCGACCTTCAGGTGCGTGTCCTGGATGCCGCCGAAGACGAGCACGAGCAGCACCGCGTGCAGCGCAGCAAAGAGGCCCCAGTTCGCGGCCGTGTTGCCGCTCACGCGGGTGGTCAACCCCACGATGGCGCAGGAGGTGATGCCGGCGAAGGCGGCAAGATACGGCGTGCGCCCGCTCACGAGGATGAAGACGAGCAGCACGAGCGGCATGAGCGTGGGCCAGCGCTGGCGAAACGACTCGCGCAGCCTGGGCATCTCCTCGGGCGTGAGCCCGCGCAGCCCGAAGCGCTTGGCCTCGAAGTGCACCTGCATGAACACGCCGAAGAAGTGCATGAAGGCGGGCACGGCCGCCGCGGCGATGATCGTCTGGTAGGGCAGCGACAGGAACTCGATCATCAGGAAGGCCGCGGCGCCGAGCACCGGGGGCGTGATCTGCCCGCCGGTGGAGGCCGCGGCCTCCACGCCGCCTGCGAACTCGCGCTTGTAGCCCACGCGGATCATCGCGGGGATGGTGAGCGAGCCCACAGTCACCGCGTTGGCCACCGAGGAGCCCGAGAGCATGCCGAACATGGCCGAGCCGAACACGCTCACCTTGGCGGGCCCGCCGGCGTAGCGCCCGGCCACGGCGCTGGCCACGTCCAGGAAGAGTTGCCCCAGGCCGATGCGCGTGGCCAGCACGCCAAAGAGCACGAAGTGGAAGACATAGGTCGCTACCACGCCCACGGCCACGCCGTAGATGCCCTGGCTCGTCAGGTACTGGTGGCTCACGAGCTGGCTCCAGCTCGAGCCCGCGTGCTTGAGCAGGCCCGGGAACACGGGGCCTGCCAGCGCGTAGACGATGAAGATGATCGCGATCACCGGCAGCGGCCAGCCCATGCTGCGCCGCGTGGCCTCCAGCAGCGCGACGATCATGATCGTGCCCATGATCACATCCAGCGTGTTCGGGTTGCCCACGCGGAACATCAGGTCCTGGAACACCCACGGGATGTAGAGCGCGGCCGTGGCGCTGGCCAGTGCCAGCGCCCAGTCGAACCACGGCAGGCCCCCCGGGGCTGCCCAGCCCGGGGTGGGCATCTTCTCGAGCAGGGCGCTGCGGTGCGGGAAGACCAGGAAGATGAGCCCGAGCACGAAGGCCAGGTGCACGCCGCGGTGCGTGATCTCCTGCAGCAGCCCGAAGCCGGCGGTGTAGTAGTGAAAGAGCGAGAGTGCGATCAGCAAGCCGCCCACGAGCGTGGTCGTGGCCACCGGCAGGGGCCGGAAGCGCATCTCCGGGTCGAACTTCTGCTCCAGCTCCTGGAGCTTCTTCTCGTCGAGGGCGGGGGTGGTCATGAGGCTGTCGCTCCGGGGCGGGGTGCGCGATCGTCGAGGGCGGGCCTGTAGACCGAGCCGCCCGATCTGCCAAGGACAACGGGCGGCCGCAGGGCCGCCCGTGTCGCGATGCGGGGCTGCCGCGGCAGCCCCGCGGTGGCTCACTTCAGCACGCCCACCTCACGGTAGAAGCGCGCCGCACCCGGGTGGAAGGGGATGCCCGCGCCCTGCACGGCGTTCTCCTTGGTGATGAACTTGCCCTTGGCGTGGCCCGCACCCATGGCCTTCTGGCCGGCGTCGGAGTAGAGCGCCTTGACGATCTCGTAGACGAGGTTGGCATCCACTTTGTCGCTGGTCACCCACTGCGCGCCCACGGCCAGCGTGCGCACCGCGGCCACGCCCTTGTAGGTGTCGGCGGGGATGGTGTCGGGCGCGAAGAAGCTCGAGGTGCGCCGGATGGCGTCGGCCTGCGCGCCCTCGATCGGCACGAGCTCGATGCCCGCGCCGGCGGAGGCGAGCTCGGAGATCGCGCCCGCGGGCCAGCCGCCGGTGAAGAAGAAGGCGTCGAGCGATCCGTCCTTGAGCTTGTCTCCGGCCTGGTTGGGCTTGATGTACTCGGGCTTGAGGTCCGCATCCTTCAGGCCGTAGGCGGCGAGGATCGCGCGCGCGTTGATCAGCGTGCCCGAGCCGGGCTCGTCGAGCGCCACGCGCTTGCCCTTGAGGTCGGCCACGGTGCGGATGCCCGCGCCCTTGCGCGCGACGATGTGCACGCTCTCGGGATAGAGGTTGGCGATCAGGCGCAGTCCGCTCACGGCGGGGCGGCCTTCCCACACGCCGGTGCCGGTGTGGGCCCAGGTGGCGACATCGGCCTGCGAGAAGCCCGACTCGAGCTGGCCGCTGGCCACCGCGTTCACGTTGGCCACCGAGCCCGCGCTCGCCTGCGCGGTGGAGGCGATCTTGCCGGGCTGGCTGACGGTGTTGGCGATCATGCCGCCCACCGGGAAGTAGGTGCCGGCGGTGCCGCCGGTGCCGATGCGGAAGAACTGCTGGGCCTGGGCGGCGCCGGCGGCCAGCGCGAGCGCGGTGGCTGCCACGAGGACGCGAGAGAGCTTCATCGAAGGGTGCTCCGAGGGGGAATGCGAAGGGGCGCAGTATCGCCGCGCAGGCGTGCGGCGCAGACGGGCCTTGGTGAAACTACCGATGCCCGCCCCCGGGGGTGGCTCAACGCAACGCGAGGTCCACCGCCGTGCCCGCGAAGAGCGTGAAGCCCAGCCAGTGGTTGGCCCGGAAGGCGGCGAAGCAGCCCTCTCTCGTGCGGTGGCGCACGAGCCAGAGGTAGCTGGCGGCCTGCAGTGCGGCCGCGGCTACCCCGAGGAGGAACCAACCCCCCAGGCCGAGCCAGCGCCCGAGCAGCGCCCAGCTCAGGAGGTGCAGCGCGTGTAACGCGGCCACCGCGGCCACGTCGAAGCGGCCGAGCGTGATCGCGCTCGTCTTCATGCCCACCTTCAGGTCGTCGTCGCGGTCGACCATCGCGTAGACGGTGTCGTAGGCGAGCACCCAAAGCAGGTTCGAGCCGAGCAGCGCCCACGCCGCCCACGGCACGGCGGCGGCCACCGCGGCCCCGCTCCACTCCAGCCCGCCCTGGGCGGCCGCAAAGGCCATCGGGATGCCGAAGCTGAAAGCCACACCCAGCACGGCTTGCGGCATCGAGACGACGCGCTTGGCATAGGGGTAGACGAGCGTGACGGCGAGGGCGGCAAAGGAGAGCAGGATGGTGGGCGGGTTCGTGGTGAGCACGAGGGCGAAGGCGAGCGCTGCGAGCACCGCACCCACGGCCAGCGCCTCGCGCACCGAGACGGCTCCCGTGGTGACGGGGCGCGAGGCGGTGCGCTTGACGTGGCGGTCGAAGTCGCGGTCGGCCACGTCGTTCACGCAGCAGCCGGCGCTGCGCATCAGCACCGTGCCGAGCACGAAGACGGCCGTGAGGTGCCAGCCCGGAAAGCCGTCGGCGGCGATCCACAGCGCCGAGAGCGTGGGCCACAGCAGCAGCAGCCAGCCCGCGGGGCGGTCCCAGCGGATAAGGTCGAGGTACAGGGCGAGGCGGGAGGAGGCGGCCACGCCCGGGATTATGGGCAGCTGCGCCGCAAGCCCCGGCGGGGCCGCCGCGCGACGCGTGCGCCACCCTGCCAGTCGACCTCGTGTCGTGAAGGGCAGCGCGAATCGAACCGCTGGACGGACGCCCCCGGGGCTCGGGCCGCCGGTGTGCTGGCTATCATCCTTCCACCATGTGGCCTTCTGCGCTGTCCGACGGCACCCCGGTGCGCGAGCTCGCGTTGCCCGAGCGCGAGGCGCAGTCCATCGGCGAGCGCGTGCGGGCGCTGCACCGGGAGGTGATGCGCGCGGTACCCGAGGTCGACCGGGTGGCGTGTGCGCTGTACGACGCGCAGTCGGACACGCTGCGCACCTTCGTGGACAGCACGCAGCACGGGGCGCGGCTGCGTGCCTACGAGTGTCCGCTCGGGGATTCGCCAAGCCTCTTGCGGCTCAAGGAGCTGCGCCAGGCTCGGGTCATCGACGACATCCCGTCGAGCGTGCGCGGGCAGGCGCACCACAGCCGCTGGTTGCGCGAGCAGGGATTCCTCTCCTCGTACACGGTGCCCCTGTTCGACGGCAACGAGTTCGAGGGCGCGCTCTTCTTCGACTCCACGCGCCGTGCGGTGTTCACGCCGGAGGTCACCGAGAGGCTCGACCTGTACGCGCGCCTGGTGGCCCTGATGGTGGGCCACGAGATGACGGCCGTGCGCTCGCTCGTGGGCTCGATGCACATCGCGCGCGAGTTCGCCCGGTTGCGCGATGTCGAGACGGGCGCCCACCTGGAGCGCATGGCGCGCCTGGCGCGGCTGATCGCTCGGGCGGCGGCGCCCGAGCTTGGCCTGAGCGACGAATTCGTCGAGCAGGTCTTCCTCTTTGCGCCGCTGCACGACGTGGGCAAGATCGGCGTGCCCGACGTGCTGCTCACCAAGCCCGGGCGCTACACGCCCGAGGAGCGGCTGGCGATGCAGGCCCACGTGGGCCTGGGCGTGCGGATGGTGGACAGCCTCGTGCACGAGCTGGGCCTCGCGGGGCTGGCGGGCATCCCGGTGCTGCGCAACATCGTGGCTGCGCACCACGAATGCATGGACGGCAGCGGCTACCCGGCCGGGCTGGTTGGGGAGGCGATTCCGATCGAGGCCAGGATCGTGGCGGTGGCCGATGTGCTGGACGCGCTCGTGAATCGGCGCGCCTACAAGGAAGCCTGGAGCGTGGAGGCCGCGCTCGACGAGCTCGACCGCATGGCCGCGAGCGGGCACCTGGACCCGCGCTGCGTGGCGCAGGTGCGCCCGAACCTTGCGGCCGTCAACGAGATCCTCGGCCGATTCCAGGATGCGCAGCCGGGCCTCGGCCCGGCGCCCGAGCCCGCGCTCAACGCCTGAGCAACAACAGCGCCCCGAGCACGATCAGCGTCGCCGAGGCGAGCTGGTACGGCCCGGGCTGCTCGCCGAAGACGAACCACCCGAGCAGCCCCGCCCACAGCAGGCCCGTGTATTCGACCGGTGCGGCGCGGCTCGCCTCCACGCGCGCGAAGGCCCAGGTGAGCGCCATCAGGCCGCCGGTGGCCAGCAGCCCGATGGCCGTCACCGGCACCAGGTCTGCCCCCTGCATCGGTTGCCACACGAGCGCGGCGGGGCCGGCCAGCAGCAGCGTGGGCAGCAGGTTCTGCACGAGCATGATCGTCCACAGCGCGCCGCGCTGCGCCTGGTGGCGCGCGAGCACGATCACGCCCGCATAGCACACGGCCGAGAGCGCGGCAGCGAGCATGCCCTGCACGCGCAGCGAGCTGCCGCCCGAATCGCTGGCTTGCAGCTCGGGCCACAGGCCCACGCCCACGCCGAGCGCGCCGAGTGCCAGCGACACCCCCACCCAGCGCGAGGGCCGCTCGCGCAGCACGAGCATGGCCAAGAGCGCGATGAAGATCGGAGCCGTGTAGCCCACCGCCACCGCCTGCACGAGCGGCAGGTGCTTGATGGCGAAGAACCAGCTCACCAGCGCGGTCAGCAGCAAGAGCGCGCGCAGCCCGTGCAGCGGCCAGCTCGTGCGCGGGGGCATCGGCGTGCGAAACCACGCCCACAGCGCCACCGCGAACACGCTGCCGCTGGCGAAGCGCACGAAGGTGAGCTGCACGGCGTCGAAGCGCGGCGAGAGCAGCTTCACGAGCGTGTCCATGCCGATGAAGAGCGCGGCCGACAAGGCGACCGCGGCCAGCGGCCAGGCCGGATGCAGCCGGCAAGCCGGGCCTGGCCCGACAGCCTGGGGGCTGTGGGCGGAGTCCGGCATGCCAGCTGTCCGGCCGGATGGGAAACCCGGCTCGCTCACGCCTCGAGCTTGCGCTGGAACACGAGCCCCGCGTGCTCGCGCAGCGCGTGGAAGCGTATCTTGGGCCAGTTCTCCTGCATCGCGCGCAGCTCGCCCGCGTACTCGAGCAGCACGCACGGCGCGTCCACCGCGTCGAGCGCCACGCGGTGCGCATTGCCGTCGATGAAGCGCTTGAGCTCGCGCTCGTCGGCCGCTGCACCCTCGCCCGTCTCGGCCGTGACCCAGCGCGCGACGTTGTAGCGCGCAGGCATCACGCGCGCGCGTACACCGTACTCGTGCTCGAGCCGGTGCGCCACCACTTCGAACTGCAGCTGCCCCACCGCACCGAGCAGCAGCACGCTGCCGGCCACCGGGCGGAAGACCTGGATCGCGCCTTCCTCGCCGAGCTGGGTGAGGCCGGCGCGCAGCTGCTTGGTCTTGAGCGGGTCGGCCACCTCCACCGAGCGGAACATCTCGGGCGCGAAGAAGGGCAGCCCCGTGAACTGCAGCGCCTCGCCCTCGGTGAGCGTGTCGCCGAGCTGCAGCACGCCGTGGTTCGGGATGCCGATGATGTCGCCGGCGTAGGCCTCTTCCAGCAGCTCGCGGCGCTGGCTGAGAAAGCTCACCACCGTGTTGGGCCTCAGCTCCTTGCCCGAGCGCGTGACCTTCAGGCGCATGCCGCGCACGAAGTGGCCGCTGGCCACGCGCACGAAGGCGATGCGGTCGCGGTGGGCGGGGTCCATGTTGGCCTGGATCTTGAAGACCACGCCGCTGAACTTGGGCTCGGTGGGCTGCACCGTGCGCTGCAGCGCGGGCTTGGGGCCCGGGGGCGGGGCGAGCTCCACGAGCGCGTCGAGCACCTCGCGCACGCCGAAGTTGTTGATGGCCGAGCCGAAGAACATCGGCGTCTGGCGCCCGGCGAGGAACTCGGCCTCGTCGAACCCGGGCGCGGCCTCGCGCACGAGCTCGACCTCGCCCTCGGCCTGCTCCCACGCCGGGCCAAAGCGCTGCGCGAGCTCCGGGTTGGCCAGGCCCTCGATGATCTCGTCGCCCTCGCGCACGCGGTCCTCGCCCGGGGAGAAGACGCGCATCTGGTCGCGCCGCAGGTCGAGCACGCCGCCGAAGAATTTCGCCATGCCCACGGGCCAGGTGAAGGGCACGACGCTCATGCCGAGCTCGCGCTCGATCTCGTCGAAGAGATCGAGTGGGGCCTTCACCTCGCGGTCCATCTTGTTGACGAAGGTGAGGATGGGCGTGTTGCGGGCCCGGCACACCTGCAGCAGCCGGCGCGTCTGCGGCTCCACGCCGTTGGCCGCATCGATCACCATCAGCGCGGCGTCCACCGCCGTGAGCACGCGGTAGGTGTCTTCGGAGAAGTCCTGGTGGCCCGGGGTGTCCAGCAGGTTGATCACGCAGTCGCGGTACTCCATCTGCATGACCGAGGAGGCCACCGAGATGCCGCGCTGCTTCTCGATCTCCATCCAGTCGCTCGTGGCGTGGCGGCTCGCCTTGCGTGCCTTGACCGAGCCCGCGATCTGGATCGCGCCGGAGAAGAGCAGCAGCTTTTCCGTCAGCGTGGTCTTGCCCGCGTCGGGGTGGGAGATGATGGCGAAGGTGCGGCGGCGGCGCACCTGCTCCGAGAGGGCGGTGGTCATCGAGGGGGCTGGGCAGGGGCGGCGCCTGGGCGGCGGCGCAACCCTCCATTATCCCGCGCCTCGGGCCTTGCGCAGACCGTGCCGGGGGCGGCACCTGTGGTGCAGGCAGGGCGCTTGCGCGGCGACGCTCAGCCTGCGCGCGGCGCCCCGAGGATCGGCCCGCGGGTCTTGCGCAGCAGCAGCTCGTCTTCCCCCGCCACGAGGTAGTCGCGCAGGCGGCCCACCTCCTCGAAGCCCAGGCGCGCGTAGAAGCGCTGCGCGCCGGTGTTGAAGCCCGACACGCACAGGAAGAGGTTGGGGCCACGCGCAAACGCGATTCGCTCGGCCAGCGCCATCAGCGCACACCCCACGCCCTGGCCGCGCCGCTCGGGCGCCACGCCGATGAGCTGTACGTAGCCGGTGAAGGGCCCCTCGAAGTTCAGCACGATGAAGCCGGCGAGCACGCCGTCGATCCAGGCGCCGTGCGCCTGCCGCCCCGGGTGCGTGATCGTGCGCCGGCAGGCCTCGGGCCCGACTCCGAGCCGCCGCCAGGGGTCGGAGGCCTGCATCAGCGCGACGCAGGCGTCGATGTCCGCCGGCGCGAGGAGCTCGGCCAGGTGCAGGCCGGCAGGCACCTGCATCGGCACGACCTCAGGTCAGCCGCTGCACGCCCGGCAGCTCGCAGGCGTAGACGGCGTTGCGCAGCGCGGCGATGGCCTCGTAGCGCGTGAAGCTGCGCCGCCAGGCGAGCACGACGCGGCGCGTGGGCACGGGCGGCGTGAACTTGAGATACGCCACGTGCGGCTGCGCGCCCTTGGGCACCGACAGCTGCGGCACGACCGTCACGCCCATGCCCGAGGCGACCATGTGCTTGATGGTCTCCAGCGAGCTGCCCTCGAAGCTCTTCCTGATGCCGTCGGCATCGCTCGAAAAGCGCGCGAACTCCGGGCACACCTCGAGCACCTGGTCACGAAAGCAGTGCCCGGTGCCCAGCAGCAGCATCGTCTCGCGCTTGAGCTCTTCCGAGCTCACCTGCTTGCGCTTGGCGAGCGGGTGGCCCTTGGGCACGGCCACCATGAAGGGCTCGTCGTACAGCGGCGCCACCGCAAGCCCCGTGTCCGGAAAGGGCTCGGCCATGATCGCGCAGTCGAGCTCGCCGGTGCGCAGCATGTCCAGCAGCTTGACGGTGAAGTTCTCCTGCAGCATGAGCGGCATCTGCGGCGTGCGCTCGATGGCCTGGCGCACCAGATCGGGCAGCAGATACGGGCCGATCGTGTAGATGATGCCGAGCTTGAGCGGTCCGGACAGCGGGTCCTTGCCGCTCTTGGCGAGCTCCTTGATGGCTGCGGCCTGCTCGATGACCTGCTGCGCCTGGCGCACGATGGCCTCGCCCAGTGGCGTCACGCTCACCTCGGCGCCACCGCGCTCGAAGATCTTGACGTCGAGTTCTTCCTCGAGCTTCTTCACCGCGACGCTGAGGGTGGGCTGCGAGACGAAGCAGGCGTCGGCGGCGCGGCCGAAATGCCGCTCCCGTGCGACGGCAACGATGTAGCGCAGCTCGGTCAGGGTCATGTGCGAATTGTCGCGCAGCCGTTGCCGGCGGCCACCGGCGGCCCGTTATGCTCGCGCCCGGCGCGGCAGTCGCATCCGTCGCCCACGCGGCGGCCGCTGCACCCCCTGCCAGGTTTCCGCCAAGTCTCTGCCAAGTCTCTGCCGAGGGCCCGCACCCATGCCTGCTCGCTTCCCATCCTCGCCTCCCACTCCCGCGGCCCCGGTGCCGATGCGCCCGGCGTGCGCCACGGCGAGCGTGCTCGTGCTGGCCGCTGCCGCGGCCCTGTCCGGCAGCCTGCCCGCGCGGGCACAGGGCGGGGCGGCCCCCGCTGCGCCCGCCGCCGCCCCGGCCGCTGCTGCACCCGATGCGGGCCTGCGCGTGGTGCGCAAGGAGGTCAACGACCCGCTGGATGCGGCGCGCGCCCTGTTTCGCGAGGAAAAGTTCGACGCGGCGGCGGCGCGGCTGGCCGAGGCCGACGCGGTGCCCAACCTCACACCCTTCGAGCGGGCCTCGCTCGAGCGCACGCGCGCGGCGATTGCCTTGCGCCAGGGCAAGGTCGGGGTGAGCGTGCGGGCGCTGGAGGCCGCGCTGGCCACCGGCGAGGTGCCGGCTTCCGACCAGCTGGAGCTGATGGCCAGCATCGTCGACCTCGCGCTGCGCGACAAGGACTATGCGCGCTCGCTCGGCTGGGCCCAGCGCTACGCCGAGCAGGGCGGCAAGGACGACCGGGTGCAGCTGATCCGTCTGGAGGCGCTGCGCTTCAGTGGTGACGAGCGGGGTGCGCTGCAGGGCTGGAAGGCGCGCCGCGACGAGGCCCAGCGCGCGGGCGCGGCGATGCCCGAGTCGCACTGGCGGGTACTGTGGGCGCTGCAGCGGCGCCACGAGCCGACGGAGGCCGCCGCGACGCTGGAGGGCCTGGCGCGAGCCTACCCCCGCCCGGAGTACTTCGCCGAACTCGCGGCGGCCGCTTCGCAGGCGCCCGAATTGAGCGACCGCGGGCTGGTCGGGCTGTATCGCCTGCTGCGCGTCACCGGGGCGCTGAGCAACCCGGCGCTGGCCCTCGAGATGGCCGAGCGTGCGCTGCGCATCGGCTACCCGGGTGAGGCCGCCGCCGTGCTGGCCGATGCGCAGAAGGCGGGCGTGCTGCCCGGCACCCAGGCCGCGGACTTCGCGCGCGTGCGCGAGGCGGCGCAACGCGCGCAGGCGAGCGACGAGCGCGAGCGCGCCGCCAACGAGACTGCCGCGCGCCAGGCGAGCGACGGCACGCGGCTGGCCGACCTCGGGTGGTCGGCCGTGGGGGCGTTGCCGGCAGGGGCCCCTGCCGATCAGGTTCAGCCCGGTCTGGTGCTGCTCGAGCAAGGCATCGCCAAGGGCGGGTTGCGGCGCGAGTCCGAGGCCCGCCTGAACCTGGCCATCGCCCAGCTGGCAGCGGGCCGGCGCGAGGACGCACGGCGCACGCTGGAGGCGCTCGCCCAGCAGCTACAGGCCGCGGGCAAGCCCGACCAGATGGCTGCGGCCGTGCGGCTGTGGGGCCTGTACGCGGCGGTACCCGCGATGCTGCCGCCTCGCAACTGAGCCGAGGCCGGCTCAGGCCTTCGGACCTTCAGGGGTCCAGGCGTTCAGGCGTTCAGGCGTTCAGGCCTTCAGGTACTCGGCGCGGCTGGCGAGCCAGCGCGCCACGTGTGCGGCCGCAGCCTGCGGGTGTTCGGCCAGCAGCAGCGGGGCCACGCGACGCGCCTGCTGCAGCAGTGCGCCGTCGGCGGCGAGGTCGGCAAAGCGCAGCAGCGCGTCCCCGCTCTGGCGCGCACCCATGAATTCTCCCGGGCCGCGGATGTCGAGGTCGCGCCGCGCGATCTCGAAGCCGTCGGTGGTCTCGGCCATCGCCTTCAGCCGCGCCTTGGCCGTGTCCGACAGCGGCGGCGTGTACAGCAGCACGCACACGCTCGCGGCCGCCCCGCGCCCGACGCGCCCGCGCAGCTGGTGCAGCTGCGCTAGGCCGAAGCGCTCGGCGTGCTCGACCACCATCAGGCTCGCGTTGGGCACGTCCACACCCACCTCGATCACGGTGGTGGCCACGAGCACCGCCATCTGCCCGCCCGAGAACAGCGACATCACCGCCGCCTTCTCCGCCGCCGCCATGCGCCCGTGCAGCAGGCCCACCATCGTGCCGGGCAGCGCCGCGCTCAGCGCCGCGTGGGTGGCCGTGGCGTTTTGCAGGTCCAGGTGCTCGGACTCCTCCACGAGCGGGCACACCCAGTAGACCTGCCTGCCCCGCTCGGCTTCCTCGCGGATGCGCGCGATCACGTCTTCGCGGCGCGTGTCGGCGAAGAGCCGGGTCTGCACCGGCGTGCGGCCGGGCGGGAGCTCGTCGATCGTGCTCACGTCCAGGTCCGCGTAGTAGGTCATGGCCAGCGTGCGCGGAATCGGCGTGGCGCTCATCATCAGCAGGTGGGGCTCGAGGGTGGGGCTGGCAGGGCCGGCTCGTACAGGAGCCTCCGCACGGGCCTCCACGCGGGCCTCCACACGCGCCTGCACACCTGCCTCCACATGGCCGAGCTTGGCGCGCAGTTGCAGCCGCTGCGCGACGCCGAAGCGGTGCTGCTCGTCCACCACGGCGAGCCCGAGGCGCGCGAAGACCACGTCGTCCTGGATCACCGCGTGCGTGCCGACGACGAGGCCCGCCTCGCCGCCTTGCACCTGCTCGAGCATCGCCCGGCGTGTGCGGCCCTTGCGGCTGCCACTCAACCACGCCACCTTCACGCCCTGCGGCTCGAGCCACTGCACGAGCTTGGCGAAATGCTGCTCGGCGAGGATCTCGGTGGGCGCCATCAGCGCCGCCTGCCAGCCCGCGTCGATGGCCCGGGCCGCGGCGAGCGCGGCCACCACCGTCTTGCCCGAGCCGACGTCGCCCTGCAGCAGCCGGTGCATGGGCTGCGTGCGCGCGAGGTCGGCGTCGATCTCGGCGCACACGCGGCGCTGCGCGGCGGTGAGCGCAAAGGGCAGTGCCGCCAGCAGCCGTGCGTGCAGGCTCGCGGACGGCGGCGCGGCAGCGCGGCCTGCGGCCGCGTGCTCGTCCGCGCACGTGCGGCTCGCATCGGCCGTGGCCGACGCTGCCAGCGCGGGCGCGCGCAGCTGCGCGCGCACCGCCACCGCCTGCGCCTGCGCGAGCTGCTGGGCAAGCAGCTCCTCGAACTTCAGCCGCTGCCAGGCCGGGTGCGAGCGGTCCTCCAGCGTGGCCAGCGCCGCTCCGGGTGGCGGCTCGTGCAGCGCTCGCACCGCCTCGGCCAGCGTCGGCAGGCCGGGGGGCAGCACGTGTGCGGGCAGCACCTCGTGCAGCGCGGCGCGCGCGAGCGCCCCGGCCACCGCCTTGCGCAGGTAGGCCTGCGGCAGCTGCGCGCTCGTCGGGTAGACGGGCGTGAGGCGTGTGGGCAGCGGTGTGCCGGGTTCCACCGCACGAAAAGCCGGGTGCACCATCTCCAGGCCGAAGAAGCCCCCGCGCGCCTCGCCGCGCACGCGCACGCGCTGGCCGGCCGCGAGCGCCTTCTGGTGCGAGGGGTAGAAGTTCAGGAAGCGCAGCACGAGCTCGCCCGAGGCGTCGTGCACCCGCACGACGAGTTGGCGGCGCGGGCGGAACTCCACGCGGCTGTCCTGCACCTCGGCTTCGACCTGCGCGACCTCGCCCTCGCGGAGGCTGGCGATGGGCCGCACCACGGTCTCGTCCTCGTAGCGCAGCGGCAGGTGCAGCGCGAGGTCGATGTCGCGCACGAGCCCGAGCTTGCGCAGCGCGCGCTGCGGCGCCGACAGGGGCTTGGGCGGCGGGGCCAGCGCGGCGGGTTCGGGCATGGAAGAATTCTCGCCTCCTCTTTGTTGCGCAGGCCGGTCCAGCCTGAACGCCATGTCCGATTCCACCCGTGCCGCCTCGCCTGCCGAAGGCGGCTACACCACCTCCGACTTCGACTTCGAGCTGCCCGAGGAACTCATCGCCCAGCACCCTGCGCCCGAGCGCAGCGCGTCTCGGCTGCTCGACGCTACTGGCGAAGGTTTGGCCGACAGGGTGTTTCGCGAGCTGCCCACCCTGCTCGAGCCGGGCGACCTGCTCGTTTTCAACGACACGCGCGTGATCAAGGCGCGGCTGCACGGCCGCAAGGCCACCGGCGGCGCGGTGGAAGCGCTCGTCGAGCGCGTGCTGCCTGGGGCTGGGGGAGGCACGGGTGTCGCGGGTGCGTCGGCAGCGGACCGCGCGGCAGGCCCGCCGCACGCGGTGTGGGCGCACCTGCGCGCGAGCAAGTCCCCGCGCGTGGGCAGCGTGATTCGCTTCGGGGAGGGCTCAGCGGACGGCGAGAGGGGCGAGGGCGGCTTCGACGCCGAGGTGCTCGGCCGCGCGGGCCCCGACGGCAGCCTCTTTCATCTGGCGTTTCCGGACGACCCGTTCGCGCTGCTCGAGCGCCACGGCCACGTGCCGCTGCCGCCCTACATCACGCACGCCGACAGCGAGCAGGACGAGCGCCGCTACCAGACCGTCTTCGCCGCGCGCCCGGGGGCGGTGGCCGCACCGACGGCCGCGCTGCACTTCGACGAAGGCGTGCTCGCCGCGCTCGACGCGCGCGGCGTGCGCCAGGCGCGCGTGACGCTGCACGTCGGCGCCGGCACCTTCCAGCCGATGCGCACCGAGCGCATCGCCGAGCACCGCATGCACAGCGAGTGGTACGAGGTGGGCGCGGCCACCGTGGAGGCGGTGGCGCGCACGCGGCGCGAGGGCGGCCGTGTGGTGGCGGTGGGCACGACGAGCGTGCGCGCGCTCGAGTCGGCTGCGCGCGGGGGCACACTCGTGCCGTGCACCGGCGACACCGACATCTTCATCACCCCGGGCTTCGAGTTTCGCGTGGTCGATGCGCTCGTCACCAACTTCCACCTGCCGCGCAGCACGCTGATGATGCTCGTGAGCGCCTTCGCCGGCCACGCGCGCATCCTGGCGCTGTACCGCCATGCGGTGGCGCAGCGTTACCGCTTCTTCAGCTACGGCGATGCGATGCTGCTCGCGCGTGAGCGCCCCGGTCGCCTGGGCTAAGCTCGGCTCGATGGGTCGTGCTGCCACACAGCCTCGTGCCGAGGCGGGGAGCGGTCGCCGGTGAGAGCGCCGGGTGTGCGCCAGCGCCTGGCCAGCGCTGCGCTCGCGGCGGGCATGAGCGCGGCGCTGCTGTGGGCATTCCTGCAGCCGGCGGTCGTGGTCTCGAGCCAACCCGGGGCGAGTTCGGCTGCGGTGGGGGTCCCCGTGTATGCGAGCCCGGTGTGGTCGACCTCCGAGCCGGCCAGACCCGTGCGGCCCGACAGGCCTGTGGCCACACCCCCTGCGACCGCGATCGCCGCCTCCCTGCAGACACCTCGGCCCGTTGGACAGGTCCCGCAGGGGGCCTCGACGCCCATGCCCCAGGCGGCCGGTGCCGCCGCGGAGACAGCGGCGGGCCAACGGGATGCCCCGGGCGCGCCTGCCTCTGCGGGGGGCGCGGCCCCGGCCGAGGGGGTTGCGTCCGCCGTGCCCCCTGGGCCGGTCGCGCCCGTACCCCCGCGGGCGGCCAGTGCCCCGTTGCGCCTGGACGGCAGCGTGATCCGCGAGGCAAGCCGCGCCAGCCGCAGCGCCGTACAACAGATGGCCGAGGCCAGCGGGCGTCCGGCCGGGGACGCACCCGTCGGCGCTGACCAGAAGCTCGCCGACGGGGTGGCCCGCAGCGTCAAGCCCGACTGCTTTCCCCCCGGCGGCGCGGCCGGCGCGGGGCTGCTCGCGCCTTTCGTCTCCGCCTACCTGATTGCCACCGACAAGTGCCGCAGCCGCTGAGCCCGCGCGCCGCGACAATCCGTCCATGCTCCGTTTCGAACTCCTGCGCACCGAAGGCCACGCGCGCCGTGGCCAGCTGACCCTGAACCGCGGCGTCGTGCACACGCCCATCTTCATGCCCGTGGGCACCTACGGCACCGTCAAGGGCGTGACGCCGCGCGCACTCGAGGAGATGGGCGCGCAGATCATCCTCGGCAACACCTTCCACCTGTGGATGCGCCCGGGGCTGGACGTGGTGCGCAGCTTCGGCGGGCTGCACCGCTTCGAGGGCTGGACGCGGCCGATCCTCACCGACTCGGGGGGCTTCCAGGTGTGGTCGCTCGGGGCCATGCGCAAGATCTCGGAAGAAGGGGTGAAGTTCGCCTCGCCCGTCAACGGCGACCGGCTCTTCCTCACGCCCGAGGTGAGCATGCAGATCCAGACCGTGCTCGACTCGGACATCGTGATGCAGTTCGACGAGTGCACGCCCTACGAGAGCAACGGCGTGCCCACCAACGAGGCGCAGGCGCGCGCATCGATGGAACTCTCGCTGCGCTGGGCGCGGCGCAGCCGCGACGAGTTCGCGCGCCTCGCGAACCCGAACGCGCTCTTCGGCATCGTGCAAGGCGGCATGTACGAGACGCTGCGCGAGGCGTCGCTCGCGGCCCTTGTCGAACTCGACCTGCCCGGCTACGCGATCGGTGGCGTGAGCGTGGGCGAGCCCAAGGAGGACATGCAGCGCATCGTCGCCCACACCCCGCACCGGCTGCCCGCGCACAAGCCGCGCTACCTGATGGGCGTGGGCACGCCCGAGGACCTCGTCGAAGGCGTGGCGCATGGCGTGGACATGTTCGACTGCGTGATGCCCACGCGCAATGCACGCAATGGTCACCTCTTCACGCGCTTTGGCGACCTGAAGATCCGCAATGCACGCCACAAGGCCGACCCGCGGCCGCTGGACGAGACCTGCCGCTGCTACACCTGCTCGGGCCATACCGATGCGCGCGGCCAGGCCTCCGGCGCCTTCAGCCGCGCCTACCTGCACCACCTGGACCGCTGCGGCGAGATGCTCGGCCCCATGCTCGCGAGCATCCACAACCTGCACTACTACCTGAACCTGATGCGCGAGGTACGCGAGGCGCTCGACGCCGGCCGCTTCGAGGCCTGGCGCGCGCAGTTCCACGCCGACCGCGCGCGCGGGGTCGGCTGAGGCTTGGCGACGCGATGAACGCCACCTCGAAGGCCGCCGCCTTCTCGGCGCGGCCCCCGCTCACGCATCACGAGATTCTTGCGCTCGTGGAGCCCTTCGTGCGCGCAGGCGCGGTGCCGGACATGGCGGCGAGCGACCGCACGGCGCGGCGCATCGTGCTGCGCGCGCGCGAGGTGGTGGCCGAAGGGCTCGGCGAGCCGGGCCTGCGGCTCGTCGAGTCGTGGGAGATCGAAGTGCCCGAGCCGGGGGAGGTGCGCGTGCTGCGGCGCCTCGCGTGGCCGGACGGCCCGTGCGCCGAGCTCGAGGGAGAGTGCCGTGAGGGCGAGCTCGACGCGCTGCGCGAGGCGATGCAGGCGGTGACGGCGCAGCGGCAGTTCGTGCGGGTCGAACAGGGTGAAGGGACGACAGAGCCCGGGCCAGCGGCTGCTGCGCTGCATGCCGTGGGCGCGCTGGTGCAGCGGGTGAGGCGAACCCCGTCAGACCGGCGAGCCTCGCCCCGTCTCGGCGACTCGGCGCAGCCCGAGCCTGCGCGCAGCCTTGCCCCCGAACTCGTGCTGCGCCGTGCCGAGGCCCTGGTGGGCGGCCTCGCGCTGCGCCTGAGCCTGTCCGGCGTGGGCGGCTACCCGGCCGAGGTCGAACTGCTGCGCGGCGAGGGCGCCGCGGGCTCGCCGCGCCTGCCCGAGGACCTGCTGGCCGTGCTCGGCCGCGCCTGGGAGCCCCTGACCGAGCTCAACCGCGGTTGGGTCGCTCGCGTGGCCATACGCGGCGAGGAGCCGCGGCGCAGCCGCGAGGCGCGTGCCGTCTTCGCGCGCACGTTGGCGCACCTGGCCACGACGCTGGCCGAGCCGCCCGAGCGCTTTCATGCGCGCCACCGCGCGGCGCGCTGGGGCGTGGTGCTGCGCGGCACCACGCCCTGGCTCGTGGGCGTGGCGGTGGTGGGTGTGGCGCTGTGGGCGCGCCAGTCGGGGGGCAGCTCGGTGCTCGCGCTACTGGCCAACGTCGCGCCGCCGCTCCTCATGGGGCTCGTCTTCATCCGTCGCGAGATGCCGCGCCTGGCGCTGCCGAGCTGGCCGAGGCCACCGGGCGCGCAGGACTGGCAGCCCGAGCTCGCACGGCCTGTGCCGCATGCCCGGGCGGCAACGGGCGCTGCGCCGCCCACCGCGCCGCCCACCGCACCGCATACCTCGCCGCCCACCCCGCTGCAGGAGGCCGCATGAACATCCCGCCGGTGTCGATCGCCACCGTCAAGGCCGCGCTCGTCGAGCAGTTCGCGCAAGCCCCGCTGCGCCAGCGCGCGACGATGCTGTGGGGCAGCCGCGGCGTGGGCAAGAGCTCGGTCGTGCACCAGGTGGCGATGCACTTCGGCGTGCCGCTGGTGGACCTGCGGCTGACCACGCTCGAGCCGGTCGATATCCGCGGCGCGATCTACGCCGACGAGCGCCAGGGCCGTACCGTGTGGTTCCCGCCCGAGTTCCTGCCTGGCCCCGAGGAGCCCGCGGGCATCCTGTTCCTGGACGAGCTCACCGCCGCCGACCCGCGGCTGCAGGTCTCGGCCTACTCGCTGATCCTCGACCGGCGCGCCGGCCGCTACGAGCTGCCCGCGGGCTGGATGGTGGTGGCCGCGGGCAACGCGAGCTTTCACGGCGCGGTCAGCCACGACATGGGCACGGCGCTGGCCGACCGCATGTTCCACTTCCACGTACAGGCTTCCGTCGAAGCCTTCCTCGACTACGCGTTGACGCACGGGCTCGCGCCCGAGGTCATGGCCTACCTCAAGGTGCGGCCGGACAAGCTCGACGACACCGCCGTGCAGCTCCAAGGCGAGCACCTGCTCGGCGCGAGCCCGCGCGGCTGGGAGGACGTCTCGCGCGTGCTGCAGGCGGATCTCTCCGACGAGGCGCGGCGCGTGTTCGTGCAAGGGCGCATCGGCGCGGCCAACGCCGCCGAGTTCTTCGGCGTGCTGCGCGAGCTGCGCGCCGGGGCGGACGTGCTCGCGCTGCTGGCCGCCGAGCCCGGTGCGGCCACGGCCGCGTTGCTGCCCACCACGCTCGAGGGCCTGTACGGCCTCGTCTACGGGCTCGTGGGTGCGGCCACGAGCGCGTTGACGATGGCCCGCGCGATGGCCGTCCTCGGCCAGCTCGAGGACATCCGCGCCCGCGAGCCGCTGCCGCTGCGCGAGGTGCGCACGCTCGCCGTCGAACTGCTTGCGCAGCGTGCGCTCGCCGGCGGCCTGGCCGAAGCGATCCTGGACAGCCCCGTCTACCGCGCGCACATGCAGGCGCTGCGCGCCCGGTAGCCGCGGCCTGCACGGGCGGCAGCGGGCATGGGGGCGCAGCTCGAGCACCGCGGCGTGCGCGCGGTGCAGCACCTGGTGGAACACGCTCCGGCCAGTGGCGCGCTCGCGCTGTGGGCGCGACACATGGATCTGGACGAGGAGCCCGCGCGGGTCGTGGCGGGCGCATGGGGCGACGCGCGTGGCACCTCATCCACCCCACGAGCCGATGACGCAGCCGAACGAGCCGCCGTCACCACCGACGGCACCACGCTGTTCTACGCCCCCGGCTTTGCCACGCTGACGCTGCCCGAGCAGGCGGGCTGGGTCGCGCACGCGGTGCTGCACGTGGCGCTGCGCCACGTGCCGCGCCGCGAGGCGTTGCGCGCGCGGCTCGGGCAGGTCGATGCGCAGCTGTGGAACCTGTGCGCTGACGCCGTCGTGCACAGCGCGCTGGCGCACCTGCGCTGGCTCGAGCGGCCCGCGGGCATTGCCGACCTGCCCGCGCTGCTCGACCAGGTGCTCGAGCGCACCGAGCCCGAGGAGGTGGCGCTGCTGCGCTGGGACGTGGAGCGCCTGTACCTCGCCGGCGACGACCGCGAGCGCGACGGGCGCGACGGCCGACGCGCGGCGCGGCTGCGCCGGCTCGGGCGCGGGCAGGCCGCCGACCTGCTTGCGCCGGGTGCGGGCACGCCGCACGCCCGCCCCGAGGAGGAGGCCGAGCAGGCGCGAGAGTGGCGCGAGCGCCTCGTGCGCGGGCAGGCCGACGACGGCGGCCAGGCCCTCGTGCGACTGCTGCTCGCCGACCTGCCGCGCACGCACACGCCGTGGGAGCGCGTGCTGCGCGCGCAGCTCGGGCGCGCACTGGCGCGCCGCCCCGAGCTCTCGTGGTCACGCCCGAGCCGCACCTGGCTCGCCAACCGCGGCCGCGCCGGTGCGCATGGCCGGCTGCCTTGGGAACCCGGCTTCAGCGCCTCGCGCCGCGTGCCGCGGCTCGTGGTGGTGGCCGATGTGTCCGGCTCGATCGAGGAGGGGCTGCTCGTACGCTTTGGCCGCGAGATCGTCGCGCTCACGGGGCGGCTGCAGGCACCCTGGACCCTGGTCGTGGGCGACGACGCGGTGCGCGAGGTGCGCCACTTCGAGCCCGGCCGCGGCGACTTCACGCGGCTGGCAACCACCGGCGGCGGGGGCACCGACTTCACGCCGCTGCTGCAGGAGGCCGCGCGTCACGGCCCGGACCTCATCGTCGTGCTGACCGATCTCGACGGCCCGGCGCGGGAGCGCCCCCGGTGCCCGGTGCTGTGGGCCGTGATGCGCCCGGCCGGCGCGGGCCCTGGGCCTGTGGCGCCTTTCGGGCGCGTGTTGCACCTCGACTGAGAGCGCCCCGGCGAACCCCCGCAGGCGCCCAGCGGCCGGCCCCATGCGTGGTCATGAACCCCGCTCGCTGCTCAGCCGCTCACACCGCGCGCTGATCCAGCAGCCAGCTGCCCCCTTCGTGCTGCTTGAGCGCCTCGTGCAGCCAGGGCAACGCGCGTGCGAGCTCGCCGTGCAGCGTGTGCGGGGGGTTGAAGACGAAGACACCACTGCCAGCCAGCCCGAAGCCGCGCGCATCGGGTTGCTGCACGGTGAGGCGCGCGTGCAGCCAGCCTTTGGGCGCGAGCGCCTGCAGGCGCCGCGGCAGCTCGTGCGCGGCCACGCGCCCGACCTGTGGGTACCACACCATGTACACCCCTTCGGCAAAGCGCGCGAGGGCTTCGCGCAGCGTCGCGAGCACGCGCGCATAGTCGCGCTCGAGCTCGTAGCTCGGGTCCATCAGCACCAGGCTGCGCCGGGTCGGCGGCGGCAACTGCGACTTGAGCTCGGTGAAGCCGTCGCCGAGCACCACCTCCACGCCCGGTGCGCGCCCGAAGCGGGTGCCCAGCGTGCGCACATCGGCCGGGTGCATCTCGAACAGGCGCAGCTGGTCCTGGCGGCGCTGCAGCATCTGCGCGAACTGCGGCGAACCGGGGTAGCTGGTGAGCGTACCGCCGGGGTTGGCCGCGCGCACGAGCTCGAGGTAGCGCGCCACCGCCGGCGGCGCGTCCTCGCGCCCCCACAGCTGCGCGATGCCGTGCAGGTGCTCGGCCTTCTTGCGTGCGGCCGCTCCGTACAGCGCGTAGCGGCCCGCGCCGGCGTGCGTGTCCACGTAGCGCCAGCCCTTGTCCTTCAGGTTCAGGTACTCCAGCACCTGCACGAGCACGACGTGCTTGAGCACGTCGCCGTGGTTGCCGGCGTGAAAGGCATGGCGGTAGGCGAGCATGGCCGGACTGTAGGCGATGGCGCAGCGGCCGCGCCCCACCATCACCGCCAAGCCCCCGCGCGGGAGGGTCGCGCTGCCGCGGGAGTGGCGAGCCGGCGTCCCCCGTGTGCCGCCTACACTGCCCCCGTCATGGCTGACCTTCCTCTTACTGCTCCTGCAACCCCCGCGCCCGAGATCGACCGCGTGCTGCGCGCCCTGGTCGACGACCCCGTGCGCCCGCTCGCGAGCCTGTCGGTGCTCGTCGTGCGCGCCGGCGAGGTCGTGCACGAGGCCCACTTCGGTCGGCGCAGCCTCGAGCTCGGCTTGGGTGCGGACACCCGCACGCTCTACCGCATCGCGTCCATCTCCAAGCTGCTGACGGCCCTCGCCGTCATGCAGTGCGTGGAGCGCGGGCAGCTCACGCTCGACGAGGACGTGGGCCCGAAGCTCGGCTTCGCGCTGCGCCACCCGGCGCACCCGCACGAGCCGATCACGGTGCGCCACCTGATGAGCCATACCTCCTCGCTGCGCGACCCGGACGACCTGCTGCCCTTCGGCCCGGGCCAGAGCCTCGCGCAGGTGCTCGCGGGCGAGCAGGCGCGGGCCTGGTGGGCCCCCGAGCCCGAGCCGGGGCCGGCAGCCGGCTGGTTTCACTACGCGAACATCAATCAGGTCGTGCTCGGCACGCTGGTAGAGCGACTGACGGCGCGCTGCTTCGACGAGCAGGTGCGCGCCGGCATCCTTGCGCCGCTGGGCATGCACGGCGGCTTCCTGCCTTTGCGCGACTTCGCCTGCGGCGAGGAGGCGGACCTCGCCACGCTCTACCGCCGCGACGCGCAAGGCCGCTGGGTGCCCCAAGGGCCCGACCGCACCGGCGTGCGCACCGCGCCGCTGCTGCCGCTGGAAGGCTACGTGCCGGGCACGAATGCGGGCCTGTTCGGTCCCCAGGGCGCGCTGCGCGTGAGTGTCGCGGGCCTGGGCCGGCTGATGCGCATGTTCCTCGGTGGCGGTGCACTCGAGGGCGTGCGCGTGCTGCACGAGGACTCGGTGCGGCAGATGCTCGAGCCGCAGTGGCGCCACGATGCGCGGCCCGGCTGCGCCAACGGCGACACCTACAACGGGCTCTTCCGCGAGTGGGGCCTCGGTGTGCAGCGCTTCCACGAGCTGCCGGGAGCACCCCCAGGCTTTGCCGGGGTGGGGCACCTGGGCATGGCCTGGGGCCTGCTGTCGGGCTTCGTGTTCGACCCCGCGCGGCAAGGCGGGGTGGTCTATGCGATCGGCGGCACCTCGGCCGAGCCGGAGCAGTACCCGGGGCGGGCTTCGTCCTTCAGCCGTTGGGAGGAGACGATTCTCGAGGCGCTGCTGCCGCTGACGGTGGGCTGAGGCGGGCCGCACTCCGCCGCACTCGGCCGCACCCTGCCCGCGCCAGCGCCCGGCGCGCCGCCACCGTCGCCATCTCGCGAGCGGCTAAGCTCGTGACCATGAACGCCTCGCCTTCCTCTTCCGCCTCCCCGGCTTCCCTGTTTGACCCGCTGCGCATGGGCGACATCGAGCTCGCCACCCGCATCGTGATGGCCCCGCTCACGCGCAACCGCGCCCCCGGCGGCGTGCCCACGCCGCTGATGGGCACCTACTACGCGCAGCGCGCCGACCCCGCCACCGGCGCCGGGCTCATCGTGAGCGAGGCCACGCAGGTCTGCCCCGAAGGGCAGGGCTATGGCGACACGCCAGGCATCCACAGCGCCGAGCAGGTGGCTGCGTGGAAGCCCGTGACGGCAGCCGTGCACGCGCGCGGCGGGCGCATCGTGTGCCAGCTCTGGCACGTCGGTCGCATCTCTCACGTGGACGTGCAGCCCGGCGGGGTCGCGCCGGTGTCGTCCACCGCGCGTGCCGCGCAGAGCAAGACCTGGGTGCACGGCGCCTTCGTGCCGTGCTCGGCGCCGCGCGCGCTGCGCGCCGAGGAGATCCCCGGCATCGTCGCCGCCTACGCGCATGCGGCGCGCTGCGCACTCGACGCGGGCTTCGACGGCGTGGAGGTGCACGCTGCCAACGGCTACCTGATCGACCAGTTCCTGCGCGACAGCATCAACGACCGCAGCGACGAGTGGGGCGGCTCGGTGGAGAACCGCACGCGCTTCTTCGCCGAGGTGGTGCACGCGGTGGCGCAGGCCGCCGGCGCCGGCCGCACGGGCGTGCGCCTGTCGCCCGTGAACCCAGGCAACGACGCCGGCCAGGACAGCGACCCGCAGGCGCTGTACGGTCGCGCGGTCGAGCGCATTGCCTCTCTGCGCCTGGCCTACCTGCACGTGATCGAGGGCCAGACGGGCGGGGCCCGCGACATCGCACCCTTCGATTACGCGCGGCTGCGCGCGGCCTGCGGCGCGCAGACCTGGATGGTCAACAACGGCTACGACGGCGCGATGGCGCGCGAGGCGGTGGCCAGCGGCCGCGCCGACCTCGTGGCCTTCGGCAAGCCCTTCATCGGCAACCCCGACCTCGGGCGTAGGCTGCGCGAGGGGCTGCCGCTGGTGGCGGCTGACCGCGCGACGTTCTATGGCGGGGGTGAGAACGGGTACACGGACTACCTGCCGGCGACCGCGGCCTGAGCTAGGCCCGTCGCACCCCCCAGCCCACCGGCCGACGCTGGTTGCCAGGCAGCGCCGGGTCGGGGCCCCAGATCGCCTGGTAGGTGTCCAGGCATCGCCCCACGCGCTGCAACGCCACGAAGGCGCCCGCCAGCGCCAGCCACCACAGCCCGAGCACGCCCAGCATCCAGCGCGGCGCATCGGCGATGACCAGGCCGAGCACGGTGCACGGCACCGCGCCCAGGCAGGCCAGCCAGCCGATCGACTTGTGCAGCCGCTCGAAGCGCACGCGGCGTGGCGTCATGTCGTAGTGGTCGCCGTGCAGCTGGGTGTCGGTGGGGCCCCCCTTGCTGCCGCGGCAGAGCCCGAGTGCGAGCTGGGCCGCCGCAGCGGCCAGCAGCGCCCAGCCAAGCCAGGCATGGACCGCCGCCGCACCGGCCGGCCCGGTGGCGGAGGTGCCCGCGGCGAGGCCGCTGGTGCCCCCGCCACCGGGCCGGCCGGTCGCCAGGACGGCGCCGGCGGCCATCGCCACGAGGGCGACGCCTGCCAGCCAGCGGTGGGCGTGCCACCACGCCGGGTTGTCGAGCTCACGTGGCCAGTCCTGTCCGGGCATCACCTTGAAGTAGCGCGCCAGCAGCGCCGCCAACGGCACCAGCACCCCCCAGCCCAGCACCATCGCGCGTGCATGCCACGCCGCCCATGGTGCGATCGCGTGCGTGGCAGCGCCGCTCAGCGGGGCGAGCCACCACGCGAGCCATTCACCGAGCCCCTCCAACCCACTCATCGCGCCGTGGCCCCCACCGTGCCGAGCCGGATGCGGTACAGCGAGGTCGACGCGCAGATGTAGAGCTCGTCGCCTCCCGCGCCGCCGAAGACGAGGTTGCCCACCTTCTCGGGCACCGCGATGCGGCCGATGCGCGTGCCATCCGGGTGAAAGACCTGCACGCTGTCGGCGCTGCTCGAGTAGACGTTGCCGTGCACGTCCACGCGGATGCCGTCTGCCAGACCGGGCTCGACTTCGGCGAACACGCGCGGACGCTCGAGGTCCTGCCCGTCGAGCACGTCGAAGGCCACGATGTGGTGGTGCCCCGAGCCGTCGGTGCGCAGCGCGGCCGAGGTGTCGGTCACGTACAGCACGCGCTCGTCGGGGGAGAAGGCCAAGCCGTTGGGCTCCTCGAGGAAATCGCTGGCGATGCGCAGCGCTTGGGTGCGCGGGTCGAAGCGAAAGACGTGGCAGCGCCCGAGCTCGCTTGGCGCCACCTGGCCTTCGCGGTCGCTGAGGATGCCGTAGGGCGGGTCGGTGAACCAGATCGTGCCGTCGGACTTCACCACCACGTCGTTGGGCGAGTTCAGCCGCCGGCCCTGGTAGTGCGAGACGACCACCTCGTCACCGAGCACGGCCCCGCCAGGCCCGAAACGCGTGCGCACGATTGCGCGCAGCCCGTGCGAACAGTGCAGCAGCGAGCCGTCGGCCTCGCGCACGTGGCCGTTGGTGAACGCGGCCGGCTCGCGCCACACGGACACGCCCTCGCAGGGGTGCCAGCGCAGCATGCGGTTGGCCGGGATGTCGCTCCACAGCACGCTGCCGTCCTCGCGCATCCACACCGGGCCTTCGCTCCAGGTGGCGCCGCCGGCCAGGCGCTCCAGCGGACCGGCACCCTCGGCCACGGCCGCGAAGCGGGCGTCGAAGGCCTGTGCATGCATGTGATCTCCTCGCCCCTCACGTGCTCCTGCACGGTGCACCGGGCCCGGTCGCCCGGACCTGCCCGATGCCCCGTGCCGGCATCGACCGGAAAAACCCCGCATCTACACCAGGGACACTGCGTCTATGCTAGCAAGCAATGGCGTACCTGCAACTGCACGGCCTGGGCAAGTCCTTCGGCCCCACGGTGGTGCTCGAGGGGCTCGACCTCCAGGCCGAGGAAGGCGAGTTCCTCGTGCTGGTCGGGGCCTCGGGCTGCGGCAAGTCGACCACGCTGCGCATGATCGCGGGGCTCGACGCCCCGAGCCAGGGCCGCATCCTGATCGACGGGCGCGACGTCACCTGGCTCACGCCCGCCGAGCGTGACATCGCGATGGTGTTCCAGAACTACGCGCTGTACCCGCACATGGACGTGGCCCAGAACATGGGCTTTGCGCTGGAGATCGCCGGCCGCCCGAAAGACGAGATCCGCCGGCGCGTGCAGGAGGCCGCCAAGGTGCTCGACATCGCCCACCTGCTCGGGCGGCGCCCGCGCGAGCTTTCCGGCGGCCAGCGCCAGCGCGTGGCGATGGGGCGCGCGCTCGTGCGCGAGCCCAAGGTGTTCCTGTTCGACGAGCCGCTGTCCAACCTGGACGCCAAGCTGCGCGCGCAGATGCGCGTGGAGATCGCGCTGCTGCACCAGCGGCTGCGCAAGACCACCGTCTACGTCACGCACGACCAGATCGAGGCCATGACGCTGGCCGACCGCATCGTCGTCATGGACGGCGGGCGCGTGCAGCAGGTTGGCTCCCCCGACGAGGTCTTCAACCGCCCGGCCAACCGTTTCGTGGCCGGCTTCATCGGCAGCCCGGCGATGAACTTCCTGCCGGTGCAGGCCCGCGCCGCAGGCGACCGGGTCGTGCTCGAGGCCCCCGGCGTGGCCGGCGAGTTGCCGGCGTCGCTCGCGCACGCCTGGCACGCCCGGCCGCTGCCCGAACTCGTGCTGGGCGTGCGCCCGCAGGGGCTGCACGCCAGTGAGCCCGGCACGCCCGCCAGGCCCGGCGGGCCCGGCGATGGGGTCACGCTCGCGATGCAGGTGCGCGTGGCCGAGTACCTCGGCACCGAGACCGTGCTCGCCGGCCACCTGGCCGAGGAGCCGGCCGTGCCGCTCGTCGTGTGCCTGCCCGGGCGCCGCACCGAACTGCTCGGCGCGCGCGTCGCCCTTGGTGCAGCCGCCGCCCAGCTGCATGCCTTTGAACCTGGCCCGTACGGGCCGGCCTTGGCCGGCCAAGGCCCTGACCAGCCCGCGCCAGCCTGACCACCCACGAGAGGAGTAGACGATGAAGAGACGTTCCCTGCTGCAGGCCGCTGCCGCTGGCGCCGCCGCCGGCCCCTGGATCCACGTCGCGGCGCAGAACCGCTACGCCAAGTACAAGGGCCAGACGATCGTCGTCAACTACCCGGCCCACCCGCACTACGACCAGGCCGAGAAGCTCTACGCCGAGTTCACCGCGCAGACCGGCATCAAGGTCGAGCGCGACAAGATGCAGTACCTGCGCATGAAGGACAAGCAGGTGCTCGAGATGGGCAAGAAGGGCAACGGCGACTACGACGTCATCACCTACGTCGTGATGTGGAAGACCGAGTACGTGGCCAAGGGCCTGCTCGAGGCGCTGAACCCGTACCTGCAGAACAAGACGCTGGCCGACCCCGAGTGGGACCAGAAGGACATCATCACCGCCTACTGGGAGAACCTGGCGCTCGTGGGCGGGCCCAAGATGTACCTGCCCGGCCCCGGCGCGCAGCCCTACGGCATTCCCTTCGGCGCCGAGACGGGCGTGCTCGGCTACCGGGCGGACCTGCTGCAAAAGCACGGGCTGGCCGTACCCAAGACCTACGACGAGCTGCTGCGCGCGGCGCGCATCATGAAGGAGAAGGAAGGCATCGGCGGGCTGACCTCGCGCGGCCAGACCGGTCACCAGGTGACGGCCGCGTGGCTGATGCACCTCACGCCCTTCGGCGGCGAGGTCTTCGACAAGAACTGGCGCGCCGCCTTCAACAACGCCCAGGGCGTGAAGGCCGCCGAGGTGCTGCGCGAGATCGTGGAGACGGGCCCCGCGGGCATCCCGAGCTTCGGCTTCGGCGAGATGCAAAACGCCTTCTTGCAGGGCCAGGCGGCCTTCTACCTCGACTCGATCGCGATCTTCGGCCCCGCGCAGGACCCCGCCAAGAGCAAGGTCGCTGGCAAGATCGGCTACGCGATCCACCCCAAGGGCACGACCCACTCCGCGCAAAGCGGCGGCTTCGGCCTGGCGATCCCGAAGAACGCGCGCAACAAGGAGGCGGCGTTCCTGTTCATGCAGTGGATGACGAGCAAGCAGGCCGACCAGAAGATCACGATGCTCGGCGGCAACGCCAACCGCTGGAGCACCGTGAACGCGGCCGACGTGGCGCGCAAGTACTCGGCCGAGCTGCCCGTGCTGCGCGAGGCGCTGAAGATCTGCAACCCCGACTGGCGCCCGTTGATCCCGGAGTGGGACCACATCAGCCAGCAGATCATCGGCCAGGCGCTGCCTGACGTGATCGTCGGCAAGAAGTCGGCCAAGCAGGCGCTGGACGCGATCGTCAAGGACGCCGAGGACGTCGTGCGCAAGGGCGGATGGCTCAAGGCCTGATCTCTGCCGTGCCGGCCAGCGCGGGAGCCTCGCGGCTCGCGCGCTGGACGCCCTACGTCTACGTCGCCCCGGCCGTGGCGGTGATGGTCGCTGGGCTGCTGTTGCCCATCCTGGATGCGGTGCGGCTGAGCCTGTACGACTGGCCGCTGGGCACCGACTGGGCGCAGGCGCGCTTCGTCGGGCTGGCCGCCTATGGCGAGATGCTGCGCTCGGCCCAGGTGTGGACCTCGCTCGGGGTCACCCTGGCGTTCGTGGTGTGCGCGGTGGGCTGCGAGATGGTGCTCGGGGTGGCGCTCGCGCTGTTTCTGGAGCGCCCGGTGCGCGGCATGCGGGTGTTTCGCACCCTCTTCGTGCTGCCGATGATGATCGCCCCGATCTGCGTGGGGCTCATCTGGCGCTACCTGTTCGACGCCAACTTCGGGCCCGTGAACCACCTCTTCACCGCACTCGGCGGCCCCTCGCTGCCGTGGCTCGCGCAGCACGAGCTCGCCTTCCTCGCGATGGTGGTCACCGACATCTGGCAGTGGACGCCGTTTGTCTTCATCATGGTGCTGGCGGCGCTGCAGGGGCTGGATGCGAGCGTGATCGAGGCGGCGCGCATCGACGGCGCGAACGCCTGGCAGCAGATCGTGCGCGTGAAGCTGCCCATCATCCGGCCCATCCTCGTGGTCACGCTGCTCATGCGCATGATCGACGGCTTCCGGGGCCTGGAGGTGATCTTCGTGATGACCTTCGGCGGCCCGGGGCAGAGTACCGAGCTCTTCTCGCTGCACCTGTACAAGGCGGCCTTCATCTCGCAGAAGCTCGGCTACTCGGCGGCGCTGTCGATGCTGCTGCTGGTGGTGGTGACGGTGCTGTCGCTGGCGATCCTCGCCATCAGCCACCCGCTCAAGGGGGAGCGTCGATGAACCTCGCCCCGAGTCCGGCACCGAGCCCGGCACGCCTGCCCGCGCCGCCGCACGACGGGCCGCCTGCCGCCCGCGCCTGGGGCGCCGCCGCGCACTACGCGGTGCTGTGCGCCCTCGCCGCGCTGTGCGTGCTGCCCATCGTGATCATGGGCATGACGGCGCTGAAGACCGAGGCGCAGATCTTCGACACGCGCTGGTCGTGGCTGTTCGCGCCCACGCTGGACAACTTCCGCGCCGTGGTGGAAGACGGCCACATCGACCGCTACCTCGGCAACAGCCTGAAGGTGTCGCTCGTGGCCACGCTGCTCACGCTCGGGCTGGGCACGATGTGTGCGTACGGCATCGCGCGCTTTCGCTTCCTCGGCCGCGACGCGCTCGGCTACTCCACGCTGCTGCTGCGCACGCTGCCGCCTGCCGTGCTCGCGGTGCCGGCCTTCGTGCTGTGGTCGGCCTGGGGCATCGCCGACACGCTGTCGGGGGTGGTGCTCGCCTACGTGGCGCTGAACCTGCCCTTCACGATCTGGCTGCTCGTGGGCTTCATCGAGCAGATCCCGGTGGAGCTCGAGGAGGCGGCGGCCATCGACGGCTGCGGGCCCTTCCGCGTGTTCTGGCGCATCGTGCTGCCGCTGCTCAAGCCGGGGCTGGCCGCAGCGGCGATCTTCACGTTCAGGCTCGCCTGGAACGAGTTCATCCTCGGCTTCATCCTCACCAACCGGCTCACGCGCACGCTGCCGGCGTCGATCTCCAACTACATCACCGACACCGGCGTGGAGTGGGGCAAGATCATGGCCGCCGGCGTGCTGATCGCACTGCCCCCGCTCGTCTTCACCTTCGTCGCCGCGCGGCAGATCATCACCGGGCTGACGGCCGGCGCGGTGAAGGGCTGAACCCTCCGAGGAGATCCTTGCATGAGCCACCCGCTGCCCCCGGCGAGCCCCGCCGTCCTCGACACCTGGAAAGACCACGTAGCGGCTTCCGCCCCGTTCTCCCCGGCCCAGATGGCCGAGCGCGTGGCGCGCCACGGCGAGATCCCGGCCAGCCCGCGCGCCTTCGCCGACACCTGCATCCCCGGGCACGAGCGCGTGCTCTACAGCGTGATCGGCTCGGGCGTGACCGACGACCCCAACTTCCAGCCGCGCATCCGCGCCGCGGAGAACTTCCACGTCGACTACATCGTCGCCCCCGTGGGGTGTGGCGCGGCGATGCACTGGCACGACAGCGAGGAGGTGTTCATCGTCCAGTCCGGCCGCTGGGAGGTGGACTGGATCGACGGCGCGGACGGCCGCACCCACACCGTCACGCTCGGCCCGCGCGACACGATCAGCGTGCCGCCCTTCGTGCACCGGGCCTTCCGCAGCCTGGACGGCGAGCAGGGCATGCTGGTCTCGGTGCTCGGCGGCAAGCACCCCGGCCGCGTGAAGTGGCACGAGAAGGTGGCCGAGCAGGCGGCTGCGCGAGGCGTGGGCTTCGATGCCCAGGGCATGGCGGTGCAGCTCGGCGGCACCTGAGGCCTTACCCCGTTCCCACCCGCGCCCGGAAGAGCTCGCGCACGTTCACCTCGCGTGGGCCGGGCACGAGCCGCAGCGCATCTCCTGCACCCACGTCCCCAGCCTCGACCACCGCCAGGAAGGCGCCGCAGTAGCCGCTTTGCGCGCACAGCTTGATCGCCTGCGCAAAGCCCAGCTGCGCGCCGAGCTCGGGCCCGGGCAGCCGCGGCCCGCGTACCGCCAGCACGCAGCCCGGCAGCACGAGCCGGTCGCCCACCCACAGGTCCGACTCGTCGAGCCCCGACAGGGTCAGCTGCTCGCCCAGCGCGCCGGGAGCGAGCACCTCGTCCCAGGCTGCCACGCGCGCCTGCGCACGCACCGTCTGCCAGAAGCGGTAGTGCACCTGCGGGTAGGCGTACAGGGTGCGCGCCGGCTCGAGGACCAGCCGACCCGCGACGGGCTGCCCGGCATCGTTGACGCTGGCCAGGTGCATGGGAGGCGGGCGTGCAGCTCTCGGGTGGACCGCGCGCGTGCTCAGCGGTCCTGCTGCGTCGCCCAACCCGGCAGCCGCGTGCCCGTGAGCAGGGCGGCCACCCGCAGCGCCGTGGCCACCCCTGCCCCCAGCGCCAGGCTCCACTCGGGCTCCAGCCCGAGCCCGAGCGGGCCAGCCCCCACCACGACCCACCCCCCCGCGAAGGCGCAGATCGCATAGGGTCGGTGGTCGCGCAGCGCGCGCGGGATCTCGTTGCAGACGATGTCGCGCAG
Source organism: Pseudomonadota bacterium (assembly GCA_039798945.1). GTDB lineage: Bacteria > Pseudomonadota > Gammaproteobacteria > Burkholderiales > Burkholderiaceae_C > Rubrivivax. The sequence goes on from JBDKFA010000150.1 coordinate 45,346, forward strand.
CACGCCGCCGAAGGCGGCGGTGATCACGCCCATGAGCACCGCCACGATCGCGGGCAGCCCCTGGGCGAGCGCGATCTGCGTGCCTCCGGCGCTGAACAGCCCGAGGCCGAGGGCATCGGGCCACTGCATCGCGCGCTCGGTCAGGCGCGCGTGGCGCGCCCTCAGGAAGAGCATGGCCGCCGTGCTCAGGCCGATGATCACCCACAGCCAGTGCGGTTGCGCCACCCAGAAGAAGGGCCGCCGGTCCAGCAGGATGTCGCGCAGCGTGCCGCCGCCGAAGGCGGCCAGGCCCGTGACGATGCACACGCCCACCGGGTCCAGCCGCTTGCGTTCCGCTTCCAGCAGGCCCGAGGCGGCGAAGGCCAGCGTGGCTGCGCCTTCGACCAGGGTCTGCAGCAGGCTCAGGACGGGGGAGGCCATGGCGTATTGTGACCGTGCGGGCGCACGCTGGCCCGAAACCGGTCGGCGCAGGACGGCACGCCGCGGCGGTGGACGCCCCGGGAAGCCACCCGTGTGAGCCGGTGCTGGGGAACCGGGTGGCGGCGTCGGCCCCTGGTCAGTCTGCCCTGGCCAGTCTGGTTTGTAAGGAGGATCCGCATAATCCGGCCGTCAGACTGATTACACGCCGGTTACCTCTGGCGCAAAATCGAGGGTTCACGACACGACCGCCCCGCCCCGCATGCCTTTCGCCTGGATTTTTCCGGCAAGCCCCTGCGCAGGCGCACCGCCGCGCGCGGGGGCTGGCCCGAAACATCCTCGTAACTTCCTTCGGACCTTCCTCCCATGAACCACCCCGCGATGTCAGGCCTGCGCCTGAACGCCCCTGCCCACGTCAAGCACGCCCGTCTGCTGGACTGGGTCGCCGAGATTGCCGCCCTCACCGAGCCCGAGGCCATCCACTGGTGCGACGGCTCGGACGCCGAGTACCGGCGGCTGTGCGAGCAGCTCGTCGCTGCCGGCACGATGCGCCCGCTGAACCCGGCCAAGCGCCCGGGCAGCTTCCTCGCCTGGAGCGACCCGAGCGACGTCGCGCGCGTGGAAGACCGCACCTTCATCTGCACGGAAGACCGCGAGGAAGCCGGCCCGACCAACAACTGGGAGGCGCCGGCGCAGATGCGCGCGCGGCTGCAGACGGGCGAAGGCGCACTCTTCAAGGGCGCGATGCGCGGGCGCACGATGTACGTGGTGCCGTTCTCGATGGGGCCGCTGGGGTCGCACATCTCGCACATCGGGGTGGAGCTCACCGACAGCCCCTATGTGGTGGTGAGCATGCGCACGATGACGCGCATGGGCCGCGGCGCGCTGGACGTGCTCGGTGACGACGGCTTCTTCGTGCCCTGCGTGCACACGGTGGGCGCGCCGCTGGCCGCGGGCCAGGCCGACGTGCCGTGGCCGTGCAACCCGACCAAGTACATCGTCCACTACCCCGAGACGCGCGAGATCTGGAGCTACGGCTCCGGGTACGGCGGCAACGCGCTCCTGGGCAAGAAGTGCTTCGCGCTGCGCATCGCCTCGAAGATGGGCCACGAGCAGGGGTGGCTCGCCGAGCACATGCTGATCCTCGGCGTCACCTCGCCCGAGGGCCGCAAGTACCACGTGGCAGCGGCCTTCCCGAGTGCGTGCGGCAAGACGAACTTCGCGATGCTCGTGCCGCCCGAAGGCTTCGCGGGCTGGAAGGTGACGACCATCGGCGACGACATCGCCTGGATCAAGCCCGATGGCGACGGCCGGCTGCACGCGATCAACCCGGAGGCGGGCTACTTCGGGGTCGCCCCGGGCACCAACTACAAGACCAACCCGAACTGCATGCGCTCGCTCGAGCGCGACGTGGTCTTCACCAACGTGGCGCTGACCGACGACGGCGACGTGTGGTGGGAAGGCATGACCGAGGAGCCGCCCGCGCACCTCGTGGACTGGCGCGGGCGCGACTGGACGCCCGAGATCGCGCGCGCGAACCCGGAGAACGGCAAGCCGCGCGCGGCGGCGCACCCGAACGCGCGCTTCACGGTGGCAGCCACCCTCAACCCCGTGCTCGACCCCGAATGGGACTCGACCACGGGCGTGCCGATCGACGCCTTCATCTTCGGCGGCCGGCGCTCCAACACGGTGCCGCTCGTGACCGAGGCGCGCGATTGGGTCGAGGGCGTGTACATGGCTGCGACCATGGGCAGCGAGACGACGGCGGCGGCCGCTGGCGCGCAGGGCGTGGTGCGGCGCGACCCGTTTGCGATGCTGCCCTTCATGGGCTACCACATGGGCGACCACTTCGCGCACTGGATCGAGCTCGGCGAGAAGCTCGCCGCGCGCGGCGCGAAGCTGCCGCGCATCTTCTGCGTGAACTGGTTCAGGAAGGGCGCGGACGGCAAGTTCGTCTGGCCCGGCTACGGCGAGAACATGCGGGTGCTGGCGTGGATGCTGGGCCGCCTGGAAGGGCGCGCGGGAGCCGTCGAGCACGCCTTTGGCCTGAGCCCGCGCTACGAGGACCTGCAATGGGCGGGGCTGCCCTTCACGCCCGAGCAGTTCGCGAGCGTCACGCACGTCGACGCGGCGCACTGGCGCGAGGAGCTCACGCTGCACGGAGAACTGTTCGAGCAGCTGGGCAGTCGCCTGCCCGCGCAGCTGCCGGCCGTGCGCGCCCGCATCCAGGAGCGGCTCGCGGCCTGACCCGGAAGCTGTCGTGCGAGGCGCCGCCTGGGGGCAACGCCCTCAGGCCATGCGCACGGTCTTGACCCTTGGCAAGGTGAGGCCCCGGGATGCTGCGCCATACTCGCGCCCGAACCGCTGGCCGGGCACCCCGCCGCAGCCAGCCTGAGCAGGAGAACCCCATGAAGATCCTCGTGCCCGTGGACGGCAGTTCCTACACCAAGCGCATGCTCGCCTACCTGGCCGCCCACGACGAGTGGCTGGGCGGGGCGCACACCTACACGGTGCTCCACACCGTGGCAGCCGTGCCGCCGCGCGCGGCCGCGGTGATCGACAAGGAGACGCTGAAGGCGTACTACGAGGACGAGGCCGAGAAGGTGCTCAAGCCGATTCGCACCTTCTTTGGGCGCCACGGGGAGCTGAAGACGACCTTCCTGGCCAAGTCCGGGCAGGCCGCCGACCTCATCGCCGCCACCGCCGAGAAGGGCCGCTTCGATCTCATCGTGATGGGCTCGCACGGCCACGGATCGCTCGGCAACCTGGTGCTCGGCTCGGTGGCCACGCGCGTGCTCGCGCACAGCAAGGTGCCTGTGCTGCTGGTGCGCTGAACGACGCGCCGGGCGGGGCCGTCCGGGCGCCGATGCCGGCTCGGCGCCGGCCGGACCGGTCGGCGGGCCGGCTCCCTCAACTCGGGCGTGCGGCCAGCCCCGCAAAGCAGGTGCGCAGCACCATCTCGACGATCTCCTCGTCCCGGAACCGGCCGGCGGCCTTGAGCACACCGGGTACGGGGTCGCAGGCGCGCGCGAACAGCGTGTACAGCACGAGCTCGGGAGGCAGCGAGCGGTCCAGCGCACCATCTGCCTGAGCCTGCACGATCCACTCCCCGAGGGGGTCGCTCACCTGCATGAGCAGCTCGAGGTAGCGCTTGTGGCCGAGCAACTCGGCGCGCAGGGTCGAGTTCTGCGAAGGCAGAGTGGGCATCTGGCCGTCCAGCTGCGTCTGCAGCGTCCAGCGCGCGACCTCACGCAGCCGCTCCAGCGCGCTCGCCTCGGCGCGCGCGGCTTGCTGGGCAATCACTTCCAGCCCACGCTCGAGCACGCGCACCATCGCGGCTGCGGCGAGCGCCTCCTTGGAGGCGAAGTGCTTGTACAGGCTGGCCTTGGCAATGCCGACGTCGGCGGCGACCTCGTCGACCGTCATCAGGTCGAAGCCCTTCTCGGCCAGCAGGCGGTTCACGGAGGCGACGATCGCGTCTTCGCGCGCCTTGAGCATCTGCTCGCGAAACGTTCCTCGGGGCATGCGCCATTGTACGGCGCATCGGCCAAACTCGAGACCGTTCCGTCAGGGAATGAACCAGGCAGTCTGCTGCCGCTGGTGCGCCGCTGCGCGATCCGGCGGGCGAGCGCTCAGCTGTCGCGCCACGCGCGGCGCCCGCCGACGCGACGCCACAGGGAGCTCGGCTCGCCGTGCGCCGGCGCTGCCGGTGAAGCAGGCAGCGCCGGCGCCGGCGCCGGTTCGCTGCCCGGCGTTGCCTGGGCAGGGGTGAGAGACAGGTCCAGGCCGAAAGCCGTGCCGTGGTCGCCGAAGTCCGGCTCGGACACGGCGGCGGGCTTGCGCACCCAGCGCAGCAGCGGATACAGGCGGGTGTGGGCCATCGGACGCTCCCTGTGCGGGGACACTCCCGCTGATCACAGTGTGCCGCCCGCCGCGCGCTGCGTGCGCACGAAAAGCGGCACAAGCGTGACGCAGTTCAGGGCGCACGGCGGGTGTGTGGCCTGGGCTGCCGCCTGCTGCCCGGGGCGCGCGCCGGCCGCGTGACGTCGGCCAGGCGCAGCACGCTCGCCACCAGGTCTTCCACCGCTTCAGCCAGCGTGGCAGGCGGCTCCAGGGTCTGGATCTCGGCCAGCAGCGCATCGGCGTCTTCCAGGTCCTGCGGCTCGAAGGCGGCATAGAGCACGGCCAGCGGCTCGAGCACCTGCGCCTCGTCGTGCTGCATCAGCGCCGGAAAGCGCTCCATCGCCGCGGCAAAGCCCGCCACCCATGGCAGCGTGGCCGCATGAGGGGCAAGCGCAGGGTCGTCGAGCTCGAACACCCAGGGGTCGAACCACTGCCGCGACGCAATGGCCGCATCGAGCTCGGCGTGGCGGCGTTGCACGAGCGCGCCAATGCGCGCGGCTGCGGCATCGGCGGGCACGGCTGCGCCGGGCGGCGCATCGACGTCGAACACCGCGGGCAGCCACTGCGCGGGTGGCACGCGGCCCGGCTGCAACAGCACGCCGCACAGGTAGCCGTCCAGGGCCACGACGTCCAGCGCTTCGCCTGGCCGCGCGGCCAGCGCCTTGTCCAGGGTGTCGAGCTCGGCGCCGGTCAGCGGGCGCGCCGCGGGCAAGGGCCGGGGCTGCGGCTGGGGCTGGGGCTGGGGCTGGGGCTGGGGCTGGGGTGAGCCCGGGGTCGGGGCGTGGGCCGTGGCTGGGCCGGGGGGGTGAACGGGCCGCGGGGCCCGCGGGGGGCGAGGGGGCGGCATGGCCCCGCAGTGTGGCAGGGACTGTCGCCGTCGTGCCGAAGTGCTTATGCTCGGCGCGCATCCACAGGATTCCCACCATGCCCAACCGTGCGTTCCCGTTCCCCTGTTTGCCTGGCGTGTGGCGCCGTGTCCTCGGGGCCCTGGCGCTGGCCGCTGCTGCCCCTTGCACGTGGGCGCAGTCCAGCCCCGCCGAGCGCTTCACGGGTGAGCTTGGCGTGGGGGTCTTCGCGTCGCAGGCCGTGGTGCGCGGCCACGACACCACCACCATGGTCATGCCCTACGTCTATGGCCAATACGGGCGGTTCTTCGGCCGGATCGACACCTTCGGCCTGAAGCTCGTGTCGCTGGGCAACGGCCATCTCGAGGCGGTCGCACGCTTTTCCACCGAGGGCTTCAAGGCTGACCGGCCGTCGCTCACGGGGCTGCGCAACCGCTCGAATCCGACGCCGCTCGGACTGGGCACCGCCCAGCGGCTGCCAGCGGGCATGCTGTTCCTGTACGCCTTCCACGACCCCGCCTCGGGCGGCGCGCTGGTCGAGGCGACCTTCGGCACACGGCTGCAGGCGGGCCCGCTCAAGCTCTACCCGCAGCTTGGCGTCGAGCACCGCACGCGAGCCTACGTGGACCATCTCTACGGCGTCAGTGCGGCCGAGGCGTCCGCCACCGGCCTGCGCGCGTACGCTGCACCGGCCTCGACGGCACCGATGACCGGACTGGCGGCCAGCTTGCCGCTGGGTGGGGCGTGGAGCGCGGAGGCGCAGTGGCGCTACCTGTGGCTCGATTCGGCCATCAAGTCGAGTCCGCTGGCGGCGCGTGCCGGTCAGCACCGCGCCTACTTGGTGCTGACCCACCGCTTCGACTGAACCGCGGCGGGCCCACCCGCCGCTTCGGCTGACCCGCGGCGGGCCCACCCGCCGCACCCCGCATCGGGCACGGTGCAGGCGCGCGCCGTAGACTGCGCGCCTGCCCGGGCATGCATCCGGGCTCCGACCCCGTTGCAGGAGAACCGCCACATGGGCGCACCCGTTGCCTTCACCGCCACCACCGACGTCGGCCACTGGATCGCCGGCACCGCCACGCGCGGCAGCGCCACGCGCACGCAGACGGTGTGGAACCCCACCACCGGCCAGGCCGCACGCCAGGTGTTGCTCGCCACCGAAGCCGACGTGCAGGCCGCAGTGGCCGCCGCGCGTGCGGCGCAGCCGGCCTGGGCCGACACGCCGCCGATCCGTCGCGCGCGCGTGATCAACGCCTTCCTCGCGCTGCTCAACCAGCACCGCGACACGCTGGCGGCGATGATCACCGCCGAGCACGGCAAGGTCTTCAGCGACGCGCAGGGCGAGGTCACGCGCGGCATCGACATCGTGGAGTTCGCCTGCGGCATCCCGCAGCTGCTCAAGGGCGACTACACCGAGCAGGTCTCCACCGGCATCGACAACTGGACGATGCGCCAGCCGCTGGGCGTCGTGGCCGGCATCACGCCCTTCAACTTCCCCTGCATGGTGCCGTGCTGGATGTTCCCGGTGGCCATCGCCTGCGGCAACGCCTTCATCCTCAAGCCCAGCGAACGCGACCCGAGCGCGTCCCTCTTCATGGCGCAGCTGCTGCGCGAGGCGGGCCTGCCCGACGGCATCTTCAACGTCGTGCAGGGCGACAAGGTGGTGGTGGACGCGCTGCTCGTGCACCCGGACGTCAAGGCGCTGTCCTTCGTCGGCTCCACGCCGATCGCGCAGTACATCTACGAGACCGGTGCGCACCACGGCAAGCGCGTGCAGGCGCTCGGTGGCGCGAAGAACCACATGGTGGTGATGCCCGACGC
>JBDKFA010000151.1:0-2683 GCA_039798945.1 Pseudomonadota bacterium
CATGAATACATGGCTCAACCGGGGCGCCTCCGGCGGCCTGGCAGGGGCCTGAAGGCAGAAGACAAACCGATCCGAGCCAATTCACCCAACCGCCTCACACACAGAAATCCGGACAACCCCCATCGCAGCACAACTGCTGGTCGACACCACGGACGCCGTGGTTCACCGATGGTGCACCACGATCGCCTGCCCCACCTTCACCTGCCTGAAGCGGTCATCGAATCGTTCCGCCGCCCACGTGATGACCTCGTCGCTGGTGTCATGCCCCCCGAGAGCCAGCAGTTGCAGTCGGTCCAGCATTCCCAGTTCGGCTTGCGCCTGCACCATCGTGATCGGCTTGAAGGGCCCGTCGCCTGAAGCGAACAGGCGCTGTGCGTCCAGGCCGGCGATGCGCAGGCGACCTTCCGGCACAGGGTAATGGAAGTCGCCCACCATGCCGTACAGCGGCTCTCCGAAGGCACTCGTCAGGCGCTGGATCAGCCCGGGCACGGTCTGGTGGCCGCAGCCAACCATCACGACAAGCCCGCGTCCGGCAACATGGACCACGAGCGCCTGCTCGTCGACACGCCCCATGAACAGACTGCGCGTGATCGGCCCGGTGGTGGCCACGCCCTCGAATAGCTCGGCTCGATGGTCGCCGCCTGTGACGTGAACCGAGCATAGGTAAGCCGCCCGCCTGGAAGGGTTGTCAAGCGGGCGGCACCGCCGGCCTGCGGAGCGCGAGTTCCGGTGGTGAAGCCGCGGTGTCCGCCGCGGCCGATGACGAAGGCGCGCGGCTCGGTCCCGCCGAGCCACGCGGTGTCACGCGCGCGGCAGGCGTCGCTGACTCCAGGGAGCGCGTTCGTGTCTTCCAGGGCCGAGAAGCCGCTGGCGGGCATCGCGACGCGAGTGACCAGCAGCGTGGACCCGGACTGCGATGTGGACAGCTCAGCCGGAGCATCGGCTGGCGCCGAAACGCCTCGCATGGCGCGCAAGCTGTCCAGCGCGATCCCCGCTGGAGGTCGGAACCTGCGGCTGGCCTCGAAAAGCGCCGCGGAATCCTCGAGCGCCACGAGCCGCTTGTGGGTCAGGGGCCGCAGCGTCGAACGGCGAGGCGCGGCAAACGGCTCCTCGCGGGAGTCCATCGACTTGACGAAGCGCAGGTATTCGGGCGGGTCGATCTTCAAGGCGCGCAGCGCACACATCGCCAATCGGTCAGCCTGGATGAGCGCCGGCTCGGCGGCGGAAGTTGGTTCAGTTCGCGGTTCTTCGCAATCTCGAGCAACCGCCCGAAAAGCAGGTCACCCACGACGGCAACGGCCACCCCTTCCTTGCGTCCCAGTACGACACGCGCTCCCTTGAATGCCCGTCACTTGTCTGATTGCACGGCGTCCAAACGCCGCTCCCCTTTGCGCGGAGCCGTTGTGCGTTGCCCCACGATCGTGTCGCGCAACACGCCGGCCACGGCTTGAGGCAGTTCCACCACGACATCCACCCCGGACGCGCGCAACCATTCCGCCTCTTGCGTGGTCTCGGCGAGCGCGACGATTCGCAGGTCCGGGTTGAGGAGCCGTGCTGCCTCCAGGAGCGGGCGCGTCGTGGTGCTGTCGACGCCAGGCACGACCAGCACGGCTGCATCGGCGAGGTGGGCCTCGACGAGGGTTCCAGCCTCGGCCGCATCGCCAAAGACGGCAACCCGCCCCTGGTCGCGCAGGGCCTCCACCGCGGCGCGCTCGCGCTCGACGGCGACCACAGGCACACCGGCGGTGACCAGCATCTCGGCGAGCCGGTGGCTCGCCTCGCCGTAGTCGATCAGCACCACGTGACCGGCCAGGTGCTGTTCGGCGGTGTCCCGCGGCAACTCGGCCAAGGGGTCGTCTCGCGCCTCGAGTCGCCGGGCCGTCGCCGAGCGTGCGAGGATCCACTTGCGCACGGGCTCGACCACCGAGAAGAGGGCCGGGTTGAGCGCGATCGACAACAGGGCGCCGGCGACCACCAGGCTCATCGCTTCTGGCGGCACCAGCCCCAAGCTGCCAGCCAGCGCGACGAGGATGAAACTGAACTCGCCGATCTGGGCCAACGCGGCCGAGATCGTCAAGGCGCTGTTCAACGGGTAGCGCAGCGCCAGCACCAGCGCCGCTGCTGCGATGGACTTGCCGACCATGATGATCAGCGTGACCGACAGCACCTGCAGGGGTCTTTCCACGAGCACCTGAGGGTTGAACAGCATGCCGACGGATACGAAGAACAGGACGGCGAAAGCGTCGCGAAATGGCAGGGAGTCCTCCGCCGCGCGGTGGCTGAACTCCGACTCGCGCAGCACGAGGCCAGCGAAAAACGCGCCAAGGGCGACGCTGACGCCGAACACGGCCGATGCACCGTAGGCGATGCTCACGGCCACGGCCATCACGCACAGCGTGAACAGCTCGCGCGAGCCCGTGGCGGAGATCTGCCACAGCACCCAGGGCAGGAACCGCCTGCCCACGATCAACATCACGGCGACAAAGCCGCCGACGGCAAGCAGCGTCTTGCCCAGTGCGGGCAGCAGCTCGCCCAGGCCGTCGAGCCCGCCCTCGGTCTTCGACAGGGCAGCCATGACGGGCAGCAGAACCAGCACGAGCACCATCGCCAGGTCCTCGACGATGAGCCAGCCCACCGCGATACGGCCATTGGGCGTCTCCAAGGCCCCCCGGGCTTCCAGGGC
>JBDKFA010000152.1:0-21408 GCA_039798945.1 Pseudomonadota bacterium
CGCGCGGGGTGCGCTCCTCAACGGGGCGCGACGCGCCGGTTCCGCGCGTCCCGCTCGGGCCTCGTGGGGAAAGTGACAGGGGGGAGGACCATCTTTCATGACGTCACGCACGCAGGCACGCGCGCGACTGGCTGAGGCGCTCAAGGCTCTGCCCGATCTGCGGGGAGTCTTCTCCTCGGTGGATCCCTACGCTCCATCGTTCGCACAAGATCTAGACACCGCTCTAGCCGCGGCAGCGCGGCCCTACTGGCCTGTCGTAAGGCGCGTATTCCCGGACCTGCCGGACGATCTCGCCTTGCGCCACGCCTGGTCGGTGGCCACGCGCGTCCCGGTGCAGGCAGCTGTGCTCTTCCACTCAGTGCAGGTGGGCGGCAACCCTGCACTCACCGACCTGGCTCGGCATCTGCTGGCAGCGAGTGCTGCCGACACGAGTTCGGACGCCGTAGCTCAGGCGATCTTGCTTCCGAACGACCCCACCCCACCAGACCTGAGCGCGGCAACGATCCTGATGCCCGGCATTCGGTTGAGGTACGCACTGGCTCACCGCCTGGAGGCGGGTGCGAAGGCGCACGAGTTCGTCAGAGCTGCACTCGATGTGCGAGGGGCGTCGCTATACCTGAGGCGGCGAGAGCTCCTGCGGATGCTGCGCGCCGCCGCCTCCCGAGGCATCTGCATCCCGCCCTTCGAGGCGACGGAGTTCCTGATGCGGCAGGCCGACGAGCACCAGCTCGTGCTGTCCTCGCACTTGCTCATCCAAGCGCTGCTGCCGCCGGCAGTTGCCAAGCGCGCGCGCCTTCACACCTGGGTCGCCGAGCGCCGCGCCCATCGCGATGCAGCGACGCGCATCACATCCTCGCTCTTCGAGGCCCTCGAAGGGAGAGACTTCGACAAGGCCGAGGCGCAGCTGCTGTCGATCCGTATCGACCCACTCGCGCGCGCTGCCCTGCGTAAGGCCGCCGCCGATCTATGGAGAGTTCTGGGCGAATCGCACAAGGTTTCGTCGGGCCCATCAACCTCTCGCCGGAGTGCCACAGACGCCGTCCAGATCTGGAAGCCGATGTCCGCCAGCGGCATTGCCCTTCTGAAGTCCGCCTTCCCGAGACGGGTGTTCCCAGCGCACTGGACGATGGACTCTTCGGCGATCGCATCCGCGATCCTGGCCGGCTCACTCGATCCCTCTACCTTTCGAGAAAAGGACCGGCTGCTGCTCGACGCGACGTGGGCGCATGCCGAGCGGTCTGCCCTGGTGACTGCGGGGGCTCATCGGCTCTTCGACTCCAATTCCACCGTCTGGGAGCAGCTGCCGATCGAGGGGATCTGGGGCCTGGCGGGGCAGCGCCAGGATGTCTCCGTGCTACTGAAGCGGAGGTTGCGCACGGGGGTGGCGAGCCACGAGCTGCTGCAGCTGCTCGCAAGTTCACCCGACCCGAAGCTCGCCCAGCAGCTCGAAAGCCACCTAGGCGGACGAAAGGAGAAGAACGGCCTTGCGTCATCGTTGATCGCACACGCCGGCACCCAGGCTTGGCGAGATGCAGGCGGCTGGAACCTGCACGGCCGTGAAGCGCTGCTGCACCTGGTCTGGCTCGTGGAGTCCGGGGCCGACCCGGCAGACTCGACTGCGTTCGCAAAGGAGGTGGCCGGCTATCTGCAGAGCCTGGCCACGGGCTCTGTACCTAGCGGATCGGAAGCCCCGAAGAGGGCAACCAAGGGTGCGGCCGCCACGCCCAGCCTCCTCGAGTCAGCAGCTGCGGCCTGCAACCGGTTTCCGGACGTTCTGCCGCTGCTCGCACAGCAGGCGCCGGCTGCATGGCTCAGGCAGCTCATTCCCCTGCTCTCCAGACTCTCGGACCTGAAGTATCTCCAGACGCGGGTGCCGCCGGAGTTGGCAGGCACCGTGCTGCAAGCCCGAGCGCTCAAGACGCAGGATCCTGACCGACTGGTCGCGCTGCTGCTGGAAGGTGCTCGTGCCGGCTGGCCGATTCCCTGGTCTGCCTCGTGGCGAGCTTTCGCTGGGCCGTTTGGCAACAGCGAGGCTGACGCGGCCGGCGTCGCCACTAACCTTGGGCCTCTGACGGTTCTGATACTCGCGCTTCGGCGTGACATCAAGCGCCTCAAGCCGATGGTGGCCCAGGTGCCCGATGTGCTGCTGCGCCGCGCGCTGCGCGAGGCTGCGATATGCCTGCGTAGCACGCCCGGCAAGGATCCCGTGCTGCTCGAGCTGGGCGCAGTTGTCGGCATGGACATTCTTCCGTACCTGGCAGCTGCCATGGGTGCAGTCGACCACGCCGCCGACCCTGGTCACAGGGTGGACCACTGCTACCACCAGTGGCAACTGCCGAAGAACTCGGGCGGCACCCGCACCATCTCGGCGCCAGGGCCGGCTCTGAAGCGCGTACAGCGTGCCCTGCTCGATGCGCTGCTCACCCCACTCGGCGCCCACCCGTGCGCTTACGGCTTCGTCAAGAACCGCTCGATCAAGGACAACGCCAGTGTCCACGTAGGCCAGCCGATCGTCGTCAACGCCGACGTCGGCAATTGCTTTCCGAGCGTGCGTTGGCCGCTCGTGCTCGGAGCGCTGAGACGCGACCTGGGCGGCGAGCTCTCGGCCGGGGCAATCGGCACGATCATCGATCTGTGCACGGCCGAGGGTGGGCTGCCGATAGGCGCCCCCACCTCGCCGGCCCTGCTCAACCGGGTGCTGCAGCGCACGGACGAGATCTTGCTGGAGCAGGCGCAGCAGCGCGGCTGCCGCTACTCCCGCTACGCCGACGACCTCACTTTCTCGGGTGAGCACGGGGCTGTCGAGATGCTCGGCATCGCCAAGAGTGTGCTCGCACGCATTGGACTCACGCTCGACCCGAAGAAGACCAACATCTTCCGCCGCGGCCGGCGCCAGGTCTGCACGGGCCTGGTCGTCAACGAGCAGGTGAGTGTGCCTAGGCGAGTACGCCGCCGGCTGCGTGCGGCCGTGCACCGTCAGAGCGTGGAGGGTAAGTCCACCTGGCACGGCGAGCCGCAATCCGGGGCCTCGCTGAAGGGGCGACTGGCATTCCTCTCGATGATGCATCCCCAGGAGACAGCCAAGCTGCTCCACAAGCTGCCTTCTAGCAGCCCAAGCGGCGACGTATCGGTCGAGGCCGGCGGGATTGATGCGCCACGGATCAAGGCGGGCAAGCGATGAGCAGCTTGCCGCAACCGATCGTCGTTCAAGCCTCGAGCGCCCACATGCCTGAGGTGGCAGACGGCCAGGCAGCGCTCGTGCTTACCGGTCCGCCGTACTTCTCGCGGGAAGTGGAGCAGCAGCTGCTGGCCACGGAGTCGGCTCGCAAGCCTGGGGCCCATCTCGACAACCAGTTCCCTGACGGTACAGAGGATATGGTGCGCGACACCATCCGCTTCGCCTGGGGCCTGCGCGGCGTCTTCGAAGAGGCCTGGCGCGTGCTGATGCCAGGAGGCTGGGCGGTGCTTCAGACACGTGACTTGCGGTTCCAGCATCGCTTGGCGCCAGTGGAAGCCATCCACCGCGAGCTGATGGAATCCCAGGGCTTTCAGCTGTACACGCGTCACTTCTGGCGGCCGCCCCACACGCGGCTCACCCGCCGGCGTGTGCTCGACCACCTCACCCGAACTTGGGGGCCCCTGCCCTTCGACCCCGAGGTCTTCCTCGTCTTCACCAAGCCGGGGCCACCACGGCCAGGCAAACCCACTGAGGAGGACGTGCAATTGCTGAGCCAGCCGAGCCTGAGTACCCCGGTCGGCCGCCAGCCCGTGCGCCATCGCCACCACTCGCCGGTGCCGCTCATTCATGCGCTCGTGCGCAGCTACAGCCAGCCGGGCGACCTGGTGGTGGACCCCTTCGCGGGAGCAGGTACCGTCGTTCGGGCTTCACTCGAGCTGGGCAGACGATCCGTGGGATACGAGATCGACGCCGACTCGATGGCGTCTATACGCAAGAACCTCTCCCTGGATTCAGGCCGGTGATGGCCACGCCGAATGCGCACATGAATTCCGCCCCCATCTCCACACACCCCGTCGTACCACTGCAGCTCGCCGCACTCGTAGCAGCTGCCCGCGCAGCAGAGCTGGACGGTCACAAGGACCTGTACCAGGCGGCTGCCTCAGCAGTGCGTGCCGCCGCCGCTCGAGAGGCGAACAAGCGCTCCATCGTAGGCACCTTCCTGCAGCTCGCCCAAAGCGGTATGCCCAACGCCATCCTGCCCTTCACTGCCGACCCGCTCACGACCGACGTGGCTGCGCTCGAGTACCCAAGGCCCTCAGGCACGCCACTGGTCATCTACTCCACCGCCTCGCGTATCGACCTCGGGTACTTCCTGTGCGCGGACGATGACGTGACGTACGTGGATCGGGCCTCGATGACCGGCGCCGGAAAGTCCGCCCTGGAATTGGCCGACCTGGGCGTACCGCCGGGCTGGCTCACCGAGCTACGCGGGATGCAGCCGCACCCCGTGACCGCCTCCTTCTCACCCGATGCGGGCGATGCCCTTCAAATCGTGATGCCAACCTCCGAGGCTGCACGCTGGCGCAAGGCCCGCACCCGGCTGACGCTGCTCAAGCTCGGCCCGGACGGAGCGTTCAGCCGGCGCGCGATTGGCAACCTGCCCGTACCCGGGCGCACAGGAGGCGAGTCCCGCTCGACCCTGTCACTCAAGCTCAGCTCCGAGCAGCAGATCGAACTGCACGCCGCCTCCTTCGACGGCTGGTGGATGCACATCGCTGGCGACCCCCGGCTCGATCTGCTCGCGCCCGTGCCGAGCCTCGAGCCCGACGATCCTGCCTCCCCCTGCAGGATCGCACTGCCCATGAGCGACCAACCGGGACTGCCCGGCGTACACACGACGATCCCGACGGACAGGACGCTAGCGCACGAGCTCGTGGCCCGCTACCGCTGGGTGGCGCCCAGCGACGTTCGCGACTGGCTCACCATGGCGACATCGCACATCACGAACCCCTGACGAACCTGACGATCCCTACACCGCATGAAGCCGTCCCGCCTGACCAGTGTCCTGGAGTCCCTTCTCACGCAGCGTTGGCCGGCCTTCGTCTGGGGCCCGCCCGGCATCGGCAAGAGCTCGATCGTCCGAAGCGTGGCCAGAGAGGCCAAGCTACCCGTGATCGACCTCCGCGCCTCACTGCTCGACCCGACCGACCTTCGCGGCATTCCTGCCATCGAGGGCGGACGCGCCGTGTGGTGCCCGCCGAGCTTCCTGCCCAAGCCCAACGACAAGCCCGGGGTGCTGTTCCTCGACGAGATCAACGCTGCCCCGCCGCTCGTGCAGGCGAGCCTGTACCAGCTGGTCCTCGACCGCCGCGTGGGCGAATATGTTCTGCCCTCCGGCTGGTGGATCGTGGCAGCCGGCAACCGCCAGCAGGACCGCGCCGTGACCTTCCGGATGTCCAGCGCGCTGGCCAACCGCTTCGTGCACGTCACGCTCGAGGCCGACGTGGACGACTGGCGCTCGTGGGCCATCGGCGCAGGCCTGACCCCCCTGGTCGTGTCGTTCCTGGGCTTCCGACCTGCGCTGCTCTGCGAGAACCCCGGTCAGGAGGCGGCGTATGCCACCCCGCGCTCCTGGGAGATGCTCTCCGACGTGCTGGCCCGATTCGGATCTCCCAAGGAGTGTGGCGACCTCATCCCGGGAATCGTTGGCGAGGGGCCCGCCCGCGAGTTCATGGCCTTTGTCAAGCAGGCGGCAAGCATGGATCGCATCCAGGCCATCGTGGCCGATCCCGCCAATGCCACGCTGCCCGAATCGCTCGACGGTATCTACGTGCTGACCTCCTGGCTGGCGCACAACGCAGCGAAGGACGACGTCAGCGCAGCAGCTTCCGCTCTGCTTTCTCGGCTGCCGCCCGAGTTCGCGGTCGTGCTCGCACGCGACATGCTGCGCGGCAAGCCCGCCTTCGCGCGCGACCCGAAGTACCGCGAGTTCATGAAGAACCATGCAGCTCTCATCGCCCGATGAGCTGAGCTCGCGCGTCACCCGGGCTCGCATCCGACTGGCTCTGCGCCAGCCGTTCCTTGCAAGTGCCCTGATGAGGCTGCCCATCGTCTCGGTGAGCTCGATGTCGTGGTGTCCGACCATGGCCACCGATGGCTTCCACATCTTCTACAACCCGGTATGGGTAGCGCGCCTGGCGGACGCCGAGATACGAGGAGTCATCGCGCACGAGCTGATGCATGTGCTCTTCGCCCACGCCTCGCGCCGTCAAGACCGCCGGCGCGAGCTCTGGAACAAGGCCTGCGACTTCGCCATCAACCTACTGCTCGTCGAGCTGGGCTTTCGGCTGCCAGAAGGCGGTCTCGTCGCCCACACCTTCTCGGGCATGACCTCCGAGCAGATCTACGACGAACTGGCCAGGCGCGAGCCCGTCGGACAGGGCAGAAGCCTGCGGCGAAGCGAAGACGACCACGATCCCAGCGGCGTGCTGTTGCCGGTGGGAGAGGACCTTCTCGACCCCGACGACCCACGCACCCTGCCGCTGCGCTCGGCAGACACTCCTGATTCGGAGCAGCTCCGCGACCTCGTGGCGGAGCTCAGGAGGGAAGCCGCGCCGCGCCTGCAGGGCCGCAGCGGGGCGTGGTTCCAGCAGGAGTGCGCGGCGGCGGACGAGTCGCGCATCGACTGGAGGGCCGTCCTGCGCGCCTGGCTGCACGACCGCATGCGCTCCGACTGGAGCCTTTGGCCACCGAGCAAGAAGCATCTCCACCGCGGCCTGCTCCTGCCCTCTGTCGGCGTCGAGGCGCCAGGGCACCTCGTCTTCGCCGTAGACACTTCGGGCTCCATGGCGCTAAAAGAGCTCGCCATGATCTACGCCGAGGTGCGAGCGTTCCGCGAGACCTTTCCTTGCTCGTTGTCGGTGGTGCAGGCGGACACGGCGATCAAGTCCGTCGAGGAGTACGGTGAGCTCGACGGCATGGAGATCCCGCAGCAGTTCAAGGTGGTCGGGCGGGGCGGGACGGACTTTCGGGCGGTGTTTGCGTGGATGCACGAGCGGCTGGAGAGCTCAGCCGCCAGCACGGCTGCCCTCATCTTCGCAACCGATGGGGCCGGGACGTTTCCCGCTCAGCCGGCTGGGTGGCCAGTGGTTTGGCTGCGTACGCCTTCGGGGGTGCCAGAGGGGCACTTTCCGTTTGGGGTGGTGGTGAGTTTGGGGGCGCGTTCCTAGCTGAACAGCGAACCGACACGACCGACCGCATGTACCTTCAGCTCGGCAATTGGTATCCCGTCGGTTTCATCACGAGTCAATCTACGTGCGGGGCCCGGAGATGAGCACACCCGACCGGCTAGGGCAGCGGATTTCAGACGGGTGACTGGCAGATGTGTTTGCACCCCGGGCGGTGTACTACCCAGGCCCCTTGGTTCGGTACAGCTGCGCCGGCCTGAAGGCACCCGTGCGCATGGCTCCCTCTACTGGCTCCACGACCGCGGCCAAGTCAATCTTCCGCCTGAAGCTCGACTTGTCCAGCGCGCGCCCGAGCACCGCCTCGGAGGCAGTCTGCAGCTCCCCGAGCGTGAAGGGCTCCACCAGCAGCCCCGGGGGAAATCGCAGTTCGCTTACCTCGCCTCGCAGCGACTCGAGCGCCTGCGCCACGATGCGCGCGTGGTCGAAGCCCAGGCGCCGGTCTGCTGCGGCCTGGGGGGCAGGCGTCCAGCGGAGTTCGCTCACGCGCTTGCCCGGGGTAACCGGCACCTGGCCGGCGAGCACGGCACTGCGGTAGACGACGCTCAGCGCCCAGGGGGCGCGAGGGTCGCGGTCCTTGCCGCCCACGGCTGTCTGCAGGCTCGCACCCGGCAGGGCGGTGCCCAGGCGCTCCCGGGCCACGCGCTGAGCGGCGGCGTCCAGATCCGAATCCAGGTCGATTCTCAGCACTCCGCCCGGTAGCGCCCAGCGGCCCTGGTACGGCTCACCCGCGCGGCGCGCAAGTAGCACCTGCAGCTCGCCCTCGACGAGGCTGAACACGCACAACTCGAGCCGGGTAAAGGGCATCGGGTAGCGCGGCGGCGCAGGCAATTCCTGGGGTGGTAGCACGGGCTTCACAGGATAGTTGCAGCAATCCACGAAGTATAGGATACTCTCTTCGTTGTGTTTTACTACTAAGGGGGAAGTGGAGATGTCCACCGCCTACGACGTCATCGGCGACATCCACGGTCGCTACGACAAGTTCGAAGCCCTGATGAAAGCCCTCGGCTACCGAGCCGCCGCCGGCTCGTTCATCCCGCCAGCAGGCCGCCAGGCCATCTTCGTCGGTGACCTCATCGATCGCGGCCCCGAGCAGATCCGCCTGTTGACTGTGGTGCGCAAGATGATCGAGGCCGGTCACGCCCAGGCCGTGATGGGCAACCACGAGTTCAATGCCATCGCCTATGTCACGCCGGATCCGGCTGTGAAAGACCGCCAAGAGTTCCTGCGCGTCAATTGCGGCGACACCCCCAAGTGCCACCAGAACCGCCGCCAGCACGCCGCCTTCCTCGCCCAGGTGGGCGAAGGCTCGGCCGAGCACAGGCAGTGGGTGGAGTGGTTCCGCACCCTCCCCCTGCACCTTGACCTCGGCGGCATCCGGGTGGCGCACGCCTGGTGGGACGAAGCCAGCGTCGACCTGCTCGAGCAGACCCCGCACCGCGACGCCTCGGGGCGCCTGACCGAAAAGTTCCTGATCGAGTCGCACCTCCGCGGCTCGGCGCTGAAGAAGGCCCGCAAGATCCTGACGACCGGCTACGAGCACAAGCTGCCCGCCGGCCACTTCGTGACCGACAAGGAGGGCAACAAGCACGACAACGCCCGGATAAAGATCTGGAAGCACGGAGCCGAACGCCTTCACGAAGTGGCCATCGTGCCCGGAGGCGATACCTCGGTACTGCCCGACCTCTCCCTTGCCGAAGTGCTGAACCGTCCGCTGACCCCGGTGGAGGGCTCACCGATCTTCGTGGGCCACTACTGGTTCAGCGGCGAGGTGCGCATCGAGAGCAGCAAGGTGGCGGTGCTCGACTGGTCGGCTGCGCACCACGGGCCGCTCGTGGCCTACCGGTGGGATGGCGAGGAGCACCTGTCGGACGACAAGTTCGTCACCGTCAACGTGTGATGCCCGGCCCGCTCCGGAGCGGTTGCTGGAGAGGGCGGCAGACCCCGCAGGTGAGGATGCAGGAGCTTGAATTGAGTGTCGAACCCAGCCCCGACGACGTGGTGATCGCTGAAATCGACAGGCTCCAGGGCCTGATCGAGAGCGACACCACGATCACTGGCGAGGAACGCGATTCGCTTCTCGAGCGAGTCGCCGTCGAGCGCCAGTCCTACATGGCATGGCTTGCGCGTTACGCGTCGTACTTCCGCGAGCCGCGCGCCTGGACCCCCGAGCTTGCGCCGATTCCTTCCGAGAAAATCCAGCGACAGGCCAAGGAGCACGCACCCGCTGCAGGCGACCGGCCCCGTGTCGTGGTCTTCGCCGACTTCGGGGGGTACTCCCACCGCATCGACTATCCGGATCGGGCCGCGGACTCACCCAAGCCCGCCAACATCGAGTCGATGATCTCCGAGAGCCTCTACGCATTCATGGAGAGCTGGTCGACCGAGTTCTCCCGCCACGCCTGGGACGACGCCATGTGCGACAAGCACGGCACGATGCTGTGGGTGCAGTTCGACATCCAGGGCATGAGTATCGCCCGCTCGATCAAGCTGAGCGTCGGCGAGGCGGCGCGTGTGTTCTACCTGAAGCCCAGCGAGGATCCGTTTGCCCTCTATGACTGTGCGCGAGAGCTGCTCAGCGACCGCGTGGTGCCGACCAACGATTACCCTCCACCACCAAGACGGCAGAGTGCCGCCGCGTTCGACGCGATCGACCTCTCTCTGATCGAGCCTGAATCGACTGCTGCGCCTGTGTCGGTCCGACTGCTCGTCCGGAACGGTTGCCTGTACTTCCCATGCGGCGGCCACGACTTTGAAGCGGCCGGCTATCCGCAAAGCCCCAACCTGCCTGTAGCCCTGACCAGGCGCTACCACGACGGAAGCTGGGACACCATCCCTTTCCCTTTCCCGGCGGGCGAAGAAGAGGTCTGGCGTGAGCGCTTGGCCTATGCCCTGTACGAGGAGCGCCGGTGCAACAACTTCTTCCCCCGCCACGCCGTCATCGAGTTGCCCGACGGAGCCCTGTTCGACTACTACGGGCTCCTTAAGCACAAGTTGGAGGGTGTCGTACAGCCTGCCGTTGAGAACGGACCTGTCGAGCGGCCATGAGTCTGCGAGGGTCTGGTCCACCCGCCGCAAGGCAGACGGACCGGGGGGATTTGATCCAGCTTGCGGACCCTGGCGCACCGCCCAATCCGCTAAACAGGAGAAGCACGTGAAACTTCGCTGCAAGGATGGCGACATCGCCGTCATCACTTGGGACTTCCCGGAGTGCCTGGAGAACATCGGCCGCCTCGTTCAGGTCCGCGGCCCGGTGACGATGGAGGACGGGGTGGCCTACTGGCGCATCCAGCCCGTCACGCCCGAGCTCTACGCCTTCCGGGAGCTCGACGACTCCCTCGGCCGCGAGCACGTGACCTGGTCGAGCAGGATCAACCACCCCGATGGGTGGATGATCCCGTTGGAATCCGACGACAAGCCGACCGGCATCGACGAGGTCGTGATGCTTGAAGAGCCGGTCCCGGCCCGTGCGGCGCCTGAGGTCGTCAGCGCTGCCGAGGAGGCCCGGCCATGAGCGGCAAGCCCCGAATCCCCATGCGCCCTCAGGAGTTGCCGCAGCAGCGGCTCTACCTGGTGCAAGGGCTGCCCGAGGCACCGCCCGCCTGGGCTGTGCTCATTGACTCGGCGCTGCAGGGCTTCGGCGATATCGCGATTCCGCGCAGCGCGCGCTACCTCGGGCAGGTGGAGTGGGCCTGGTCGCCCATGCACAACCGGCTGAGCAGCTACTACATCAGCATGGACCGCGCCCACAGGCACTGGCTGCTGTGGGCACAGCCGTACGACACGAACTGGGATCGGTGGGGAGAGCCCTTCGTTCGGGCGGCCTCCCTGCGCTGCGGCCTGCAGGCGGCGAGCGCGGCCAAGCTGCTGCTTGCCGAGGTCTGGTCCAGTGAGGTGCACAGCCGTGGCCTGGACCGCTTCCACTGGGTGGGCGACATCGGGCTGCTGGGGGCGGGGGAGTTCAACGAGATCGCCGATTCGGTATGGGGGCAGGAGCAGGCGCCGGGCGATGAGGAGGATGACGGGGACGGCGAGGATGGTTTGGCGTAGGGCAGGAAGGCAGCGCCAACCCACCTGGTCATTTGTCCAGCTCACTTCCTGAGCCAGCCACCCCGTAATCTGGTGTGCACCTGCCTCCCTCCTCGAGATCCCCGACCATGACCCTTCGCTGCAAGGACGGCGACATCGCCGTCATCACCTGGGACTACCCCGACTGCCGGGAGAACATCGGCCGCCTCGTGGACGTGCGCGGCCCGATGCGCGTCAACGAAGCGGGGCCGTCGTGGCTCATCCGTCCGATCACGCCCGAGCTCTACGCGCTGCACGAAAGCAACCACGTCCTGTGCCGCGAGCGGGTGACATGGGCCAGTGGCATCACCCACCCGGACGCCTGGATGATGCCGGTACGGCCGGGGCAGGAGACGGAAGGAGCGCAGACGGGGGAGACGTGCTCGGCGCCGGCCCTTGCCACGCCCCTCGTTGAAACAGCCCCTTGAACCGTTCAAACGCCCGTGGCGCGTTTACATCCGCTGGCACGTTGACACCCTCGACGCTGTCCGGACCTGATTGGACGGTTTGAACGCCGTGAGGTACCGTTTAGCGATCCACACCCCGCCGCTCAAACGGGCTCCACAGTGTTTGAACGGTCTGCCAGGACGTTTACGCTCGATCGTTTGAACCATGGGCCTGCGCTTCACTAAACGCATCCGCCTCTTCAAGGGCCTCACGCTCAACCTGAGCAAGTCCGGCACCTCCTGGACGGTCGGGGGCCCCGGTGCCTCCGTTAACATCCGCGGCCGCAAGGTCACGGGCTCGGTGGGCGTGCCGGGCACGGGCGTCTCGTACCGGCAGACGCTGTCCGGCGAAGGCGAGCAGCCGGCTGCGCAGCCACCCGTGGAGGAGCTCTACGTGCCGAGCGCCCGGCGCGGCAGGTGGCTGCTCGCGGGGATTGCAGTGGTGGTGGTGCTGGTTTGGCTGGGGGCGCGGTGATGAACAACTTGCCCGCTCGACCGCACCCGCACGCTGCCAGCCCGGCGGCTGGAACTGGCCGTGCTCAGCCCTGGCTTAACAGCCCCCTCACCCTGTCCACCACCCCAAGCATCCCGCACACCAAGCCCGGACCCCGCTCCCACGTGCGCACCACCCGCATCGGCGTGAGCCGCACGAGCACGTCGTCGTCTTCCACATCGATCGCCTCGACGAAAGACGCGCTGCGCCCGGCCACCCGCCAGCGGTAGAGCGCCGGATCGAGCGCGGCCTTTTCGAGGTCCGCATCGAAGTGCGCCGTGCTCATCCCCTGGAAGCGCAGGATCAGCTGGTCTTCGTAACCCGGTACCACTTCGACGCGCACGGGCACGCAGACCGCAAGCCGCAGCCACACGTCCTCGATGTGCCAGATCACTTCCTGGGGGTCGATGTCCGGGCGCGGGTCGATCCAAGGCACGGGACCCGCCTCTTCGGGCCGGGGCGCAGTTTCCGTCTGGGCAGTCGCCCTCGCAGCCTCCCCCTGGGTCACCCTATGCCTGCTCGTACGCGGAAACTCCCTGTGCACCAGCACCACCTCGGGCTGCCCAAGCAGCCAGCCGATCACCGCCGACCAGTCATGCGGCGTGATGGGCCGCCCCGTCCCGAAGAGGCCAATGCGCGTAGGCAGCACGCAAGGCGTGATGCCTGTTCCGCGCAAGTAGTGCATGAGCCCGGTCTGCAACCTGCGGTGCGGCCGTGGTCCGTAGGCGCTGGAGCAGGCCACGCGCAGCCACACGGTGCGAGCGACGACTTGGGCGGGAGTGCGAAGGAGGGGCATGAGGGCTGGCCTTCCTGGGGCGGCAAGACACTGCGGGGACGGGTTCTCCCCGCAGGGCCCGTTCGGCCCCGCTTGATGGGTGCGTTCGAGTGCCGCCTCGAGGGGCGGCGCGGTGGGTGCTACGCCGCGGGCTGCGGCGGCGGTTGCGCCGGGCGTGCTTCACCCGGGGCTTGCAGGTTCGTCGACGCAAAGCGCGTGGCCAGCAACCTGTCGATGGCCGAGCCGTCCTGCCGCGTCATGTTGGGCACGTAGCGGCTGTACACCTGAAAGAGCATCTGCGTGCTCGCGTGGCCGAGCTGGCGCGCCACCCACTCGGGTGCCTCGCCCGAGGCGAGCCACAGCGTAGCCGCCGTGTGGCGCATCTGGTACGGACGCCGGGGCGCAAGCCCCAGGTGGCGCAGCAGCGGGTACCAGACCCGGTCGGAGAAGTTCTTGTTGTCCAGCGGCGTGCCCTCACGCGTGCAGAACACGTACTCCCCGAGCGCGGCCGTGGCCGCCTGCTGGCGCTGGAGCGCCTCGTAGACGGGCTGCGACATCTGGATGTCGCGCTGCGAGCTGTCGGTCTTGGTGTACTCGTCCTCGCCGAGCACGAAGGTCTCGCGGATGAGGATGAGCCGGCGCTCGAAGTCCACGTACTTCCACTTCAGGCCGTGCGCCTCGCCAGTGCGCAGGCCGGTGAGAAAGCGCAGCGTGAAGTAGTCGCGCCAGTCGGGGCGGACGGTGGCCAGGATGAGCTGCACCTGGTCGAGCGAGAAGGGCTGCACGTCGCTCTTGCGCACCTTCAGCGGCCTGATGTTCGTGCACGGCGAGGTGAAGCCGTAGCGCTCGGCTGCATCGGCCATCGCGCGGCGCAGTACCCCGAGCACGTTGTTGATGCGCTTGTTGCCCAGCTTCTCGCCCGTGCGGCCGGGCTTGCTGGCCAGCTCGGTGCGAAACGCCAGCACATCGGCCTTGCTGATGCTGCCCACCGGGCGGTCACCGAACGCGGGGAGCAGGTGGCCCTGCAGCGTGGAGACGAGCACCTTGACATGCGAGCGCCGCCACTCGATCTGGTGCTCGGCGAGCCAGGCGGTGGTGAAGTCGCGGAAGGTGGGCAGCACCGGGCCCGAGGCCGGCAACGGCGCCACAGTGACAGGATGCGCGGCCTGCACCGCCTGGGCCGCAATCGCAGAGCTTTGCGCCGCAGGCTCCGGCGGAACGCGGCTGCCCGGAAAGGTGGCCTGGTAGTCGAAGATTCCCGAGGCGATCTCGGCCTCGATCTTGTCCATCACCTTCTGCAGCCGCTTGCGGTTGGCCGGCGAGTCCGTCAAGGCGGTGTACTCGCGGCACCGCTGTCCCCGGTAACGGAAGTCGAGAAACAGAGTGCCCCGGGAGGCCAGGGTGCGCACGCTACCCATGGAGCACCGTCCCGTTGGCCATGGGAATCGAGACGCGGCCCACGCCGGCCACTGCCCGCATGTCGCGCTCGATGGCTTCCCACAGGAAGAGGATCTTGCGGCCACCGAAGGGCCGCACGTAGTGCTGGCCCTCCAGCAGGACGCTGTCCTTGAGTTGCTCGCGGATCGTGCGGGCGTCGTACTTGATCCGGGCGGCGAGCTCGTCGGTGGTGAGGTAGGTAGTTTCCGGCACTTGGCTGTTCCTCCGTGTCAGGCGAGAATCGAGCCAGCAATTTGTTCCCTGTGGGCGCAACTTGCTGTTCCGGACGTCATTTTGCAGGTCTTGTTGGGCTTGTCAACACTTTTTGTGCTCCCAGACAACATTTTTTGCCCCCGAAGCTCGTGATCAAGTGTCATCTGTCGCGCCTGATGGGCGAACGCAAGCTCAAGATCTCGGACGTGGCGCGAGCCACGGGCCTGTACCGCGGCACGATCACGCTGCTGTACGACGAGACTGCCGCGAAGGTCGACCTCGAGACGATCGACAAGCTCTGTGCGTTCCTGGGCGTGCCCGTCGGTGAGCTGCTGGAGTACCGGCCCGATGCCCAGGCTGCGCCCCAGGGGGACGCGAAGTAGACGAGCCTGGGTGGTCGGTCAGGGTAGAAATCAGAACCTGCGCAGCGCACCCGGGCCACGAGCCCGCTGTGGCCCATCGAGGCGGGGCCACAGACCAATGGTCAGGGAAGACGACGACCGTTGGTCAGGTGACCAAAGGTCGGCTTTCGGGCCACCAGACCAAGGGTCGAAGAAGGGGTGCCGAGCGAACCCCACGGGCCACGGATGGGCCATGGGTGGGCCACAGATGGGCCACGAGCCCCAGAAACGCCGAAGCCCGCATCACTGCGGGCTTCGTAAGTGCTTGATTCACAAGCAGAATCTGTGGTTGCGGGGGCAAGATTTGAACTTGCGACCTTTGGGTTATGAGCCCAACGAGCTACCAGACTGCTCCACCCCGCGACTGAGCCAATCAGTATACCGCGTTTCCTATACGAGGGGTTGAGCTCGAGCATGCCTGCGGTCACGCCGCGCAGGGTAGGGCACACGCGCACCCGATGCGCACCACTTCGGCGCATGATGGCCATCCGTCCACCCGCCGCCACCGCTCACCGTCCCGTGATCGCCCTCCAAGGCCTCGCTCTCCTGCTCGTGCTGCAAAGCGCGGGGGAGCTGCTCGTACGCGCGCTCGGCCTGCCGTGGCCCGGGCCGGTGCTGGGGCTCGTGATGCTGCTGCCCGCGCTCGCCTGGGCACCGGTGGCGCAGCGCGTGGGCGCAGTGGCATCGGTGCTGCTGCAGCACCTGTCGCTGCTCTTCGTGCCGGTCGGCGTGGGCGTGATCGTGCACCTGGGCGCGCTCGCACCCGTGGGCTGGCAGCTGCTCGTGGCGATCGTGGTCTCGACCTGGGTCGGCATGGCCGTGACCGCGCTTGTCCTGCGCGCGCTGCTGCGCGACCCGCCACACGGCGCCGCACCGCACCATGACTGAGTTCGTCGAGCTCTGGCTCTACCTCGCATCGACGCCGCTCTTCGGCCTGACGGCAACGGTGGCCACCTACGTGATCGCCCAAGCGGTCTACGAGCGCCTTGGGCAGGCGCCCTTGGCCAACCCGGTTCTGTGGAGCGTGCTGGCCATCGGAGCCGCACTCGTGCTCACGGACACCCCCTACCCGAGCTACTTCGCCGGCGCGCAGTTCATCCACGTGTTGCTCGGGCCGGCGGTGGTGGCGCTGGCCTGGCCGCTGTGGCAGCGCCGCGCCGAGCTGCGCCGGCGCGGGCTGAGGCTGGTGCTTGCGGGGTTCGCCGGCGGCGCGGCCGCGGTGGTCACCGCAGTCGGTCTGGGCCTGCTGCTGGACTTGCCGGGCGAAGTGATCCGCTCACTCATCCCGAAGTCGGTGACGGCCCCCGTGGCCATGGGCCTGGCCGACAGACTCGGTGGGGTGCCCGCGATGGCGGCCGTTTTCGCCGTGCTGACAGGCATGGTCGGCGCGGTCAGCGCGAAGACGCTCTTCGCGCTGCTGCGCGTGCACGACTGGTCGGTGCGCGGCTTCGCGCTCGGCACCGCCTCGCACGGGATCGGCGCGGCCCGCGCCATGCAGGTGCACCCGGACGCCGGAGCCTACGCCGGGCTGGCGCTCGCGCTTCAGGTGCTGCTCGCGTCGCTGTGGATGCCGGGCCTGGCCTGGTGGTGGAGCCGGTAGCCGGGACAGGCCAGGGACAGCGAAACAGGTCCGTCCCAACAGGCCGCGCACGCTTCCTGCTTCAATACGCGACAGCGGCCCCGCCCTTGCGCGACCACGCGCGAACGCCGGCACATCCGAGCACCCCTCACGCATCCGTCCCCCTTACGACCGGCCACAACTTCCCTGCCATGGAAACCCTGCGCACCCTCCAAGCCCTCTTCACCGCCTACATCGGCCTGTTCGCAGCGTCGGTCGTGCTCAACAACATCACCGACTACGGCACGAACCACACCTTCGTGCGCCACGTGATGAGCATGGACACGATCTTCCCGGACTGCCGGCTCAAGGGCCGGCGCATCACCTCGCCGGGGCTGCACCACGCGGCCTACGTCTTCATCATCGTGCTCGAGGCGCTCGCCGCGCTGCTGTGCCTGTGGGGCGCATGGATGATGTGGGACGCCCGCGCGCTCGACACCGCCGCCTTCCAGGCCGCCAAGGCCGTGGCACTCTGGGGCCTGGGCCTGGGGTTCACGATCTGGTTTGCGATCTTCGTGATCGGCGCAGGCCAGTGGTGGTGCGCCTGGCAGTCCAAGGAGTACAGCGGCCAGGACGCGACCTTCCGCTACTACATGGCCATTGGCGTGGTGTTCGCGATCGTGATGCAGCCGGCCTGAGGCTCGCTCTACGGCAGAGCCACCTGGGGCGTGCCCGGCCCCTCGAGCACTCGACGTCTGCCAGCCTCGAACAGCCGCACCCGCTCGCTGTCCGGCGGGTGGCCACAAGCCCGCACGTGAGCCGAATGGCCCAGTACGCGTCGGCGAGCGAGCCCTGGAAGCACGAAGCCCTTGAACATCTTCCAGTGGTCGCCATGAACGGCGAGGGGCTGCCCGTCCTCAAGCGTGTTGGCGTGGAAGTCGCGCAGGCGGCGCGCCTTGCCGAAAGGCAGGTACAGCCCGAGCGTGACGACGATCAGCAGCGGCTTGACGATCCAGATGCGGAAGTACTCGCTGCCGCTGGCCGTGAAGCGCAGCTCCCGCGTGCGCGCGGCGCCCGGGCCTGGGGACGAGCGCCGCGCCTCGCCGTGTTCCGGGTTCCGCCGCGCCCGCTGCGCCAAGGGCTGCAGGCCGCGCGTCGGCATCAACCCGCAGCCTGTGCGCCATCGACGGCTCGGCTCAACCGAGATCGATGGTCGCATCCGCGCCAGAGCCGCAGGAGTCGGTCGCCTGCACTGCGTGCTCGGTCATCCGGAAGGCGGTGCCTTGCAGCACGTTGTAGAGCTTGTCGCCGCGCAGCAGGCCCTGCATCGTGCCGACTTCGCACTGCGCAGGCTGCACCCGGCGCACGCAGAAGGTGAAGGGCTGCATCGGGATCAGGTACGAGCCCCCGACCAGCGGCTGGCTCACCGTGACGCGGCAGGCCGGGCCGTCATCGGGCTGCACGGGCAGCGTCGTGATCGTGGCCGGGCCGGCGGGCTCGATGGCCGGCAGCACCCCGAAGGCCTGCGGCAGCGCCGACAGGTTCAGCGCGACGGCCTGCGCCATGGCGCCCGGCGCGACGCCGCTCGCGTTGCGCGGACCCGCGAGGAAGGCCTGCAGCGCAGCCTGGAACTTGGTGTCCTGTGCCGCGACGCGATCCGGCGCGAAGGCATCTTCGAGTTCGGCAAGCGCCTGCTCGAGCGTCACGCGCTTGCCCGCCGGGGCGCTCAGGGTGTCCTGCAGGCTCGACACGGCCGCCAGCGCGAGGCCGTGGTTGCGCGCACCGCGCGCCGCCTGGGCCGACGCGGGGTGCGTCGGGTCGGCTGGGCGGACCTGGCGCAAGTCCCCTGCGTCGAAGGCGGCGGACACGAGCGTCATCGCGGGCTCGATCGTGCTCGCGTGCAGGCCGCCCGGTGCGGTCTGCGCGCGCCGCATCGCCAGCTCCGTGAGCGGCGTGACCATCGCGGTAGCTGCATCACCTGGGCGCAACTGCACCGCCGTGCGCAGCGTCGCGTCCAGCGCGCGCCGCGTGCCCGTGGCCTCGTCGGTGTACTGGCCGGTCAGGCGCGTGGCGGCCACCACCAGCGTCTCGCCAGCCGGGTTCACCGACAACACCTGGATCGTGTAGCGGCCGTCCGCGTCGGTGGACGCGCAGCCGCGCCGCTCGCC
Source organism: Pseudomonadota bacterium (assembly GCA_039798945.1). Lineage (GTDB taxonomy): Bacteria > Pseudomonadota > Gammaproteobacteria > Burkholderiales > Burkholderiaceae_C > Rubrivivax. Next base: position 18,763 of record JBDKFA010000152.1, read on the forward strand.
TGCCACGCCATCGACCACCGCATAGGCGCACACCTGGCCTGCAGCCACCGGGCCCTTGACGACCGCGCCCTGGATCGTGGCGTCGCGGTTGACCTCGGCCACCACCGGCCCCTCGGGCCCGGCGCCGCCTCCGCCGCCGCAGGCTGCCAGCAGGCCGGCCAGGCCAGCCGCCGCGAAGGCGCGGCCGGCGCGACCCGCGGCAAGGCGGGCGCGACGCGCCTCGGGGCTGGCGTGCGCGATGCGCGAGACGGTCTTCGACGGGGCATTCATCGGGCTTGTCCTGGTTTCGTGGATGCGATGCCCGGCACTGTAGGAACGCGGCGCCGCGGCGTCAGTGCCCGCTGTGTGCAACGTCTGTGTGCGTTGTGTGACAGTGCCGCCTCCGAAGCCCCCGGCCGACGCCAGCCCACCTCCTCCGAACCACGGGTGCAGGCACACTGGGCAGGCGAAAGCCCGCATCGGCCACACTGTCCATCCGCGTTGTCCCGCCACATGTCTCCACCCATGACGTCGCCCGCGCCTTCCGAGCCCCCCGTTCCCGCCAGACAGCACGAGTTCGCCTTCCTCGACCAGGCGAGCTTCCTGCGCGCCTCGCGCGAGGGCGACCCGCGCGCCCGCCCCTTCGGCCTGGCTGGCCTGTGCTGGGACGGCTCGACCACGAACAGGCCGGGCGCGCGCTTCGGCCCGCGCGCGATCCGCCAGGCAAGCCACATGCTGTGCGACGGCACGCATCCGCACTTCGACTGCAGCCCCACCTCGCAGCTCTTCGACTTCGGCGACCTGGCGCTGCCGAACACGGGACTGTCGCCCATGCGCGCAGAACTCGCGCGGCTGCTGCCTGCGCTGCTCGCGAGCCACCACATGGTCTGGCTCGGCGGCGACCACTCCGTCACGCTGCCGGTGCTGCGCGCGCTGCGCGAGCGGCTCGGCCGCGCCCCGGCCGTCATCCACTTCGACGCGCACTGCGACACCTGGCGCGACCACTTCGGTGAACCCAGCGGCCACGGCACCTGGGTGTACGAGGCCCTCGAGGAAGGCCTTGCCCAGCCCGAGTGCTTCGTGCAGCTGGGCATCCGCTCGGCCGCCGATGCCGCGGCACGCGACCACGTGCGCCAGCGCGGCGGGCTCCTCTACCCCGCACGCGAGCTGCGCGGCCTGGAAAGCCCGCGCCAGCTTGCCGAGGTGCTGGGCGCCATCCGCCAGCGGCTGGCTGCGCATGGCCACCCGCCTGTCTACCTCAGCCTGGACATCGATTGCCTGGACCCAGCCTTCGCTCCAGGCACAGGTACGCCCGAGCCCGGCGGCCTGAGCACGGCGCAGGTGCTCACCTTCCTCGAGGAACTCGCGGAGCTGCCCTTCGTGGGCATGGACTGCGTGGAGGTGGCGCCCGCCTACGACCACGCCGAGCTCACCGCCTCGGCCGCAGCCGCCTTCGTGTGGACCTACCTGAGCGGGCGCGTGGCGCAACGCGCGCCCGGCGCACACGCCCGCTGAGCACGCCACCCGGGGCGCTCCCGCCAGGCGGCAAGCACCGTCATGAGGCCGGCCGAAGCGTACGCTCGAGCAGGGGCGGCGCGGCGAGCGTGCCCTCGCTCAACGCCTCGAGGTGGCGGGCCAGCCCGTCGATGAAGTAGGTGATGCGCAGCTGCCCGCGGCTGCCGCGCGGGTAGACGGCCCACAGCTGCGCATCGCCGAAGGCCTCGGAGAAGAAGTCCCAGTCGTCCAGGCAGGTGAGCACACGGCGCTGCTGCAGCTCACGCCCGACCACCCAGTCGAAGCACGGCAGCAGCCCTTCGCCACCGAGCATCGAGGCCAGCAGCAGTTCGTCGCTGTTGGACGCCACCGGACCGCGCGGCGTGACCCAGTGCGTCGCCTTGCCCTGGCTGAAGCGCCAGCGCCCGTCCAGGCCCACGCAGCGGAACTCCAGGCACGCATGCGACTTCAGCTCGACAGGGGACTCGGGCCGGCCACGGCGCTCGAAGTACGCCGGCGCAGCGCACAGCCGCACCCGGTTGTGGCCGAGCGGGCGCGCGATCAGCGGGCCGCCTTGCACGGCGGCATGCCGAATCGAGAGGTCGAAGCCCCCCGCGGCCAGGTCGGGGTCCTGGTCGTCGAGTTCGACGTCCACCCTCACCTGAGGAAAACGTTGCCGAAAACGCGGCACGTAGTCGGCCAGCACCGCATGGCCGATCAGGAACGAGGTGGCCACCCGCAGCGTGCCCGAGACCTGGTGACGCAACGCTGCGGCCTGTTCCTCGGCTTCGCGCAGGTGGTCGCGCATGCGCCGGCCCGCCGCCGCATACGCATGGCCCGCGGGCGTGAGCCGAAGCGGCTTGCTCGCGTGCTCGACGAGCGACTGCCCGGACTCGCGCTCCAGGGCCACCAGCAGCTTGGAAAGCGCCGAGGCACTGCGGTTCAAGCGCGCGGCCGCACCCGCCAGGCTGCCGGCGGTCTGCACCGCCAGCAGTGCCTCCAGCGGGTTCAAGGAGTGGCTCATGCAGCCATCCTGCCTCCAAGGTGCCCCGCGGGCAAGGGGTAGTTTCCGAAATGGAAACTCCCCCTGCGCCTGCCGCGCCTATGCTCGAAAGTGCTCACCGCGCCCGGCGCAACCCGCCTTCCCCGGTCCCTGCAGGAGTCACCGAGATG
>JBDKFA010000153.1:0-3625 GCA_039798945.1 Pseudomonadota bacterium
GCGCCGCTAGCGCCCCTTCAGGCGCCTGCGTACCGCGACAGTGCCTGCGCCAGGTCGCTCGCCCGCAGAGGCGCTTCGCCAGGGAGCTCCCCCGCACGTCCATGCGACCAGGTAGCGGCCACTGCGGCCTGCCAACCTGCCCGCCAGGCGCGTGCGGCCGAGGGAGCCCCGGCCGACGCGGGGTGGTGTCGCGACCAGAGCCCGGCCAACCACCCGGCCAGCACGTCCCCGGTGCCGCCCCCGGACAACGATGCCGATCCCGTCGGGTTGACGCGTGGGGTCTCACCCGGGCACGCCAGCACGGTGCCTGAGCCCTTGAGGATCGTGACCGCGCCAAGTTCGCTCACGAGCGCCTGAGCAGCGGTCAATCGATCGGCCTGCACGCGTGCCGTGTCCCAGCCGAGCAGGCGTGCGGCTTCCAGGGGGTGCGGTGTGAGGATGGAGGGGCGCCCTGCATGCGAGCGGGCCTGCAGCAGCCGCCGCAGCACGGGGTCGCAGGCCAGTGCATTCAGCGCATCCGCGTCCAGCACGAGCTGACCTGCCCGTGACAGCAAGGCTGGAAGGGCGTGCGAGACGGCGTCCCCGCCGCCGCAGCCGCATACCACAGTGCTCGCCTCGAGGGGATGTCGGCCGGGCAGCCAGGGCTGGGGTCGAAACAGCCACTCGGGGAACTGGGGGTCGCTGGCCGCAGCGTGTGCGTCCAGCAGGCTCAGGAAGACGCGACCGGGCCCGGCTGCGAGCGCCCCCATTGCAGCCAGGCGGGCCGCACCCACCATGCCCGGAGCACCACCCACGACCACTACGTCGCCGAAGCTACCCTTGTGACGGTCATGGCCGCGTGGCTGGAACAAGGGTGCCACCTCCTCGCTCGACGTGACTCGCGCCATCGGGGGCCACGCCGGGTCGGGCTGGCAGCCGAGGTCATCGAACCACAGGTCGCCTACATGCTCACGGCCGGCTCCGGTCAGCAACCCTGGCTTGAGGGTCAGCAGGGCAAGCGTCGCGTCTGCTCTCAGCGCACCGGCGCCGACGCGCGTGCCGGTGTCGGCCGCGAGGCCGGAGGGTAGGTCCACGGCCAGGACGGGCGCCCGTCTGGCCTGCAGGGCGTGCAGGGCGGCCAGCAACCGGCCCTCCGGGGACCGGTTGGCGCCTACCCCGAGCAGGGCATCGATGGCGAGGTGAAACGACCCGCTCGGCAGTGCGTGGGAGATCCGAACGCCGGCCTCCTGAGCCCGCGCCAGGGCCAGCGCCGGCTCGGAGCCCGATGGGTAAGCTGACGTGGCCAGCGTGACCTCGACCTCGATACCTGCTGCACACAACTCGGCGGCGGCGTGCAGACCGTCGCCGCCGTTGCCACCCGGACCAGCGGCCACCCACATGCGTCGGGCATGCGGGGCCAGTGCCTTGGCCAATCGCGCCACCGCACGGCCTGCCGACCGCATCAGGACGCCTTCTCCCAGGCGTGAGCGCTCCTGCTGTTCACAGGCCCTTGTGGCCGAGGTGCTCCAAAGCGGCCAGCCGACAGGGTGGTCGAGAACCCGCCACGGCGGGGCTGACCGTTGGGAAGCGGCATCCATGCAGACATTGTGCGCGGCTGCGCGCCGCGCCGGTGCAGTTCGTGCAGCCAGGAGGTTCGCCGGGCAGCGGCTCAGCGCATGCCCTGGGCGTCGAATGGCCGGACGTCGATCGGGCAGGGCCGCCCGGCGAGCTGATCGGCCAGCAGCCTGGCGGATCCGCAAGCCAGGGCCCAGCCGCTGGAGCTGTGGCCGAGATTGACCCACACCCCTGGCACACCCGTGGCGCCGATGACCGGAGGGCCATCCGGTCGCATCGGTCGTGCACCCTTCCAGTACTGCACGCTGCCCCGGTCGATCTGGCCCGGGAACCAATCCTCCAGGACCTTGTGCAGCGTCGCCACCGAGGCCCCGTGCAGACGGCCTGCGACGCCACCCACCTCGGCGCTGCCGGCCACGCGTACGCGCTGCCCGAGGCGGGACAGGGCAACCTTGTAGCGTTCGTCCATCAACCCGGCGCGCGGTCCTGCATCCTCGGGGAGGTCTTCATGTCGCAGGCGTGCGGTCAACGTGTAGCCCCACACGGGCTCGAGTCGCAACCGCAGCCCGAGCGGGCGCAGCAAGCGCTGTGCATCGGGTCCGGTACAGAACACGACACGGTCTGCCTCCAGCGCAGTGGCATCGCCCGCCGCGCGCACCGTCAGGCGCACGGACGCTCCGGGCTGAACCCCCAGAACCTGGGTCTCGAATCGAAACCGGACTCCCTGCCTGGCAAGGTGCTGACGCAGGCCCTGCGCATACAGCCGGCAATTCGCCACGGCCGCATCGGGCAGGTGGATGCCGCCATGCAACGGCGCCGAATGAGCCAGCCCGGGTTCCACCAGCCGGCATCCGGCCTGATCGAGTATGCGGTAGCGCACGCCCAGGCTGTCCAGCACAGCCAGGCCGGATCGGCAACGCTGCAGTTCGCGGGCGCTGCGCACGAGCACCAGGTAGCCCGGGGCGCGTTCATCCGCGAGTGCGAGGCGCTGCTGGATGTCGGCCAGGCGCTCCTGGGACAGGCTGGCCAGCGCATACAGGGCCTGGCGGTGGCGCGCGTAGGTGTTCGCGTTGCAGGCGCGCAGGAAGCGCGCGAGCCAGGGCAGGGCGAGGGGCCAGCGTGGCCCGAAGCGCACCGCAGCATGGCGCGACAACAGTCCGGCGAGCACCTTCCAGGGCACACCCGGTGCGGCCCACGGTGTCACGTACCCCGGTGCGAGCACGCCGGCATTGGCGAAGCTCGTGCCGCAGGCCACGCCAGGGTGGTGTTCCAGCACCGTGACCTCATGGCCGTCTTGGCTCAGCTCGTAGGCCGTGGTGACGCCGACGATGCCGGCGCCGACGATCGCAATGCGCATGGTGGCGAGAGGGTTGGGACAAATTGCCCGTGCTAAACTTCGGCGGTTTGCTTCCAGTGCACCTGCCTTGCCCTCGAGTAGTCGGGCTCTGGCGCTGCAAGCCAATCGCGAACCCGGCCACCGAACGGTGCCCCGGCTTCAGCCTCGCAGTCTTTCATGCCTCCGGGCGCGGCGACACGGGCTGGGCGGGGTTCAGGTCGGGATTCTAGAACCAACCTTCGGAGCAACCATGCCCGTGTCCATGCGTGAAATGCTGGAAGCCGGTGTCCATTTCGGGCACCAGACGCGCTTCTGGAATCCCAAGATGGCCCCCTACATCTACGGCCATCGCAACAAGATCCACATCGTCAACCTCGAGAAGACGCTTCCGCTCTTCAACGAGGCCATGAAGTTCGTGCGCCAGCTGTCTTCCCGCCGAGGCACGATCCTCGTCGTGGGCACCAAGCGTCAGGCGCGCGAGCTGATCGCGCAGGAGGCGCGCCGCTGCGGCATGCCCTTCGTCGACCAGCGCTGGCTCGGCGGCATGCTGACCAACTTCAAGACGGTCAAGGGTTCCCTGAAGAAGCTCAAGGACATGCAGGCCACGAAGGAGGCCGGCACCGAGGCCATGATCAAGAAGGAGGCCTTGATGTTCGACCGTGAGCTGGCCAAGCTCGAGAAGGACATCGGCGGCATTCAGGACATGAACGCGCTGCCGGATGCCATGTTCGTCAT
>JBDKFA010000154.1:0-45251 GCA_039798945.1 Pseudomonadota bacterium
AAGCTCGAGAGCGCGGGTGCCAACTCCCGCCTGGGTGCGGGCGAGCACATCGTCGTGGAGGCCGACGAGAGCGATGCGTCGTTCCTGCACCTGAGCCCGGTGCTGAGCGTCGTGACGAACATCGATGCCGACCACATGGACACCTACGGGCACGACCTCTCGCGCCTGCGGGCGGTGTTCGTCGACTTCCTGCATCGGCTGCCCTTCTACGGCCGCGCCATCGTCTGCGTGGATGACCCCGGCGTGCGCGCGATCCTGCCGATGGTCTCGCGCCCGGTGCTCGGCTACGGTCTGGGGGACGCAGCCGAGCTGCGCGCCACCCGCGTGCAGGCGGTGCCCGGCGGGAGCATGCGCTTCGTCGTCGAGCAGCGCGATGCGCAGGACGGCCGCAGCTGGCCGGCCCTGGAGGTCACGCTGAACCTGCCGGGCGAACACAACGTGAGAAACGCGCTGGCCGCGATCGCGGTGGCGCGCGAGCTCGGTGTGCCCGACGAGCCCATCGCGCGCGCGCTGGCCGGCTTCGCGGGGGTGGGGCGTCGCTTCCAGCGCCACGGCGAGCTGCCGGCCGCTGGCGGAGGCACCTACACGCTCGTGGACGACTATGGCCACCATCCGGTTGAGATGGCCGCGGTGCTGGCCGCCGCGCGCGGCGCCTACCCGGGCCGACGCCTCGTGCTCGCCTTCCAGCCCCACCGCTACACCCGCACCCGCGACTGCTTCGAGGACTTCGTGTCGGTGATGGGGCGCTTCGACGCGGTGCTGCTGACCGAGGTCTATGCCGCTGGCGAAGCGCCGATCGTCGCGGCCGACGGGCGCGCCCTGGCGCGCGCGCTGCGCGTGGCCGGCCGCGTCGACCCCGTCTTCGTCGACTCGGTGGAATCACTTGCCGGGGCGGTCCCGGCGGCGGCGCGCGCCGGTGATGTCGTGATCACGATGGGCGCCGGCTCGATCGGCACGCTGCCGCGTCGGCTGCTGGACGCGGCACGGGGGAGGGGAGCATGACATCGGACGTGCGCCGGTTCGGCCGCGTGGCCGTGCTGATGGGCGGCACCAGCGCCGAGCGCGAGGTCTCGCTGATGTCGGGCACGGGCGTGCTGCAGGCCCTGCGCGCGCAAGGCGTGGACGCGCACGCCTTCGATCCCGCCGAACGCGAGCTCGGGCAGCTGCGCCACGAGGGTTTCGCGCGCGCGTTCATCGCCCTGCATGGCCGCCACGGCGAGGACGGCACGGTGCAGGGTGCGCTCGAGCTCCTGGGCATCCCCTACACGGGCTCGGGTGTGCTCGCCAGCGCGATGGCCCTCGACAAGGTGATGACCAAGCGGGTCTGGATGGCCGAGGGACTGCCCACGCCCCGATGGGTCAGGCTCGAGCCTGGCGAGCAGGGGCGCGAGCGGCTGCGCACCGTGCCCGACGAGCTCGGGCTGCCGCTGATCGTCAAGCCTCCTCGAGAGGGTTCGTCCATCGGCGTGACCAAGGTGCAAGGGTATTCCGAGATGGGCGCGGCCATCGAGTTGGCCTCACAATACGACCCCGACGTGCTGTGCGAGGAGTTCATCGACGGGGTCGAGCTCACGTGCCCTGTTCTGGGCACCGGCCCCGCCGCCTCTGCGCTTCCGGTGGTGCGCATCGACGCCCCGGACGGCAACTACGACTTCGAGCACAAGTACTACTCCGACGCCACCGGCTACCGGTGCCCGAGCGGGCTTGCCCCGCACGAGGAGCAGGAGGTGCAGCGTCTGACGCTGGCAGCCTACCGGGCACTGGGTTGCCGTGGCTGGGGCCGCGCCGACCTGATGCTGCGCACGCGCGACCGGCGCGTGTTCCTGCTCGAGATGAACACCTCGCCAGGCATGACGAGCCACTCCCTCGTGCCGATGTCGGCGCGTGCGGCGGGGATCTCCTACGAACAACTGTGCCTGCGGCTGCTCGCCGAGGCGGCGCTGGACGCGCCGGCTCGGCCCGCTGCGGCACGCGCGGCCCGGGAGGGCGCATGATGGTGGCGGTCGCATCCCACCCCCTCGGCCGCACCCTGCCGCCCGCCTTGCCGGCGGACGTGCGCCTGATGAACGCCGTCTCCGCCGGCGTGGTCATGCTGGCCGGCAGCGTCCTGGTGGCCGCGGGCGTGTTCGCGCTGCTGCGCGCACCGTGGCCGCCTATCCGCGCCCTCGAGCTCGAGGGCGAGCTGGTGCGCACGAGCGCTGCTGCGGTGCGTGCGGTGGCGTTGCCGCGCCTGCAAGGCAACCTGATCGGGATCGATCTGCAGCAGGCGCGTGCGGCCTTCGAGTCGGTGCCGTGGGTGCGCCGTGCCACCGTCAGGCGGGTGTGGCCGGACCGGCTCGCGGTCCGGCTCGAGGAACATCGCGCCGTGGCCCTGTGGGAAGGCGATTCGGCCGTGGAGCGGATCGTCAACAGCCACGGGGAGATCTTCGAGGCCAACATCGGCGAGATCGAGGACGAAGGGCTGCCGGTGTTCGCCGGGCCCCCGGGCAGTTCGGCGCGCATGCTCGCCATGCGCGAACGCCTGCGCGGAGTGTTGCGACCGCTCGGGCGCGATGTCGAGCGCCTGCAGCTGTCGGGCCGCGGTTCCTGGACGGTGAGGCTGGACAACGACGCCCAGATCGAACTCGGGCGGGGCACCGACGACGAGGTCGTGGCGCGTGCCGAGCGCTTCGTGCACACGGTGCCGCAGGTCACGCGCCACTTCGGCGCTCCCTTCGTCCAGGCCGACCTGCGCCATCCGGAGGGGTACGCCGTGCACATCCGCGGCATGACGACGACCGCGTCGCCGGCTGCGCCCAGGAGCAACTGAAGCATGGCCAAGGAATACAAGGACCTCGTCGTCGGCCTGGACATCGGCACGGCCAAGGTCATGGCGGTGGTCGCCGAGATCGTCCCGGGAGGCGAGCTGCGCATGGCCGGGCTCGGTGTGGCGGCCACCCACGGGCTCAAGCGTGGCGTCGTTGTCAACATCGACGCGACCGTGCAGAGCATCCAGCAGGCACTCAAGGAGGCCGAGATGATGGCCGCCTGCAAGATCTCGCACGTCTACACCGGCATCACGGGCAGCCATATCCGCGGCCAGAACTCCACGGGCATGGTGATCGTGCGCGACAACCGCGAGGTCACGCCTGCGGACGTCTCGCGCGTGGTCGAGACGGCCAAGGCCATCAACATCCCCAACGACCAGCGGCTGCTGCTGGTGGAGCCGCAGGAATTCATCATCGACGGCCACGAGGTGAAGGAGCCGATCGGCATGAGCGGCAGCCGCCTGGAGGTCAAGGTCCACATCGTGACCGGCTCCCAAAGCGCGGCCGAGAACATCCTCAAGTGCGTGCGCCGCTGCGGCCTGGAGGTGGAGAGCCTCGTGCTCAACCACAGCGCGAGCGCGGCGGCCGTGCTGACGCAGGACGAGAAGGAACTCGGCGTCGCGCTCGTGGACATCGGCGCGGGCACGACCGACGTGCAGATCTACACCGAAGGCTCGGTGCGCCACACGGCGGTGATTCCGATCGCCGGCGACCTCATCACCAGCGACATCGCGATGGCGCTGCGCACCCCCACGAAGGACGCCGAGGAGATCAAGGTCGAGCACGGCGTGGCCAAGCAGCTGCTGGCCGACCCGGCGGGCCAGGTGGAGGTGCCGGGCCTCGGGGACCGCGCGCCTCGCATGTTGAGCCGCCAGGCCCTGTCGGGCGTGATCGAGCCGCGCGTGGAGGAGATCTACTCCCTCGTGCACCAGGTCATCCGCGACAGCGGCTTCGAGGAGCGGCTGTCCAGCGGCATCGTGCTGTGCGGCGGGGCGGCGGTGATGCCCGGCATGGTCGAGCTTGGCGAGGACATCTTCCTCAAGCCCGTGCGCACGGGGCTTCCGCTGTATGCGGGCCCGCTGGCCGACATGGTGGCCAGCCCGCGCGCGGCGACCGTCATGGGCCTGCTGGAAGAGGCGCGGCTCGCGCGGGGCCGCGGTGCCAAGGCGGCGCGGCAGGCGGGTTCGGTGAAGACGGTGCTGGCCCGTGCCAAGGACTGGGTCCTCGGCAACTTCTAGGGCGGAGCGGACGACGATTTCGAAGGGGACGGTGCGCGGACATGGACGAAGGACGGCAGCGCACGGTCCAGGGTGTTTGTGAGCAACGGCAACTGCTTGAAGGCAAGGAGAGCGTAATGGCCATCGAGATGATCGAGGAATTCGACCAGGGCACGCGGATCAAGGTGATCGGCGTGGGCGGCGGCGGGGGCAACGCGGTCGCGCACATGATCGACCAGGGGGTGCAGGGGGTCGAGTTCATCGTGGCCAACACCGACGCGCAGGCGCTGAACCGCAGCGCTGCGGGCTCGCTGGTGCAACTGGGCAACAAGGGCCTGGGCGCCGGCGGCAAGCCGGAGATCGGGCGTGCGCTGGCCGAGGAGGCGGTGGACCGCATCCGCGAGGCCATCGACGGTGCGCACATGCTGTTCATCACCGCAGGCATGGGTGGCGGCACGGGCACGGGGGCGGCCAGCACCGTCGCCCGCGTGGCGCGCGAGATGGGCATCCTGACGGTGGGCGTGGTGACCAAGCCCTTCGACTTCGAGGGCAGCCGCCGTCGCCGACAGGCCGACCAGGGCGTGGCCGAGCTCGAGGCGAACGTCGACTCCCTGATCGTGATCCTCAACGAGAAGCTGCTCGAGGTCCTCGGCGACGACGTGACCCAGGAGCACGCCTTTGCCCAGGCCAACGATGTGCTGAAGAACGCCGTGGGCGGCATCAGCGACATCATCCACATGGACGCCCTCGTCAACGTCGACTTCGAGGACGTCAAGACGGTGATGAGCGAGCCGGGCAAAGCGATGATGGGCACCGGCAGCGCCGTCGGTCCGGATCGCGCCAAGAAGGCCGCCGAGGCCGCGGTGGCCTGCCCGCTGCTCGAGGGCATCGACCTGTCCGGCGCGCGCGGCGTGCTGGTGCTGATCGCGGCTTCGCGCGGGTCGCTCAAGCTGCGCGAGAGCCAGATCGCGATGGACACGATCCGCCTCTACGCGGCCGAAGACGCCACGATCATCTTCGGTGCCGCCTTCGACGAGAGCCTGGGCGACAAGATGCGCGTCACGGTGATCGCCACCGGCCTGGGCGCGGCCACCGCCGTGCGGCGCCCGCCCGCGGAGCTGACGGTCGTCACTCCCACGATCGCGCAGCCGGTGCAGCGCACCGGCACCTACGATGCGGCGCCACTCGCAGCCCTGGCGCCGCTCGCCCCGCTGTCGCCCCACGCCTCGGCCGCCAGCGGGTCGGCTGCGGGAGCCGCGCCGCTCGGTGCCGGTGTTGCGCCTGCCGCCAGCCCGGCCGGCACCGACTATGGCGGCCTGCAGGTGCCCAGCGTATGGCGCAGCGCCCGCACGAAGGTCGAAGCGCTGTCGGGCACCGGCATGGACGAGATCGAGATCCCGGCCTTCCTGCGCAAGCAGGCGGACTGATGGCGGCCTCGCCCGCTCCCGGCACCGCCCAGCCCCTGGCCCGCTACGCCGCCTGGCGGCGTGCGGGCGACTTCATCTTCCTGTCCGGGGTGATCGCGGTGGAGCCTTCCACGCGCACGATCGTGCGCGGCTACGCGGACATCCCGCCCGAGGCGCGCGCGCTGCTGGGCGAGACGGGCGAGTTTTCCACCGACATCAAGGAAGGCCCGATCCTCGCGCAGAGCTGGTTCGTGCTCGACCGCATCCGCGCCACGGTGGAGGCGGCCGGCGGGCAGATGGGCGATGTGTTCAAGCTCGTCCAGTACTTCAAGAACCTCGACCACTTCCCACACTACAGCCGGGTGCGCAAGCTCTTCTTCCCGGGCGAGCCGCCGGCCTCCACCGTCGTGGAGGTGAGCGGCATGCTGCCTACCGCCGACATCCTGGTCGAGGTCGAAGCCACCGCCTACGTGCCGCTGGCCCGCAATTGAGCGAGACTCCCGGGCTGGCACCCCAGGAGTCTTCGATGCTGCACGGCTACTGCCCCCCCTCCCGTTTCCTGCCCTACCTGAGCTGGACCCAGGTCGCGGCGCTGCCCGACAAGGCCAACACCGTGATCGTGCTGCCTGCCGGCAGCATCGAGCAGCACGGCCCGCACCTGCCGTGCTCGGTGGACACGGCCATTGCCGCCGGTGTCGTCGGGCATGCCCTCGCGCGGCTGCCGGAGTCGGTGCCAGCCTTCGCGCTACCGCCCATCACCTACGGAAAGAGCGAGGAACACCTGCACTTCCCAGGCACCGTCACGCTGGACGGGCCCACGCTGACCGAGACGGTCGTGCAGATCGGTGAATCCGTCTACCGCTCGGGCTTTCGCAAGCTGCTGATCGTCAACGGCCACGGCGGCCAGCCGCAGGTGATGGAGATGGCCGCGCGCGAACTGCGCCTGCGCCATGGTGACTATGTGGTGGTGCCGCACTTCACGTGGCGTGTGCCCCACGTGGCGGGCCGCTACCTGGCGGAGAAGGAAAAACGCCTGGCCATGCATGCCGGCCATGCCGAGACGGCCATCATGATGGCGCTGGCCCCTGACACCGTGCGCATGGAGCACGCCGTCGCCAACTATCCGCCTGAGTTTCCGTGTCCGACGCTGTCCGCGGACGGCCGACCCGCCGCCGCGTGGTCGGCGCGCGACTTCGGCGAAACCGGGGTGATCGGCGATCCCCTTCCGGCCACACCCGAACAGGGCCGGGCGATCCTGGAGTCGCTTGCCGACAGCTGGGCACAGGGAATCACCGAACTCCACCAGGCGCGCTGGATCGAGCGCGATGCACGCACCTGGGGCAAAATGCACCAAAGCGGGGACGTCCTGGGAACTTGAGTGCGGTGGACGGGGGGCCGTGTCGCCAGGGCAGGCTTCGGGCCTCCGGTAGCGGCGGGGCTCGCGAAGAGCAGGGGAGGCGGGTGCACGACGAGGCCCGCGGGGAAAGAGGATGGCACAGCGCTTGCTGTTCTCGCGTGTCTCGGTTCCGCAGAGCCGGTTCGCCGGCTCGAATCAGGGTTTTCCCTCCCGTTCTTCCAACCCCAGGAGCTTCCATGTCCCGATTCATCCGACATCCCCTTGCCGTGTCGCTGGTCCTGCTGTTGGGCGCCGCCTCCGCGCAGGCGCAGGAGAAGTTCACCTACCTCACCAACTGGTACGCGCAGGCCGAGCACGGCGGCTACTACCAGGCGCTGGCCACGGGCCTGTACAAGCGCGAAGGCCTGGACGTGACGATCCGCATGGGCGGCCCGCAGGTCAACGGCATGCAGCTGCTGGCCGCCGGCCAGGTCGACTGCTTCATGGGCTACGACGTGCAGACCATGAAGGGATGGGAGAACGGGATCAACACCGTCACGGTGGCCGCCTCGTTCCAGAAGGACCCGCAGGTGCTGATCGGCCACCCCGGCGTGGTCAACAAGATGGAGGATCTCAAGGGCAAGACGATCCTCATCTCGAGCGCCGCCAACACCTCGTACTGGCCGTGGCTGAAGACGACCTTCGGGCTGCAGGATTCGCAGGTGCGCCCCTACACCTTCAACATCCAGCCCTTCATCGCCGACAAGAACGTGGTGCAGCAGGGCTACCTGTCCAGCGAGCCCTACGCGATCGAGCAGCAGGCCAAGTTCAAGCCCAATGTGTTCCTGCTTGCGGACCACGGCTGGCCTCCGTACGCAACCACGATCGTGTGCACCGAGAAGACCGTGAAGGAGCGTCCGAAGGCCGTGGCCGGCTTCATCAAGGCGACGATGGAGGGCTGGAAGAGCTACCTCAAGGGCGACCCTTCCGCGGCCAATGCGCTGATCAAGAAGGACAACCCGAACATGACCGACGACAAGATCGCGGTGGGCATCAAGCTGCTCAACGAGACGGGGATGGTCATGGGCGGTGATGCCGCGCGACTCGGCATCGGCGTGATCACCGACGAGCGCATGAAGCGGACCTACGACATGCTCGTGGCCATGAAGCTGCTGGATCCGACGAAGGTCGACCTCAAGCGCACCTACACGACGGAGTTCGTCCGCAACATCAAGGTGATGCCCTGAAGGCTGGCGTGCGGGCCTTCGGGCCCGCCCCGCAGCTGGCGCGACCCCTGGCCTGACATCCCCTCACGCATGAACGACACCCCTGCCAGCCTCCAAGGCGTGCCTGCTGTCGAGGTCCTCTCGGTCGAGAAGACCTATCCCAACGGGACGCAGGCACTGCTGCCCGTGAACCTCACCGTGCAGCAAGGGGAGTTCATCACCCTGCTCGGGCCTTCGGGCTGCGGCAAGAGCACGCTGCTGAAGATGGTCGCGGGGCTGCTCGCGCCCAGCGACGGCCGGCTGCTGCTGTGGCGCAAGCCGGTGCACGAGGTGGAATCCACCGGGCACCGGCTGAGCTTCGTGTTCCAGGAGGCCACGCTGATGCCCTGGGCCAGCGTGATGGGCAACGTGCGCCTGCCGCTGGACCTCGCAGGGGTGCCGCGCGAGCAGGCCGAGTCGCGCGTGCGCGCGGCGCTGAAGATGGTGGGCCTGGAGAAGTTCGAGACGCACCTGCCGCGCGAACTCTCCGGCGGCATGCAGATGCGCGTGTCGATCGCGCGTGGCCTGGTCACCGAGCCCACGCTGCTGCTGATGGACGAGCCCTTCGGGGCGCTCGACGAAATCACCCGCAACCGCCTGGACAGCGATCTGCTGGACCTGTGGCGCAGCAACAAGCTGACCGTGATCTTCGTCACCCACTCGATCTACGAGGCCGTGTACCTGTCCAACCGGGTCGTCGTGATGGCGGCCCGGCCGGGCCGCATCGTCGACGAGGTGCACATCGATGAGCCTTACCCGCGAGGGTCCGACTTCCGCGTCTCCACGGCTTTCAGCCAATACGCCAAGCGTCTGCAGGACAGCCTGCTGCGCGCCAGCGGCACGCTCGAAGACGAAGCCCTCGCCTGACTCCCCTACCCGGGCCTGCCCAGCCGGCGCGCCCCGCGACTCCCAGACAACCGATGAAGCCCGAAGTCCAGCGCATCTTCTTTCCCGCCGTGGTGGCCGTCGTCCTGCTGGCCCTGTGGCAGGGCCTGGTGGTGGGGTTCGAGATCCCGCCCTACCTCGTGCCCTCGCCGGTGCGCGTGGCCGAGGTCATGGTGGCCGATGCGGCGCTGCTGTTCGGCGCGCTCTACAACACGCTGAAGATCACCGTGCTGTCCTTCCTCGCGGCCGTGGTGCTCGGCGTGCTCGTGGCCTTCGCCTTCGTGCAAAGCCGCGTCATCGAGACGGCGCTCTTCCCCTATGCGGTGCTGCTGCAGGTGACGCCGGTGGTGGCGATCGCGCCGCTGATCATCATCTGGGTGAAGGACCCGATCGCCTCGCTCGTCATCTGCGCGACGCTGGTGGCCCTTTTCCCGATCATCGCCAACACCACGCTCGGGCTGCGCAGCGTGAACCCGGGCCTGCTCGCGTACTTCAAGCTCAACCGCGCCAGTCGGCTGCAGGTGCTGTTCCGCCTGCGGGTTCCGTCGGCGCTGCCGTACTTCTTCGGCGGGCTGCGCATCAGCTCTGGCCTGGCGCTCATCGGCGCAGTGGTGGCGGAGTTCGTCGCGGGCACCGGTGGCACGGGCACGGGCCTGGCCTACCAGATCCTGCAGGCCGGCTACCAGCTCAACATTCCCCGCATGTTCGCCGCGCTGCTGCTGATCACCGTCACGGGCGTCACGCTCTTTGCGGCGATGTCGGCGCTGTCGAAGTGGGCGCTGGGCGGCTGGCACGAAAGCGAGACAGCACATGACTGATCTGTTGATCCGGGGTGCCGCGCACCTGCTGACCGGGCGGCGCGGCGATGCCGCACGCGCCCAGGGCGGCTGCGACGTACGCGTGCGAGGCGGGCGCATTGCGGCCATCGGCACGCTCGTGCCCGAGCCCGGCGAGCGCGTGCTCGACGCTTCGGGCTGTGTGATCTACCCGGGCTGGGTGAACACGCACCACCACCTGTTCCAGAGCCTGCTCAAGGGCATCCCGGCGGGGCTGGACATGCAGCTCGTGCCCTGGCTCGCCGCCGTGCCGGTGCCCTACCGCCGCCACTTCGACACCGAGGGTGCGCTGCGGCTGGCGGCGCGCATCGGCCTCGTCGAACTGCTGCTGTCGGGCTGCACGACGGTGGCCGACCACCAGTACCACTACTGGCCCGGCATGCCCTTCGACGCTTCCGAGGCGGTCTTCGACGAGGCCGAGCGCCTGGGCGTGCGCATGGTGCTGTGCCGCGGCGGGCAGACGCAGGCGCGCGCGATGACCGACGTGGCCGCGCCGCCGCAGGTGCAGCCCGAGACGCTGGAAGGCTTCCTCGCGAGCGTTGAGCGCGACGTGCACCGCTTCCACGACCCCTCGCCGATGGCCATGCGCCGCGTCGTGAGCGCGATCACGACGCCCAACTGGAGCTGCCGCCCCGAGGAGCTGCGCGAGATGGCGCGCGAGGCCCGTCGCCTGGGCATCCGCCTGCACAGCCACCTCAGCGAGACCTACGACTACGTGCGCTGGGCGCGCACGCAGCGCGACTGCAGCCCGATGCAGTTCGTCGCCGAGCACGAGTGGGTGGGTGAAGATGTCTGGTACGCCCACATGGTGCACCTGGACGACGCCGACCTGCAGCTGTGTGCGCAGACCCGCACCGGCATCGCTCACTGCCCGCAGAGCAACGCGCGCCTCGGCTCGGGCATCGCGCGCATCCCCGAGGCGATGGCGCTTGGCGTGCCGGTGGGCCTGGCGGTGGACGGCGCCGCCTCCAACGAGGCCGCCGACATGCTCAGCGAGGCGCACATGTGCTGGTACGTGCACCGGGCCGACCCGCGCGCGGGCGAGCGCCCCGACGCTGACGCCCACCCGAGCCGCGTCCCCCAGCCCGGCGGCCACGCGAGCGCGCTGCGTGTGGAAGACGTGGTGCACCTCGGCACCGCCGGCGGCGCCGCGATGATGGGGCTGGCAGGCGTGGGCACCCTCGAGGTGGGCCAGGCAGCCGACCTCGCCGTCTACGACCTCGACCAGCCCCGCTACTTTGGGCTGCACGACCCCGCCATCGGCCCGGTGGCCAGCGGCGGCGCAGCCTCGCTGCGCGCCGTGCTCGTGCAAGGCCGTGTCGTCGTGGAAAACGGCACGATCCCGGGTCTGGACCTCGCGCAACTGCGCCGCGAGGCCGAGGCTTTCGTCCAAGGCATCTTGAGTCACGCATGAATTTCGACACCGCACAGGTCAAGGCCGGTACCGCCCGCGTGGCCGGCGAGCTCGACGCCATCGAGTGGATCACCGACGCGCGGCTGGAGCGCCTGAGCCAGGACTTCTACTGGTTCAGTCCCGTGCTCAAGCGCCAGCTCGAGCACCTACGCGCCGACGCGGTGGCACGGCCCAAGACCGAGGACGAGATCCGCGCCGTGGTGGCCGCCTGCGCGGCGGCGCGTCTGCCGATCACCGTGCGCGGCAGCGGCACCGGCAACTATGGCCAGAGCATGCCGCTGCACGGCGGCGTGGTGCTCGACCTCTCGGCCTACAACCGGTTGCTGTGGTCGCGTGACGGCGTGGCGCGGGCGCAGGCCGGCATCCGCATGATGGACATGGACCGCCAGCTGCAGGCCGCCCCCGAGGGTGCGCTCGGCTGGGAGTTGCGCTGCGTGCCCTCGACCTTCCGCGCTGCCACCCTCGGCGGCCTGTACGGCGGCGGCTTCGGCGGCATCGGCTCGATCAACCATGGGCCGCTCGCTTCGACCGGCAACGTGCTGGGTGTGCGGGCGATGACGATCGAGCCCGAGCCGAAGGCGGTCGAGCTGCGTGCCCCCGAGGCGCTGCTGCTGCACCACGTTTACGGCACCAACGGCCTCGTGCTCGAGCTCGAGGTGGGGCTCGCGCCTGCCCACGCGTGGCTGGAGACGATCGCCTGCTTCCAGGGCTTCGACGAGGCCATCGGCTTTGCCGATGCGCTGGCGAGTGCGCCCGGAGTGATCAAGAAGAGCGTGACGCTGCTGGCCGCGCCGATCCCCGACATCCTGATGCAGGCCTCGCCGCCTATTGCGGGGCAGATGACGGCGGGGTCGCATGCGGTCTTCCTGGCCGTCTCCCCAGCCAGCGAGGCGGCGATGCTGCAGCTCGTCCGTGAGTGGGGCGGTACCGCCACGCTGCGCCGCACGCAGGAGGAGGTCAGGCGCACGAACCGCACGATCCTCGAGTACACGTGGAACCACACCACGCTGCATGCGCTGAAGGTGGACAAGACGCTCACCTACATCCAGAGCGGCTTCGACGCCGGCCGCCATGTGGCACAGGCCAGGGCGCTGCGCGAGGAACTGGGCGACGAGGTGCTGGTGCACCTGGAGTTCATCCGCACCAAGGAGGGGGCGATGAACTGCTCGGGGTTGCAGCTCGTGCGCTACAGCACCGACGAGCGCCTGAACGAGATCATGCAGATCCACCGCGACCACGGCGTCTACATCGCCAACCCGCATGTCTACATCGTCGAGGACGGCAAGCAGGGCCAGGTCAACCCCGATGTCGTGGCCACCAAGATGCGCTTCGACCCGATGGGCCTGCTCAACCCCGGCAAGCTGCGCGGCTGGGACGAGCGCGAGCGCATCATGGCCGACGCGGCGGCCGGGCGTGTGTCGCTGGCCACGCTGCCGAGCTTCTGAGCCCGCTTTCGTTTTCCGATCCCGGCGTTCCCCACCCCGGACTTCCCCCGTCCCTCCCACCCTGCAGGAGCCCTTGCCGATGTCCCACCTCAAGACCCGCCTCGCCGCGACGGCCGCCCTGCTGGCGGCTGCTACCAGCGCCTCGGCCCAGACCCCCTTCACCTACATCACGAACTGGTACGCGCAGGCCGAGCACGGGGGCTACTACCAGGCACTGGCCACGGGCCTGTACAAGAAGTACGGGCTGGACGTGACGATCCGCATGGGCGGCCCGCAGGTCAACACCTACCAGATCATGGCCGCCGGCCAGGGCGACTGCGTGATGGCCTCCTCCGACCTGCAGGCCATCCAGGTGCGCGAGGGCGGCCTGCCGGTGACGACCGTGGCCGCCTTCTTCCAGAAGGACCCGCAGGTGCTCATCGCGCACGAGGGCGTCAAGGGCTTCGAGGACATGAAGAACAAGACGATCCTGATCGGCGCGCTCGCCCACCGCGGCTACTGGCCGTGGCTGAAGGCCAAGTACGGCTTCACCGATGCCCAGGCGCGCCCCTACACCTTCAACATCCAGCCCTTTATGGCCGACAAGAACCTCGTCCAGCAGGGTTACCTGACGAGCGAGCCCTTCGCGATCCAGCGCGCAGGCGGCAAGGCCACGGCCTTCATGTTCAGCGACTACGGCTACCCGGCCTACGCGAACACCGTGACCTGCATGGACAAGACGATCAAGGACAAGGAGAAGGCGGTGGCCGCCTTCGTGCGTGCGAGCGCCGAGGGCTGGAAGAGCTACTTCGCCGACCCGGCGCCGGGCAACGCGCTGATCAAGAAGGACAACCCGAACATGTCCGACGAGCAGCTTGCCTACAGCCATGCCAAGCTCAAGGAGATGGGCATCGTCGCCGGCGGTGATGCGGCGCGGCTGGGCCTCGGCACCATCACCGACGCGCGGGCCAAGGCGACCTTCGACTTCGCCGTATCGGCCAAGCTCGTCGATCCCGCCAAGGTGGAACTGGCCAAGACCTACACGACGCAGTACATCCGCGACGTGAAGGTGCTGCCCTGAGGGTGCGGGGTTGAACGCGCCGCAGCGGCTCCGCCCGGACGCCGCCACCTTGCAGGCCCTGCAGGGTGAACTGCAGGGCCTGGACTGCATCACCGACCCTGAGCGGCTGGCCCGGCTGTCGCAGGACTTCTCCTGGTTCAGCCCCGTCCTCAAGCGCCAGCTCGAGGGCGAGCGTGCCGACCTGTGCGTGCGCCCGCGCACCGAGGCCGACATCGCACGAGTGGTGGGGGCGTGCGCGCGCCACCGCGTACCGATCACCGTGCGCGGCGCGGCCACCGGCAACTACGGCCAGATCGTGCCCCTGCAAGGCGGCGTGCTGCTCGACCTGAGCGGCTACAACGCCTTCGGCTGGGTGCGCGGCGGTGTGGGCCGCGCGCAAGCCGGCATCCGCCTGTCGGAATTCGACCGCCAGGCCCAGCCCCTGGGCTGGGAGCTGCGCTGGCTGCCCTCGACCTTCCGCGCCGCCACGCTCGGCGGGCTGTACGGCGGCGGCTTCGGCGGCGCAGGCTCGATCACCTACGGGCCGATCGCGAGCGCCGGCAACGTGATTGGCGCGCGCGTGATGTCGATGGAGCCCGAGCCGCGCGTGGAGGAACTGCGCGGCGCGGAGGCCATGCTCGTGCACCACAAGTGGGGCACCAACGGCATCGTACTCGAGCTCGAGGTGGCGCTCGCCCCGGCCTGGCCGTGGCTCGAGATGATCGCCATCTTCGAGGACTTCGGCGCCGCCTTCGACTGCTGCCACGTGCTCAACGGCCAGTCGCCGGGCATCGTGAAGAAGGAACTCGCGCTGCTCGCGGACCCGATCCCGCGCTACTTCACGGCGCTTGCCGAGCACCTGCCCGAGGGGCGCCACGCGGTGATCCTGATCGTGGCGGAGTCTTCCGAGATCGCGGTGCGCGACCTCATTGCCGCGCACGGGGGCACGGTCACCTACCGGCAGGACGCAGCCGAGGTGGCCTCCCACCACCGCACGCTGCTCGAGTACTGCTGGAACCACACGACGCTGCAGGCGCTGAAGGTCGACAAGGGCCTGACCTACATCCAGAGCCGCTTCGATCCCGCTCGACAGCGCGAGCAGGTGCTCGCGCTGCACGAGTTGTTGTCGCCCGAAGTGATGATGCACGTGGAGTTCATCCGCCTGACCACCGGCGCCCACACCTGCAGCGGGCTGCAGGTGGTGCGCTACACCGACGATGCGCGGCTCGAGCAGATCATGCAGACCTTCCGCGACCACGGCGCGACCATCAACAACCCGCACGTGCACATCCTGGAGGACGGCGGCAAGCTGCGCGACATGGACCGCGCCGCGCTGTCGGCTGCGCAGCGCATGGCCAGCGATGCCGCTGTCGCAATGAAGGGCCGTTTCGATCCGCTGGGCCTGCTCAACCCGGGCAAGCTGCGCTCGCAGGTGTAGCGGCCTGGGGCCTGCGACCGCAGGCGGCACCGGGTGGGCACGGCGTGCGCGGGCTTCAGCCGAAGACGTAGTCTGCGAAATCCGGCCGCGCGATCGCGCGCACGTACTCGCGCGTGTAGCCCGGCCAGAGCGCGACGATGCGCCCGCCTTCCATGCGGTACCAGCTGCGACAGTGCGTCCACACCGAGCCCGCCAGCCGCCGCTGAAGGTCCTGGTTGTGGGCGCGCATGACCTCGGGCCTGAGGTCGATCCAGCGCTGGCCTTGCGCGCGCACCTGCTGCATGCACGCGAGCGCGTAGCGTGCCTGCGGCTCGATGTAGAGCAGGGTCGAGGTGTGGCCCGTGCCCGTGTTCGGCCCGAGCATCAGGAAGAGGTTCGGGAAGCCCGCCACCGTCAGGCCATGCCAGGCCTCGGGCCCTTTGCGCCAGGCCTCGCTGAGCAGTTGGCCGCCCAGGCCGCGGACCTCGAGCGAGGCCAGCAGGTGCGTCGTGTCGAAGCCCGTGGCGCACACCAGCACGTCCAGAGGCCGCTCGGTGCCATCGGCCGTGACGATGCCCGTGGGCGTGACGCGCGCGATGGCCTCGGTCACGAGCTCCACGTTCGGCTGCGTGAGCGCCGGGTAGAAGTCGTTGGAGTAGATGATGCGCTTGCAGCCCAGCGGGTAGGGCGGGCGCAGCTTCGCGCGCAGCGCGGGGTCGCTTACCTGGCGCCGCAGATGCAGGGCGGCCGTCTTGAGCATGCCGCGGCGTGCCAGGGTGCCTTCCTCGAAGCCGTGCCGGCCCCACTCGAGCACGTGGTACCAGAAGCGGCGCGTGAGCGCCGCCACGGGCGGCAGGCGGGCAAGCAGGTGGTCCAGCGCGTGGTAGCGGCGATCGATGCGGGGCAGCACCCAGTTTGCGGTGCGCTGGAACACGTGCAGCCGCCCCGCTTCGCGCGCCAGCGGCGGCACGAGCTGCGAGGCCGTGGAGCCCGTGCCGATCACGCCAATGCGCTGGCCCGTGAGCATCGCCTTGGCGTCCCAGCGCGCGGAGTGCAGCTTCACGCCCGCGAAGGTGTCGATGCCCGGAATGTCCGGCCAGCGCGGCTGCGACAACGGGCCGGTGCTGCACACGAGAAAACGCGCGCGCATCGCCGTGCCGTCCCCCAGCTCCAGGTGCCAGCGGCCCGTGTCGGCGTCGAAGGCGGCGCGCGCGAGCCGCGTGCCCAGCCGCAGGTGCGGCAGCAGCCCGTGCGTGCGGGCCACGTCCTGCATGTAGGCCTGGATCTCCGGCGCGGCAGCGAAGCGCTGCCGCCAGCGCGGGTTGGGCGCGAACGAGAACGCGTACAGCGGCGCAGGCACGTCCACGTGCGCGCCGGGGTAACGGTTGTCCCACCAGGTGCCACCGAGCCCCGCGGACTGCTCGAGGATCACGAAGTCCGTCAGGCCCGCGCGGCGCAGCGTCACGCCCATGCACAGGCCGGACATGCCGGCGCCGAGCACGGCGACCTCCACCTCCGCGACCGCGGGTGCGGCCTGTGCGCCGCTCGCCAGGGGATCGGCCGCCGCGCCGGGCAACGGGCGGAGGGCAGCGGTCGTGTCCTGTACGCTCATGGCCCCGATTGTGTCGGGCTGGCACGCCGGCTGCTTGACCGGTGACTCACCGGCCCGCTTCCGCCAGCCCTGCCTCGACAGCCCCACCACGCCATGCTCACCACCCGCCAACCTGTCTTCCGCCGTTTCTGGCACGCGGTGATGCCGCTGTCGCACCTGCAGGCCGGGCATCCGGTGCCGTTCACGCTCCTCGGCGAGCGCATCGTGCTCTTCCTCGACGCCCGGGGCGAGCCCGCAGCGCTGCGCGACCGCTGCTGCCACCGCACGGCGCAGCTCTCCAAGGGCCGCTGTGTGAACGGCGCGCTCGAGTGTGGCTACCACGGCTGGACCTACGACCGCGGCGGCCGCGTGATCCGCATCCCCCAGTACGACGCCGCACGGCCGATTCCGGCCGACTACTGCACGCCTGCCTACCGCTGCGTGGCGAAGTACGGCTACGCGTGGGTGGCCCTCGTGCCACCCGACGCGGTACCGCTCGCGCCCCTGCCCGAGGTGCCGGAGTTCGCGGCGCCTGGCTGGCGCACGATCTTCCAGTTCTACGAGACCTGGGAGACGAGTCCCTTGCGGGCCCTGGAGAACAGCTTCGACAACTCGCACTTCAGCTTCGTGCACCGCGCCACCTTCGGCGTGGCTGCGCAGCCGAAGCCGAGCCGCTACGAACTGGTGGAGCGCGAGGGCGGCTTCTACGCCGAGACCTTGATCGACGCGGCGAACCCACCCGCTTTCCACCGCGTGAGCGGCAGCACCGAGCCGCTCACCCAGCGCCTGATGCGCAACGCCTACTACCTGCCGTTCTCGCGCCGGCTGGACATCGAGTACCCGAGCGGCATCCGCCACGTCATCATCAACTGCTTCACGCCCATCGACGACGGGCGCATCCAGCTCGCGCAGTGGCTCTTCCGCAACGACCGGGAGGAGGACTGCCCGGCGCAACTCCTGATCGACTTCGACCAAGTGATCACGCGCGAGGACAAGGACATCCTCGAATCCACCGACCCCGATGCGGTGGTAGACACGCGCCGCCGCGGCATCGAGTTCTCGATGGACAGCGACCGCCCCGGCATGCTGATCCGCAAGCAGTTGATGGAACTGCTGGCGCGCCACGGCGAGACCGAGGTGCACGGCTGAACACCCCAAAGGCCGCGGAATCAGGGAAAATACCCGGATGCTCGGTCAACGCACCCTCAAGTCCATCACGCGCGCCGTGGGCGTGGGCGTGCACTCGGGCCAGAAGGTCGAGCTCACGCTGCGCCCGGCACCGGCGGGCCATGGCATCGTGTTCCGCCGTGTGGACCTGGCCGAGCCGGTGGAGATCCCCGTGAACGCCCAGGCCGTCTGCGACACGCGCATGGCCACCACGATCAGCCCGGGCGGAGACCCCCGTGGCCCGAAGGTGCAGACCATCGAGCACCTGCTGTCGGCCTGCGCGGGCCTGGGCATCGACAACCTGGTGGTGGACATCTCGGGCGAGGAAGTGCCGATCCTCGACGGCTCCGCGGCGAGCTTCGTCTACCTGCTGCAAAGCGCGGGTATCGAGGTCTTGCCCGTTCCCAAGCGCTTCATCCGCGTGCGCCGTGCGGTGGAAGTGCGCGAGGGTGAAGGCCGCACGCTGAAGTGGGCCCGGCTCGAGCCGCACGACGGTTACGAGGTGGTGTTCGACATCGACTTCGGCCACCCCGCGCTCGACGCCACGGGCCAGCGTGCGGTGTTCGACATGGGCTCGGGGCGTTACAGCCGCGACATCGCCCGCGCCCGCACCTTCGGCTTCACGCGCGACGTGGAGATGATGCGCGCCCGCGGGCTGGGTCTGGGCGGCAGCATGGACAACGTGATCGTGGTCGACGACTACCGCGTGCTCAACCACGACGGCCTGCGCTACGACGACGAGTTCGCCAAGCACAAGATCCTGGACGCCATCGGCGACCTGCACGTCGCCGGCCAGCCGATGCTCGCGCGCTACCACGGCTTTCGCAGTGGTCACGCGTTGAACAACCGCCTGCTGCGCGCGCTGTTGGCCGACGCCTCGGCCTTCGAGATCGTCACCTTCGACGACGACAAGCGCGCCCCGGCGGGGTTCGCCGCGCTGGCCCCGGCCTGGTGATGCTCGTCTTCCGGGTCGTCTTCGGCCTGCTGGTGCTGGCGGGCATCCTGTGCGTGGCCGCCTACCTGGCCACCGGCAACCCCGTGTGGCGCGCCCGGGGCTTCGTGATCCTGAAGTGGACGGTGCTGGCCGGGCTCGGCTTCTTCGCCGTCATCCTGCTGGAGCGGCTGGCACGCACCCTGTAGTGCCTCAGGGCAACGCTGCAGGCGAACCGCATGCGGGGCACCGGGGGTCGCGCGCGAGCTGCACCTCGTCCCAGCGCATCGTGCGCGCATCGAGCATCAGCAGGCGGCCCGCCAGGCTGGTGCCGAAGCCGGCCAGCAGCTTCAAGGCCTCGGCCGCCTGTACCGAGCCGACGATGCCCACCAGCGGTGCGAACACGCCCATCGTCGCGCACGCCGCCTCCTCGAACGCCTGCGTGGGCGGGAACACGCAGGCGTAGCAGGGCTGCGTACCCGGGCGCGGGTCGTAGACCGAAATCTGCGCGTCCAGCCCGATGGCCGCCCCCGACACGAGGGGCTTGCGGTGGCGCACGCAGGCTGCATTCACGGCCTGGCGCGTGGCGTAGTTGTCGCTGCAGTCGATCACCACGTCGGCTTCGGGCACCCACGCGTCGAGCGTGGCGGCATCGGCACGCCCGACCCGTGCCTGCACCCGCACCTCGGGGTTCAGCGCCGCCACGCGCGCACGCACCGACTCCGCCTTGGGTTGGCCCAGGCTGTCCATGTCGTGTGCGATCTGCCGCTGCAGGTTCGTGAGCTCGACCTCGTCCGGGTCGACGACCGTGATGCGCCCGACCCCCGCCGAGCCGAGGAAGAGCGCCACGGGCGAGCCGAGTCCACCCGCGCCGATCACCAGCGCGTGCGCGTCGAGGAGCCGCTGCTGGCCCTCGATCCCGAGGTCCTCCAGCAGGATGTGGCGCGAGTAGCGCAGCAGTTGCTCGTCGTTCACGGTGTGGGGTGGCAGCGCGTGCGCAGTGGATGTGAAGCAGGTGTCGGTGCGGGCACGGTGGCAGCCGCGGTGGTGGGCGCAGGGTCGGGGGCCCTCAGTAGGTCCGTCCCTGGCGATACTGGGCGTGGGCACGGCGCTGCAGCGGCGCGACACGTGCCATCGCGGCGAAGGCGCGCGCGGCGTGCGCGTGCGTGATCGCCAGGCCGAGCGCATCGGCCGCGTCCTTGCCCGGAAGCCCGGGGAGCGCCAGCAGGCGCTTGACCATCTCCTGGATCTGAGCCTTCGTGGCCAGGCCGTGCCCGACCACGGCCTTCTTCATCTGCAAGGCCGTGTATTCCGCCACCGGCAGCGCGCTGCCGGCCACCAGGGCCGCCAGGGCGGCGCCGCGCGCCTGGCCGAGCAGCAGCGTGCTCTGCGGGTTGACGTTGACGAACACGATCTCGACACACGCCGCGTCGGGACCGTAGCGCGCCACCACCTCGCGCACGCCTTCGAAGATCAGTTTCAGCCGCCCGGGCAGGTCGCCGCGCGGGGCCTCGAGCGTGCTGATCGTGCCGCTGCCCACGTACGTCAGCTGCGTGCCGTCCACGTCCACGACGCCGAAGCCGGTGCGCTGCAGCCCAGGGTCGATGCCGAGGATGCGCATGGGTGGGGCCATGCTTCGGGCAGGAGCCTGTGCGGCTGCGGGAGCTGGCGGGAGGCCGCTGGAGGCTTCTCGGCCTCAGTGCCGGAAGTGGCGCACGCCTGTGAGCACCATCGCGATGCCGCGCTCGTCGGCCGCGGCGATCACTTCGTCGTCGCGCACCGACCCGCCAGGCTGGATCACGCAGGCCGCACCTGCGTCAGCGAGCACGTCCAGCCCGTCGCGGAACGGGAAGAAGGCGTCGCTCGCCACCACCGAGCCGGCCAGCGAGAGCCCGGCGTGGCCCGCCTTGATCGAGGCGATCCGCGCCGAGTCGATGCGGCTCATCTGCCCGGCGCCCACGCCGAGTGTCATGCCGCCGCCGCAGAACACGATCGCGTTGCTCTTCACGTACTTGGCCACCGTCCAAGCGAAGAGCAGGTCGTCGAGCTGGGCCTCGCTCGGCTTGAGCTTCGTCGGGAAGGCGAGCTCGGCGCGGCTGAGCACCCGGTTGTCGGCCGTCTGCAGCAGCAGACCCGAGCCCACGCGCTTGGCGTCCATCATGTTGCGGCCGTTGGCCCAGTCGGTCGTGCCGCCCGGTGGCAGCGCAATCTCCAGCAGCCGCACATTCGGCTTGCCCGCGAACACCGCACGCGCCTCCTCGGTGTAGGCCGGGGCCATCAGCACCTCGACGAACTGGCGCGCCACCGCCGCCGCAGCCGCGCCGTCCACGGGGCGGTTGAAGGCGATGATGCCGCCGAAGGCCGAGGTCGGGTCGGTGCGGAAGGCCTTGTCGTAGGCCTCGGCCGGGCTCGCCGCCACCGCCACGCCGCACGGGTTGGCGTGCTTGACGATCACGCACGCGGGTGTCTCGAAGCTCTTCACACACTCCCAGGCCGCATCGGCGTCGGCGATGTTGTTGTAGCTCAGCTCCTTGCCTTGCAATTGCTTGGCCACCGCGAGCGAGCCCGGGGCCGGGTACAGGTCGCGGTAGAAGGCGGCCTGCTGGTGCGGGTTCTCGCCGTAGCGCAGCTCCTGCACCTTCACGAAGCGGCCGTTGCTCTGCGCCGGGAAGAGGCTGCGCGTGCCGTCCTCGCGCAGCGAGGACAGGTAGTCGCTGATGGCCGCGTCGTAGTTGCTGATGCGGTTGAAGGCGGCCACCGCGAGCGCGAAGCGCGTGCGCTCCAAGACCCGCCCTTCGGTGCGCAACTCCTGCAGCACGCCCTCGTACTGCGAGGCGTCGGTGAGCACGGCCACGTCCTTCCAGTTCTTGGCTGCGCTGCGTACCATGGCCGGCCCGCCGATGTCGATGTTCTCGATCGCCTCCTCGAGCGTGCAGCCGGCACGGGCCACCGTCTGCTCGAAGGGGTAGAGGTTCACGACGAGCAGGTCGATGGTGCCGATGCCGTGCTGCGCGAGCGCCTCGCGGTGCGCCGGCACGTCACGGCGCGCGAGCAGGCCGCCATGGATCACCGGGTGCAGCGTTTTCACGCGGCCGTCCAGCATCTCCGGGAAGCCGGTGAGGGCGGCCACCTCCGTCACGGGCAGGCCCGCCTCGGCGATGAGCCGCGCCGTGCCGCCCGTGGAGACGAGCCGCACGCCCAGCCCGTGCAGCGCGGCGGCGAGTTCGACGAGGCCCGTCTTGTCGGAGACCGACAGCAGCGCGGTCAGGCTGCCAGCCTGGGCGGGGCCAGCTGAAGGAGAAGGGGGGGAAACAGGGGAAGACATGGGGCCAGCGCTCGTCAGTCCAGCAAGCCGTGCTCGCGCAGCTTGCGGTGAAGGGTGTTGCGGTTGATGCCGAGCCAGGCTGCGGCACGGCTCTGGTTGCCCTCGGCACGGGTCATCACCACCTCCAGCAACGGGCGTTCCACGGCGCGGATGATCATCTCGTGCACACCGCTCGGCTCGGTGCCGCGCAGGTCCTGGAAGTACTGCTGCACCGCGCTGCGGATGCAGTGGTCGATCGGGGTCTGGCTCACGGGAGTTCCTGTCAGGCCTGCAGCCGCAGCCACGGGTCGTTCGCGGCGGGCAGCCGCTCGTGGGTGTGGGCGAGCGTCTCGAAGTAGCCGGTGACGGCGTCGATCTGCGCCTCGCAGCTGTCGAGCCGGTTCATCGCGTCGCGAAAGGCCGCACCGCCCGGCAGCGCCCGCACCGCCCAGCCGATGTGCTTGCGCGCGCTGCGCACGCCCGAGTGCTCGCCGTACAGCGCGTAGTGGTCGTGAAGGTGCTCGAGCAGCCAGCGCTGCACGTCGCGCACGCTGGGAGGAGGCAGCTCCTGGCCGGTGGCCAGGAAGTGCGCGATTTCGCGAAAGATCCACGGCCGGCCCTGAGCGGCGCGGCCGATCATCAACGCATCCGCACCGGTGGCGCGCAGCACGGCGCGAGCCTTATGCGGCGAGTCGATGTCGCCGTTGGCCACCACCGGGATGCACAAGGCTGCCTTCACCGCGGCTATGGTGTCGTACTCGGCGCAGCCGGTGTAACCCTGCACGCGCGTGCGCCCGTGCACCGTCACCATCGCCACGCCCGCGCGCTCGGCCGCACGCGCCAGCGCCACCGCGTTGCGTTCGGTGTCGCAGCGCCCGGTGCGCATCTTCAGCGTCACCGGCACCCCGCGCGGCGCGCAGGCCGCGACCACCGCCTCGACGATGCGCAGCGCCAGCGCTTCGTTGCTCATCAGCGCCGAGCCCGCGTAGACGTTGCACACCTTCTTGGCCGGGCAGCCCATGTTGATGTCGATGATCTGGGCGCCGCGGTCGATGTTGTGGCGCGCGGCGTCCGCCATCTCGGCCGGGTCGACACCGGCGATCTGCACCGCGATCGGCGCCGGCTCGCCATCGTGGTTGGCGCGTCGGCTCGTCTTCAGGCTGTCCCAGAGCTCGCGCCGGGAGGTGACCATCTCGCTGACCGCGTACCCGGCGCCGAGCCGCTTGCACAGCACCCTGAACGGGCGGTCCGTCACCCCTGCCATCGGCGCCACGAAGAGCGCGTTGGGCAGCTCGTGCGGACCGATGTTCATGGGGGGAAGCTGCCAGGCTGCTGAAAAAGGAGGCAGGAGTATAGCCACGCACGCAGTGGGGCTGCCTATCATCGGAGTCCATGGAAGCCTGGCTGCACACGCTGCTCGCGACGCTCGCGCTGCCGAAATTTGGGCTCACCACCGTCTTCGTCGTCGCCCTCGTGTCGGCCACACTCCTGCCGATGGGCAGTGAGCCGGCGGTCTTCGGCCTCATCAAGCTCGACCCTACGCTCTTCTGGCCAGCCATCCTCGTGGCCACGCTCGGCAACACCTGCGGCGGGGCCATCACCTGGTGGATGGGCTACGGCGCCGAGCGCGCCTACGAGCGGCTGGCTCGGCGCAAGCCCGCCGAGGCGCGCGCGCTTGCCTGGCTCGAGCGCTTCGGGCCCAAGGCGTGCCTGCTGAGCTGGCTGCCGGTGGTGGGCGACCCGCTGTGCGCGGTAGCGGGCTGGCTGCGCCTGCCGTTCTGGCCTTGCGTGGCGTACATGGCAGTGGGCAAGTTCGCCCGCTACCTGACGATGACCGCCGCCTTGCTGTGGGTGTTTCCGGGCCGCTTCACACCCTGACCACCCCGTGCCGTCACCGCTGCCAGCGGGCGCCGCCCGACACGGCTCGGCCCAGCCCGGCACAATGGCGAGATGCACACCTCCACCCCCACTTACGACACGCTCACCGCGCTGAACCAACGCCTGCACCACCTCGGCCACCTCGGCTCGGTGGCGGGCTGGGACCAGGCCGCGAACATGCCGCCCAAGGGCAACGAGGCGCGCTCGGCGGCACTGGCCGAACTGGCCGGGCTGATGCACGGGCTGCGCACCGACCCGGCGCTGCCCGACCGGCTCGCCCGTGCCGAGCAGGAGCCACTGGATGACCTGCAGCGCGCCAACCTGCGCGAGATGCGGCGCAACTGGGAGCTGGCCAACGCGTTGCCGGCGGACCTGGTGCAACGTCGCACGCGCGCAGCCCGGCGCTGCGAGCACGCCTGGCGCACGCAGCGCCCGGCCAACGACTGGCAAGGCTTCCTCGAGAACTTTCGCGAGGTGCTGGCGATCGCCCGCGAGGAAGCGGCGCTGCTGGCCGAGCGCAGCGGCCTGGCGCGCTACGACGCCCTGATGGACCGCTTCGAGCCGGGGATGACATCGGCTACCGTCGAGCGCGTGTTTGGCGAGGTGCGGCAGTGGCTGCCCGGGCTCATCGCGCAGGTCGTGGCGCGCCAGGCCAGCGAGCCGGTGATCCGGCCCGAAGGCCCCTTCCCGCTGGCGGCGCAGCGCGCCCTGTGCGAGCGGGCGATGCGGCTGCTCGGCTTCGATTTCGAGGCCGGGCGTCTGGACGTGAGCACGCACCCGTTCTGCGGCGGCGTGCCCGAGGACGTGCGCATCACCACGCGCTTTCGCGAGGACGAGTTCCTCTCCAGCCTGATGGGCACCATCCACGAGACGGGCCACGCCCGCTACGAGCAGAACCTGCCGCGTGGCTGGCTGGGCCAGCCCGTGGCCGAGGCCCGCTCGATGGCGCTGCACGAGAGCCAGTCGCTGAGCTTCGAGATGCAACTCGCGAGCCACCCCGGCTTTGCCGCGCTGCTCGCGCCGCTGGTGCGCGAGGCCTTCGGCGACCAGCCGGCCTTCGAGCCGGGCAACCTGCACCGGCTCATCACGCGCGTGCAGCGCGGCTATATCCGCGTCGATGCCGACGAGGTGACCTACCCGGCCCACGTGATCCTGCGCTTCGAGATCGAGCGGCCGCTGATCGAAGGCGAGATCGAGGCCGAGGACATCCCGGCGCTGTGGGACGAGAAGATGCGCGAGCTGCTCGGGCTGGACACGCGCGGCAACTTCCGCGACGGACCGATGCAGGACGTGCACTGGCCCGAGGCGCTCTTCGGCTACTTCCCCTGCTACTCGTTGGGCGCGATGTACGCGGCGCAGTGGTTCGCCGCGATGCGGCGCGCCACGCCCGACCTGGACGCGCGCATCAGCACAGGCGACCTGCAGCCGGTCTTCGACTGGCTGCGCACGAACATCTGGAGCGCGGGCAGCCGCTACACGACCGACGAGCTCGCCATCCGGGCCAGCGGCGAGGCGCTGAACCCGGCGCACTTCCGCGCCCACCTCATGGCGCGCTACCTGGGCGGCTGAGGGGCGGCGGGCTGCCGCGCGCGCCCTAGCCCGGGAACCCTGGGCTCGGGGTGTGCCGCGGGCTCGTCCAGCGGGTTCAGCCCGCGGGTTACTTGGCCGTCTGAGCCGACCGCCCTCGGGCAGAGCCGGGCTTGCGAGCGGCTGCCGAAGCCCGTGGCGCGGGCTTCGCGGCTTGGGTCGACGGCTGGGCCCCCGCAGCCCTGCGCGGCCTCGCCGCCTTGGCTGGTGCAGCCGGCGCGATCTTGTCCATCCGCGCAGTGAGCTCGTCGAGCCGGGCCGACAAAGCCTGGAAATCGGCAGCTGTGGGCACACCCAGGCGACCGAGCGCCTTGGCCGTGCGCGACTCGAAGATCGCCTCGAGCTTGTCCCAGTGCTGGCCAGCCTTGTGCGTGACCTCGCCGGCCATGCTGCTCATGCGGCCTGTGACCTCGTTGATCTTGTCTTCGGCAAGACCCTGGGTCTTGCGCTGCAGCGCCATCCCCTCCTGGATCAGCGCCTCGAAGACCTTGCCGCCTTCGGCCTGGGCCTTGGCGAACGCGCCCATGCCGGCGAGCCAGATCTGCTGCGCGGAGTCCTTGACGAGACCGGCAAGGTCGCCGTCGAGCAGCCCGGCGGGCGAGGCGGCCTGGCTTTCAGCCAGCTTCTTGAGTTTCTTGACCATGTCGTGGCGGGTAGGGGATGGAAGATGACTCAAACTGTAGGACGGGAGCTCTGGAGAGCGCAGCCTAATCGTGCCGCTGTCGTGAGGAGCCCACGATGCGCGTGGACAGCGTGGGCGCGGGCGGCGCGGCGGCTGTCCCCGGGAAAGCGTGGTCCGGCAGCGGGAGCCATCCGCTGGAAAATCCCTTGGCCATCACATCCGTCGGCTACAAGGGGCGGGCGTTGCCCCAGGAGGAACCAGGCATGCATTACTTCGTCACTGGCGCGAGCGGCTTCATCGGCAAGCGCCTCGTGCGCAAGCTGCTCGCGCGGCGCGGCGCGGTCGTCCACTTCCTCGTGCGGCCCGGCTCGGAGGCCAAGGTCCCGGAGCTCCTTGCCTACTGGGGGGTGAGCCGCCAGCGTGCGCGCCCCGTGGTGGGCGACCTCACCGCCTCCCGACTGGGGGTGGCAGCCGAGACCGTGAAGGCCCTGAAGGGCCAAGTCGACCATGTCTACCACCTGGCTGCCGTCTACGACCTCGGCGCCGACGAGCAGAGCCAGGTGACGGTGAACGTCGAGGGTACGCGCCAGGCCGTGCAGTTCGCGCGCGCCATCGATGCCCGGCACTTCCACCACGTCAGCAGCATCGCCGCAGCGGGCCTCTACGAAGGCGTGTTCCGCGAGGACATGTTCGAGGAGGCCGAGGGCCTGGATCACCCCTACTTCATGACCAAGCACGAGTCGGAGAAGATCGTGCGGCGCGAGTGCAAGGTGCCGTGGTCGGTCTACCGCCCGGCGATGGTGGTGGGTGACTCGAAGACGGGCGAGATGGACAAGGTCGATGGCCCGTACTACTTCTTCAAGCTCATCCAGCGCATGCGCCAGATCCTGCCGCCGTGGATGCCGGCCGTCGGCCTGGAGGGCGGTCGCATCAACATCGTGCCCGTGGACTTCGTGGTCGATGCACTCGACCACATCAGCCACCGCCACGCCGCCAGCGGCCGCTGCTACCACCTCGTGGACCCGCAGGGCTACCGCGTGGGCGACGTGCTCGACATCTTTGCCCGCGCCGCACACGCGCCGAAGATGAACCTCTTCGTCAACGCCGCGCTGTTCGGGTTCATCCCGCGCGGCGTGAAGAAGAGCCTGATGGCACTCGCCCCGGTGCGGCGTATCCGTGCAGCCGTGATGAAGGACCTTGGCCTGCCCGAGGACATCTTCACCTTCGTCAACTACCCCACGCGCTTCGACCGGCGCGAGACGGATGCCGCGCTCAAGGGCAGCGGTATCGAGTGCCCGAACCTGCACGACTACGCGTGGCGGCTGTGGGACTACTGGGAGCGCCACCTCGACCCCGACCTCTTCATAGACCGCAGCCTGAAGGGCACGGTCGGCGGCAAGGTGGTGCTTGTCACCGGAGGCTCCTCGGGCATCGGGCTGGCTGCGGCCATCAAGTTCGCGCAGGCTGGCGCGGTCACCGTGATCTGCGCGCGCGACGCGGACAAGCTGGCCGAGGCCGAGCGCGAGATCCGCGCGGCCGCCGGCGCGCAGGCGACGGTGCACACCTACAGCGTGGACATCGCCGATGCCGCTGCTTGCGAGGCCTTCGTGCGC
This sequence comes from Pseudomonadota bacterium, assembly GCA_039798945.1. Lineage (GTDB taxonomy): Bacteria > Pseudomonadota > Gammaproteobacteria > Burkholderiales > Burkholderiaceae_C > Rubrivivax. The sequence goes on from JBDKFA010000154.1 coordinate 27,761, forward strand.
ACGCTCGAGCAGGCCCACGGCGGGGTGGACTTCCTGATCAACAACGCCGGGCGCTCCATCCGCCGCGCCATCGAAAGCAGCTACGACCGCTTCCACGACTACGAGCGCACGATGCAGCTCAACTACTTCGGCTGCCTGCGCGTGACGATGGGGCTGCTGCCGGGCATGGTGGCCAGGAAGCGCGGGCACGTGGTGAACATCAGCTCGATCGGCGTGCTCACCAATGCGCCGCGCTTTTCCGCCTACGTGGCGAGCAAGGCGGCCCTGGATGCGTGGACGCGTTGCGCGAGCAGCGAGTTCGCCGACCAGGGTGTGACCTTCACCACCATCAACATGCCGCTCGTGCGCACGCCGATGATCGCGCCCACGAAGATCTACAGCAACGTGCCCACGCTCAGCCCCGAGGAGGCCGCCGACATGATCGTGCAGGCCTGCGTGTACAAGCCCGTGCGCATCGCGACAAGGCTCGGCGTCGTCGGCGAGGTGCTGCATGCGATCGCGCCTCGTGTTGCCCAGATCGTGATGAACACGAGCTTCCGGATGTTCCCCGACAGCGAGGCCGCGCGCGGCGAGGCCGGCGGCAAGGGGGGCAAGCCGCAGCTGTCGGCCGAGGCGGTGGCCTTGCAGCAGATGATGCGCGGCATCCACTTCTGAGACCCTGGAACACTGGCTGCCCGCAGGCCACCGGTGACGACGCGGCGGGCGCGTCGCGAGCGGCCGGGCAGCGGGCTTTCCTACAATGGCCGCTCGCCCCCCACTCCGAGCCTGCCCCCGACCCCATGAGCACGCCCACAGCCCACAGCCTGGACCACATCACCCCGCGCGACCAGGCCGAGATCCTGGCGCAGGCGCTGCCCTACATCCGCCGCTACCACGGCAAGACGCTCGTGATCAAGTACGGCGGCAACGCGATGACCGACCCTGCGCTGCAGCAGGACTTCGCCGAGGACATCGTGCTGCTCAAGCTCGTGGGAATGAACCCCATCGTCGTGCACGGCGGCGGCCCGCAGATCGACGAGGCACTGGCCAAGATCGGCAAGAAGGGCACCTTCATCCAGGGCATGCGCGTGACGGATGCCGAGACGATGGAGGTCGTGGAGTGGGTGCTCGCCGGCGAGGTCCAGCAGGACATCGTCGGGCTGATCAACGCCGCGGGCGGCAAGGCCGTGGGGCTCACGGGGCGCGACGGCGGGCTCATCCGGGCGCGCAAGCTCAAGATGCTCGACCACAAGGACCCCAACGTCGAGCACGACGTCGGGCAGGTGGGCGAGATCACCGCCATCGATCCTTCCGTGGTAAAGGCGCTGCAGGACGACCAGTTCATCCCCGTGATCAGCCCGATCGGGTTTGGCGAGCACAACGAGAGCTACAACATCAACGCCGATCTCGTCGCCAGCAAGCTCGCCGAGGTGCTGAAGGCCGAGAAGCTCATCCTGCTGACCAACACGCCGGGTGTGCTCGACAAGTCGGGCCAGCTGCTGACGAACCTCTCCGCGCGCGAGATCGACGGCCTGTTCGCCGACGGCACGATCAGCGGCGGCATGCTGCCCAAGATCAGCGGTGCGCTGGACGCCGCCAGGAGCGGCGTGAACGCGGTCCACATCATCGACGGGCGCGTGCCGCACGCGATGCTGCTGGAGATCCTGACCGACCAGGCCTACGGCACGATGATCCGTTCGCACTGAGTCCACACCGAAGGCGTGGCTGCACAGGGCGGCTGCGACGACGGGCATCCTTTTCCGCGGCGGACGCCTTGCGCACCATCTGGCTCTTCGACCTCGACAACACGCTGCACGACGCCTCGCAGGCGGCCTTCGGGTACCTGAACCGCGAGATGACGGCCTACATCGTGCGCGAGCTCGGCACCACCGAGGCCGAGGCGGACGCGCTGCGTCGCCAGTACTGGCACCGCTACGGGGCCACGCTGCTCGGGCTGATGCGCCACCACGGCGTGCAGGCCGGGCACTTCCTGCACCACACCCACCGCCTGCCGGGCCTGGAGGAGCGCGTGCGCGGCCACGCCCATGACCGCGCCGCGCTGCGCCGTCTGCGCGGACGGCGCATCGTGCTCACCAACGCCCCGGCGGCCTACACGGCGCGGGTGCTCGAGGTGCTGGGCATCGCCCACCTCTTCGAGGACGTGATCGCGATCGAGGACATGCGCATGTTCGGACACCTGCGCCCGAAGCCCGATGCGCGCATGCTGCGCTGGGTGGCGGCGCGCCTGGGCGTGCATCCCTCGCGCTGCACGCTGGTGGAGGACACCCTCGAGCACCAGAAGGCGGCGCACCGCGTGGGCATGCGCACGGTGTGGATGCAGCGCTGGGCGCGTGCGGCGCGAGCAGCCGGCACCACCGCCGCGCCCTGGCACACCGGCCGCCCGGCCTATGTAGGCCGGCGCGTGTCCAGGCTCTCCGACCTGGTGAGGGGCCGCTGATGTCGGTGTTTTCCATCCCCGAAAGCGGGGTGGGGCCTGTGCAAGAATGCCCGGCCGACCCGAAGCGACGCCCGAATTCCGTCCGAGATGCCTGACCTCGACACCGTACCCGGTGCGTCCTCCCCACCTCCTGCGGAGGCCGCGCGCAAGCGTCCGAAGCCCGGCGAGCGCCGTGTGCAGATCCTGCAGGCGCTGGCGGCGATGCTCGAGCACCCGGGTGCCGAGCGCGTGACGACGGCGGCGCTGGCAGCCAAGCTCGATGTCAGCGAGGCGGCGCTGTACCGCCACTTCGCGAGCAAGGCGCAGATGTTCGAGGGGCTCATCGAGTTCATCGAGTCGAGTGTCTTCACCCTCGTCAACCAGGTCGTCGAGCGCGAGCCCTCGGCGGCCGCACAGGCGCGCAAGATCGCCGCGCTGCTGCTGCAGTTCGGCGAGAAGAACCCCGGCATGACGCGCGTGATGGTGGGCGATGCGCTCGTCTTCGAGCATGAGCGCCTGGGTGCCCGCATGAACCAGTTTTTCGACCGGCTCGAGGCGCAGCTGCGCCAGTGCCTGCGCAGCGCGGCCGAGGCCGCGGGCTCGCCCACGCCGACGGTGGACGCCTCGGCGCTCGCCTCGGCGCTCGTGTGCTTGGTCATCGGTCGGCTGCAGCGCTATGCGCGCTCGGGTTTTCGGCGCTCGCCGCTGGAGCACCTGGACGCGGCGCTCGTGCGGCTGACGGCCTGAGCGGCCCGTCTCCTGCCATGGCGCTGACGCTGGAAGTCGGCGGGCAGCCGCTCGTGCTGCTGCCCGAGCGCGCCGCCTTCGTGCCCGCGGCTTCGGCCCTGCTCGTGGCCGATGCGCACTTCGGCAAGGCGCAGTCCTTCCGGCGACTCGGTGTACCGGTGCCCGAGGCCACCACCGCGGACAACCTGCGGCGGCTGACGCACCTGCTTGCGCACACCGGCGCCGCGCATCTCGTGTTCCTGGGCGACCTGATGCACGCCCGTGACGTCCACGGCGCCGCAGCCGAGGAGGAGGTCGCGCGCTGGCGCGCCGGGCATGCCGCGCTGCGCATCACGCTCGTGGAGGGCAACCACGACGCCAAGGCTGGCGCGCCGCCTGCGCGCTGGGGCATCGAGCGTGTGCCCGAGCCTCTCCTGCTCGGCACGCTGGCGCTGCGTCACCATCCGCAGCCCGAGGCCGGGCGCTACGTGCTGGCCGGGCACCTGCATCCGGCCGCCTGGGTGGGGCGCGGCGTGCAGCGCCTGCGGCTGCCGTGCTTCCATTTCGGGGCGCAGGTCGGGGTGCTGCCGGCCTTCGGCAGCTTCACCGGCATGCACCCGGTCCAGCCGCAGCCCGGCGACCGCCTGTTCGTGGCCGCCGAGGATGCCGTACGCGAGCTGCCCCTGGGGGCGGCCGCGGGCGTGCGGCCGGCGCGCGTGCGGCTGGCGCAAAGCGCCTCGCGAGGGCCGGTGGGGCGTGCCTGACTACACTTGCCCCATGACTGTGGAATCCCTGATCGCGCGCGCCGAAGCGCTGCTGGCCCGCCTGGAAGCCGTGCTGCCTCGGCCGGTGCAGGCCCCCGACTGGCAGGCGTCGGTGGCCTTCCGCTACCGCAAGCGCGGCGCCACTGGCGTGCTCGAACCCGTGCGCCACGTGGCACCCGTCCGCCTGGCGCAACTGCGCGAGGTCGATGCCCAGAAGGAACGGCTCGTGCGCAACACCGCGCAGTTCGTGGCCGGCCAGGGTGCGAACAACGTGCTCCTCACCGGAGCCCGCGGCACTGGCAAGAGTTCGCTCATCAAGGCCTGCCTGAACGAATTCAGCGACCGCGGCCTGCGCCTGATCGAGGTCGACAAGGCCGACCTCGTGGACCTGCCCGACCTCGTCGACCAGGTCGCCGGCCGCCCCGAGCGCTTCATCGTCTATTGCGACGACCTCAGCTTCGAGTCGGGCGAGTCGGGCTACAAGGCCTTGAAGTCGATCCTCGACGGCTCGGTCGCGCAGTCGAGCGACAACGTACTGGTCTACGCGACCAGCAACCGCCGCCACCTGCTGCCCGAGACGATGAAGGAGAACCTGAGCTACCAGCACACGGAAGACGGCGAGGTGCATCCCGGCGAGGTGGTGGAAGAGAAGATCTCGCTGTCCGAGCGCTTCGGGTTGTGGATCAGCTTCTACCCCTTCAGCCAGGACGAGTACCTGGCCATCGTCAACCAGTGGCTGCTGCACTTCGGGTTGGCCGAGGCCGCGATCGCGGCTGCCCGTCCCGAGGCGCTCGTCTGGGCGCTGGAGCGCGGCTCGCGCTCGGGGCGCGTGGCCCAGCAGTTCGCCCGCGACTACGTGGCACGGGGCCATGGCTGAGGAGGCCGCGCAGCAGGCTCCGCGCGTGCCGGTGGAAGTCGCGGTGGGCGTGCTCATCGACGCGTCCGGCCGCTTCCTGCTCACGAGCCGGCCGCCCGGCAAGGTCTACGCGGGCTACTGGGAGTTCCCCGGCGGGAAGCTCGAACCCGGGGAGTCGGTCGAGCAGGCGCTGAGGCGCGAGCTGCAAGAGGAGATCGGGGTCACCATCGGCCACGCCGAGCCGTGGCGCGTCGAACTCTTCGACTACCCCCACGCGCGGGTGCGGCTGCACTTCTGCCGTGTGCGGGAGTGGACCGGCTGTTTCGAGATGCGCGAAGGCCAGCAGATGAGCTGGGAGCGGCTGCCCGTGGGCTGCGCCCCGGTGCTGCCCGGCACCGCGCCGGTGCTCGAGTGGCTGGCGGCCGAGGCTGCCCCGGCAGGCTAGACTGGCAGCCATGGCTTGGCTCGACGACATTCGCTGGGACCGCGACGGCCTGGTGCCGGTGGTGGCGCAGGAGCGCGGCACGGGGGACGTGCTGATGGTGGCCTGGATGAACCGCGAGGCGCTGGCGGCCACGGCCGCGCGCGGGCAGGCCGTCTACTGGAGCCGCTCGCGCCAGCGCCTGTGGCACAAGGGCGAGGAGTCGGGCCACGTGCAGCAGGTGCACGAGATCCGCACCGACTGCGACGCCGATGTCGTGCTGCTCACCGTCACCCAGCTTGGCCACGAGCCGCCGATCGCCTGCCACACGGGTCGGCACAGCTGCTTCTACCGCCGCCTGGAGGGGGGCGCGTGGGCCGACGCTCAGCCCGTGCTCAAGGACCCCGCTGCCATCTACCGCGCGGCCGATGCAGCCACGCTGCCCCCCGAGGACCATGGACCACAGTGAAGACACGCTTGCCCGGCTCGCGGCGGTGATCGCCTCGCGGCGGGGCGGTGACCCCGAGCGCAGCTACGTGGCGCGGCTCTTCTCCAAGGGGCAGGACGCCGCGCTGAAGAAGGTCGGCGAGGAGGCCACCGAGGTCGTGATGGCGGCCAAGGATGGAGACCCCCGGCGTGTCGTGGCCGAGGTCGCCGACCTGTGGTTCCACACCATGGTCGTGCTCGCGCAGCATGGGGTGGCGCCGGCCGACGTGCTGGCCGAGCTGCGCCGGCGTGAGGGCTTGTCAGGCCTGGAGGAGTTCGCGGCGCGGCGCGCGCGCGAGCGCGAGGAGCAGGAGGGCACATGAACGAAGCCATCGACGTCGGCGGCCCGCGCGGCCGCGGGCCCACGCCGGAGGAGCTGCAGCAGCTCAAGACGGTGACGACCGTCGTCTACGCGCTGCAGGCGCTGAGTTTCCTGTGGGGCCTGACGGCCATCGTGGGCGTCATCATCAGCTACGTGAAGCGGGAGGACGCGCGCGGCACCGTCTACGAGAGCCACTTCGACTGGCAGATCCGCACCTTCTGGTGGGGGCTTGCCTGGGCCGTGGTGGGCTTCGTGCTGGCCATCGTGCTCGTGGGCTTCGTCGTGATGTTCGTGGCCTGGATCTGGATGATCTACCGCGTCGTCAAGGGCTGGCTCAAGCTCATCGAGAACAAGCCCGTGTTTCCGGCCTGAAATCCTTTGCCGCCATGCACACCGACCCGAACTGCATCTTCTGCAAGATCATCGCCGGGCAGATCCCCTCGCGCAAGGTGCACGAGGACGACGAGCTGCTCGCCTTCCACGACATCAACCCCTGGGCGCCGGTGCACGTGCTCATCATCCCCAAGCAGCACATTGCCACGCTGGCCGACGTCGGGCCCGAGCACGAGGCGCTGCTGGGCCGCATGCTCGGCCTGGCCCCGCGCCTGATGCGCGAGCTGGGCGTGACCAACGGATTTCGCACCGTCGTCAACACCGGGCGCGACGGGTTGCAGGAAGTCTGGCACCTGCACATGCACGTGATGGGCGGCCCGCGCCCGTGGGCCAGGGGCTGAGGCCTGCCGGCTCAGCGGCCCGGCCAGCCATCCGGCCCGGTGGCGACCGGCCAGGTGGCCCGGTGGTGACGAAAACAACCTGCCCCGGCGAAGCGTCACGGGGCTCACCTAGAATCCGCGCTCCCGCAACAGGAGGTTAGACCATGGGATCGTTCAGCATCTGGCATTGGCTGATCGTGCTGCTGGTGGTGGTGCTGATCTTCGGCACCAAGAAGCTCAAGAACATGGGCTCGGACCTCGGTTCGGCCGTCAAGGGCTTCAAGGACGGCGTCAAGGGCGCCGGCGAGTCGGCGGAGGGCACGGCCGGCGCGCCGGCCCAGCAGGTCACGGCGTCCAAGGCCGCGGACCCGAACACCGTGGACGTCGACGCGAAGACCAAGAGCTGACGGCAGGCTCGGCCGGTGCTCGATTTCGGCTTCGACAAGATCGCGCTCATCGGCGCGGTCGCGCTCATCGTCATCGGCCCCGAGAAGCTGCCGAAGGTGGCGCGCACCATCGGCCACCTCGTGGGCAAGGCGCAGCGCTACGTGGCCGACGTGCGCGCCGAGGTCAACCGCTCGATCGAGCTCGACGAGCTCAAGAAGATGAAGACGCAGTTCGAGGACGCCGCGCGCAACGTCGAGCAGACGGTGCAGCAGGAGGTGCAGTCCGCCTCGGCCTCCTTCGAGTCCGACTGGGCCAGGCTCGGCGAGCCGGCTGCGCCCGACACCCGCGCGTCCGATGAGGCTGCGGTGCTGCCGCCCGCGGTCTACCGCCACCCGAAGAAGAACTGGCGGCTCAAGCGTGGCGCCACGCCACAGTGGTACAAGCAGCGCCACGGCATCCGCGCCAAGGCGCAGTCCGGTGCGGCCCGTGTCGCGCGCTTCCGCCCGCGCCCGCGATGAGCAGCCCCGACCCCAAGGAAGACGAGCTCGCGGGCACCGAGGCGCCCTTCGTCTCGCACCTGATCGAGCTGCGCGACCGGCTCATCCGCGCGCTGATCGCGGTGGCCGCGGGTTGCGTGGCGCTGGCCATCTGGCCGGGCCCGGCCGGCTTGTACGACCTGCTCGCGCAGCCGCTGGTGGCGCACCTGCCGCAGGGCACCAAGCTCATCGCCACCAACGTCATTTCCCCCATCCTCGTGCCGCTGAAGATCCTGCTGATGGGCGGCTTCCTGCTCGCGCTGCCGGTGGTCCTGTACCAGATCTGGGCCTTCGTCGCACCGGGCCTGTACTCCCACGAGAAGCGGCTCGTGCTGCCGCTGGTCATTTCCAGCACCATCCTCTTCTTCATCGGCGTGGCCTTCTGCTACTTCATCGTCATCCCGGCGATGTCGCAGTTCATCCAGGCCTTTGCTCCCACGGCCATCGCCGCGGCACCGGACATCGAGCAGTACTTCGGCTTCGTGCTCACGCTCTTCCTGGTCTTCGGCATCGCCTTCGAGGTGCCGATCGCGGTCATCGTGCTCGCGCGCGTGGGCATCGTGACGATCGAGCAGCTCAAGAACTTCCGGGGCTACTTCATCGTGGCCGCCTTCATCGTGGCGGCGGTGGTCACGCCGCCCGACGTGATCTCCCAGCTGTCGCTGGCGATCCCGATGTGCATCCTCTACGAGGTCGGCATCGTGGCGGCGAAGTTCCTGATCCGCCAGACACACGCGCCGCAAGACGGTCCCGAGGGCACCGGCTGAGCGGTTCGCCCCGCGTCAGCGCGGCGCTGCAGGCGGCCGCTGGCCGACGGTGACGGGAACCTCTGTGCGTTCCTTGCCGCGCAGCACGGCAAGCACGGCCCGCGAGCCGGGGCGCAGGGCTGCCACCGTCCGCAGGAGCGAGGTGGTGCCGGCCACGGGCTGTCCGCCCACGGCGACCACCACGTCGCCCGGGCGCAGGCCGGCAGCGCTGGCGGGACCTCCTTGCAACACGCCGGCGATCAGCACGCCCTCGCGCGTGGCCAGTTGCATCGAATCGACGAGTTCGGGCGTAAGCTCGCGCGGTTCGATGCCGATCCAGCCACGCACCACCTGGCCCTCGCGCACGAGGCTGTCCATCACCTCGCGCGCAAGGTCGATCGGGACGGCAAAGCCGATGCCCAGGCTTCCCCCCGTACCCGAGTAGTTGGCCGAGTTGATGCCCACCAGGGCGCCGCGCGCGTCCACGAGCGCACCGCCGGAGTTCCCCGGGTTGATGGCCGCATCGGTCTGGATGAAGTCCTCGTAGGTCGACAGTCCGAGCTGCGTGCGCCCCAGCGCACTGACGATGCCCGAGGTCACCGTCTGCCCGACGTTGAAGGGGTTGCCGATGGCGAGCACCGCATCGCCCACCTGCAGCGTCCGCGAGTCGCCCAGCGTGATCGCCGGCAGCGCGGAGAGCTCGACCTTCAGCACCGCGATGTCGGTCTCGGGGTCGGTGCCGACCACGCGCGCCATCGCCTCGCGGCCGTCGGCCAGCCGCACCTCGACCTCGCTCGCACCCGCGATCACATGGTGGTTCGTGAGCAGGTAACCCTGGGGCGAGACGATGACGCCCGAGCCGTGTCCGGTGGGCCCGGTCGGCCCGGTCACCCGGGGCAGCCGCTCATGGAACGGGCGCAGGGCGGGGTCGTCCGTGAGCCGGTGGCCGGGGCCGCGCGCGTAGGCCGTCACACTGACCACGGCCGGCAGTGCCGCCGCCGCCGCGGCGCGCAGGCTGTAGCCGCCGGCCGCGCCGGGCTGGGTTGCCGCCGGTGGGGCCTCGTAGACGGTGACCACGGGCAGCGGGCCGCGCCCGCGCAGCCACTCCGGCTTGAGCGTGAGCAGCACGAACAGCACCGCCACGGCCACCGTCACCGCCTGCGCGAAAATCAGCCACAGTTTGCGCATCGACCCTGCACCATCCCGAACATCCTCGGAGCCCTCTGCATGACCTCCACCCGCCTGGCGGACAGCACGCCCCTGCTGCTGACGATGGGGGATGCCGCGGGCATCGGCCCGGAAGTCATCGTACGCGCTTTCGCCCGTGGAGCGGCCGGCGATGCGGTGGTCGTCGGCGATCCCGGGGTGCTGCGCCGCGCCGCGGCCGCCTGCGGGCTGCCGGGGTTGCCGGTGCATGAGCTCCCGGGACCCGCGCCCACGCCGCCCGCACCCGCCGGCGCGGTGCCGGTGTGGTGCCCGCCCGGCCTGCCCGAGGGCCTGGATCGGCTGCCCTGGGGCCGGGTCGATGCCCGTGCCGGCGCCGCAGCCGCGCGGTGCATCGAGGCTGCAGTGGCCGCCGTGCAGGCGGGCGGCGCCCGCGCGGTGGTGACCGCCCCCCTCCACAAGGAGGCGCTGGCGGCAGCCGGTATCGGCTTTCCCGGCCACACCGAAATGCTGCAGACGCTGGCGGCGCGTGCCGCCGGCGGCCAGGTGCCGCCCGTGCGGATGATGCTCGCCAACGACGAGCTGCGCGTGGTGCTGGTGACGATCCACCTGGCGTTGCGCCGGGCGATCGAGGCCGTGACCTTCGACGCCGTGCTGCAGACCGTGCGGATCGCCGACGCCGCGGCGCGTGCGTGGCTGCCGCACGCCCCGCGCATCGCGGTGGCGGGCCTGAACCCGCACGCGGGCGAGGGCGGGCTGTTCGGCGACGAGGAACTCACGGTGATCGGCCCGGCGGTGCAAGCCGCGCGCGCGGCAGGCATCGATGCGAGCGGCCCGCATCCGCCGGACACCGTCTTCATGCGGGCCCGTCACGCCCGAGGCCACCCCGGTGCCTTCGACCTCGTCGTGGCGATGACGCACGACCATGGCCTGATCCCGGTGAAGTACCTGGGCGTCGAGCATGGCGTGAACGTCACGCTCGGCCTGCCCTTCGTGCGCACGAGCCCCGACCATGGCACCGCCTTCGACATCGCCGGACAGGGTCGTGCCGACCCGGCCAGCCTCGTGGCCGCCTTGCGCGAGGCGCGCCGGCTGCTCGCCCCAGGGCCCGCCTCTGGTGGGTCTGAAGGCGCGCCAGCCGGGGCAACCGGGGGCGGTGGTCTAGAATCCGAGGTTGACTGAAACCCTGCGCGAAGTTCTCCCGGAGCCGTTCATGAGTGAAACCGTAGCCGACCCGGCACGCCGCACCTGGATCGCCATCACCTGCGGCGCGGGCGCCGTCGGTGGCGCGGCGGTGGCCGTGCCCTTCATCAGCACCTTTGCCCCGTCCGAGCGTGCGAAGGCCGCCGGCGCCGCGGTGCAGGTGGATGTCTCCGCACTCAAGCCTGGCGAGAAGCTCACCGTCGAGTGGCGCGGCAAGCCGGTGTGGATCATGCGCCGCACCCCCGAGCAGGTCGAGTCGCTGAAGAAGACCGAAGGCCTCGTGGCCGACCCCAAGTCGGAGCGCAAGGCCTACCCGACGCCGGACTACGCGAAGAACCCGCATCGCTCGATCAAGCCCGAGCTCTTCGTTGCCGTGGGTATCTGCTCGCACCTGGGCTGCTCGCCCTCGGACAAGTTCACGACCGGCCCCCAGCCCTCACTCCCCGACGACTGGTCTGGCGGCTTCCTCTGCCCCTGCCACGGGTCCACCTTCGACATGGCTGGCCGGGTGTTCAAGGCCAAGCCCGCGCCGGACAACCTCGAAGTGCCGCCGCACATGTACCTGTCGGACACGGTCCTGCTGATCGGCGAGGACAAGAAGGCCTGATCCGCGCCTCGCTACCGTCCTGTCACCGCACACACATGATTCCCCGAGGACTCCATGGCTGAATTCAAGGAAGCGCCTGCTGACGCGCCCGTGTCGCAGAAGCTGATGACCTGGGTCGACAACCGCTTTCCGGCGACCAAGCTCTACAAGGAGCATCTGTCGGAGTACTACGCGCCGAAGAACTTCAACTTCTGGTACTTCTTCGGCTCGCTGGCGCTGCTGGTGCTGGTGATCCAGATCGTCACGGGCATCTTCCTCGTGATGCACTACAAGCCCGACGCGAACCTGGCCTTCGCCTCGGTCGAGTACATCATGCGCGACGTCCCCTGGGGCTGGCTGGTGCGCTACATGCACTCCACCGGCGCCTCGGCCTTCTTCGTCGTCGTCTATCTGCACATGTTCCGTGGCATGCTGTACGGCAGCTACCGCAAGCCGCGCGAGTTGATCTGGCTGTTCGGCTGCCTGATCTTCCTGTGCCTGATGGCCGAGGCCTTCTTCGGCTACCTGCTGCCCTGGGGCCAGATGAGCTACTGGGGCGCGCAGGTGATCGTCAACCTGTTCGCGGCCGTGCCCTTCGTCGGCGAGGACCTTGCGCTGCTGATCCGCGGCGACTACGTGGTGGGCGACGCCACGCTGAACCGCTTCTTCAGCTTCCATGTCATTGCCGTGCCTCTGGTGCTGCTCGGCCTCGTGGCCGCGCACATCATCGCGCTGCACGAGGTGGGTTCTAACAACCCCGACGGCGTGGAGATCAAGGCGAAGAAGGACGAGAACGGACGGCCCCTGGACGGCATTCCGTTCCATCCCTACTACACGGTGCATGACGTGCTGGGCGTGGCGGGCTTCCTGCTGCTGTTCAGCGCGGTGATCTTCTTCGCGCCCGAGCTCGGCGGCTACTTCCTCGAGTACAACAACTTCATCCCGGCCGACCCGCTGAAGACCCCGGCGCACATCGCTCCGGTGTGGTACTTCACGCCGTACTACTCGATGCTGCGCGCCACGACCGACCCGATGGTCAACGTGATCTGCGTGCTGGTCGGGCTCGGTGCGGTGGGTGCCCTGGTCAAGGGCGGGATCTCCGGGGCCGCCAAGGCGGGCGTGGCCGTGGCGGCGCTCGTGTTCATCGTGCTGCTCAAGGCCTTCGACGCCAAGTTCTGGGGTGTCGTGGTGATGGGTGGCGCGGTCATCATCATGTTCTTCCTGCCCTGGCTCGACCACAGCCCGGCGAAGTCGATCCGCTACCGGCCGAACTGGCACAAGTGGATGTACGCGATCTTCGTGGTCAACTTCTTCGTGCTCGGCTACCTGGGCATCAAGCCGCCGTCCGACGCTGGCACCCTGGTGTCGCAAGTGGGCACGATCTTCTACTTCGGCTTCTTCCTGCTGATGCCGTGGTGGAGCCGCATCGGCGAGTTCAAGCCCGTGCCCGACCGCGTGACCTTCCAGCCGCACTGAAGCGAGGCCGCAGCATGACCATCCTCAAGAAACTCCTGCTGGCGCTGCTCGCCTCGCTGTCCGTGGCCTCTGTGCAGGCCGCCTCTCAAGGCATCGACTGGGACAAGTTCCCGAAGGAGCGCGTGACGGACCTCGCCGCGCTGCAAAACGGAGCGAAGATCTTCGTCAATTACTGCCTGAGCTGTCACGAGGCTTCCTTCAAGCGCTACAACCGGCTGCGCGACATCGGGCTGACCGAGGAGCAGATCAAGGCCAACCTGATCTTCACCGACGCCAAGGTCGGCGACACGATGAAGATCGCGATGCGTGCGAAGGACGCCAAGGAGTGGTTCGGCGGCGTGCCGCCCGACCTCACGCTGATCGCACGTTCGCGCTCGGCTGCGGGGCAGGGGAGCGGTGCGGACTACGTGTACACGCTTCTGCGCAGCTACTACCGCGACGAGACGAAGGCCACCGGCTGGAACAACGCAGCGTTCCCGGGCATCGGGATGCCGCACCCGCTGTGGGAGCTGCAGGGCCAGCAGCGCGCCATCTACGCCGATGTCAAGGACGCGCACGACCCCACCAAGGTGACGCACGTCTTCAAGGGCCTGGAGCCGATCACGGCCGGCGCGCTCACCAAGGTGCAGTACGACGAGGCGGTGGCCGACCTCGTCGCCTATCTGAGCTGGATGGCCGAGCCCGCTGCGCATGACCGCGTGCGCCTGGGCGTGTGGGTGATGCTGTTTCTTGCGATCTTCTTCGTGATCGCCTGGCGCCTGAACGCCACGTTCTGGAAAGACGTCAAATGACGCCCGGCGGCCCCGGCTGATTGTCCGGGGTCGTCTCCACTGGGATTGCCCGCCATGATGGTCCTTTATTCCGGCACCACGTGCCCGTATTCGCACCGTTGCCGCTTCGTGCTCTTCGAGAAGGGCATGGACTTCGAGATCCGCGACGTCGACCTCTACGCCAAGCCTGAGGACATCGCGCTGATGAACCCGTACAACGAGGTGCCGATCCTCGTCGAGCGCGACCTGATCCTGTACGAGTCGCACATCATCAACGAGTACATCGACGAGCGCTTCCCGCATCCACAGCTGATGCCGGGCGACCCCGTGGCCCGTGCGCGCGTGCGCCTGTTCCTGTTCAATTTCGAGAAGGAACTGTTCTCGCAGGTCAACCTGCTCGAAGGCCGCGGCGTGAAGGCCACCGAGAAGCAGCTCGAGCGCGCGCGCGAGCAGATCCGCGACCGGCTCGCCCAGCTCGCGCCGATCTTCATGAAGAACAAGTACATGCTGGGCGACGACTTCTCGATGCTCGACGTCGCGATCGCCCCGCTGCTGTGGCGCCTGGACTACTACGGCATCGAGCTGTCGAAGAACGCCGCGCCGCTGCTGAAGTACGCCGAGCGCATCTTCTCGCGCCCCGCCTACATCGAGGCGCTCACGCCTTCCGAGAAGGTGATGCGCAAGTAGGCGGCCCCCCGCCCCCGCCAGAGGCCTTCGCGCATGAACGTGCCCGTGCAGCCCGAAGGGCCGGGTTCCTCCACCCGCCCGTACCTCATCCGCGCCCTGCACGAGTGGTGCACCGACAACGGCTACACGCCGTATCTTGCGGTGCACGTGGACGAGACCGTGCAGGTCCCGGCCGAGTACGTGAAGAACGGCGAGATCGTGCTCAACGTCGCCTTCGAGGCCACGAGCGGGCTGACGCTGGGCAACGAGACGGTGGCCTTCCGGGCCCGCTTCGGGGGCGTCGCGCGCGACATCGTCGTGCCGGTGGACCGCGTGGTGGCCATCTATGCGCGGGAGAACGGACAGGGCATGGCTTTCCCGCTGCCCGCGGCTGCACGGGTGGCCGCCGCACCGCCTCCCGCGCCCGCCGCGGGACCGGTGGTGGTGCCCGTGCCGGCGCCGGCATCGGGCCCGGCCTTGGCCTCCGAAGGCCCGGCCGGCGCGGCTGAGGCGTCCGGCCCGCCGGGTGTTCCCGGTCCGGGTAAGCCCGACGGGACGGGACCGGGCCGCCGGCCCGCGCTCACGCGCATCAAGTAGCCTTCCGGGCCTCAGGCGGCCGGTCATCGGGGCCGGTGGCTGGCTTCTACAATGGCACGCCAGGCCGACTTAGCTCAGCTGGTAGAGCATCCGCCTTGTAAGCGGGAGGTCATCCGTTCGATTCGGATAGTCGGCACCATCGTTTCCCGCGAGCAGCGCTCGCGGTGTGGGCTGCCTCGTGCGGGCCGGCGTGGCCAGGGGTATCCGAGTGGTAAAATCGAGGGCTTTTTTGTGGCCCTTCCGGGCCCGAGCGCCTCGCTGACCACCGCCGCATGTTGCCCAAGTTCCTGACCCAGATTTTCGGCAGTCGCAACGAACGCCTGCTGAAGTCCTACCGCCGCATCGTGCAGCAGATCAATGCCCTCGAGCCTGCACTCGAGCGCCTGGACGATGCGCAGCTGCGCGCGAAGACGGACGAGTTCCGGGCCCGGCTGGGTTCGGGCGCGACGCTCGACGAGTTGCTGCCCGAGGCCTTTGCCGTCGTGCGCGAGGCGGGCAAGCGCACGCTGCGCATGCGCCACTTCGACGTCCAGCTGATGGGCGGCATGGCGCTGCATCAGGGCAAGATCGCCGAGATGCGCACCGGCGAGGGCAAGACGCTGATGGCCACGCTGCCGGTGTACCTGAACGCTCTGGCAGGCAAGGGCGTGCACGTGGTCACCGTGAACGACTACCTGGCGCGGCGCGACGCCGAGTGGATGGGCACCCTCTACGGCTTCCTCGGCCTCACCGTGGGCGTGAACGTGCCGGGCATGACGCGCGAGGAGAAGCAGGCTGCCTTCGCCGCGGACGTCACCTACGGCACCAACAACGAGTTCGGCTTCGACTACCTGCGCGACAACATGGTCTACGAGGTGTCCGACCGCGTGATGTCGCGCGGCCAGTCGTACGCGATCGTCGACGAGGTCGACTCCATCCTGATCGACGAGGCCCGAACGCCGCTCATCATCAGCGGCCAGGCCGAGGACCACACCGAGCTGTACGTGACGATCGACGGCATCGTGCCCCAGCTCAAGCGCCAGGTCGGCGAGGCCGACCCGCGCACCGGCGAGGGCGTGATCGAGCCGGGCGACTTCACGGTCGACGAGAAGCAGCACCAGATCTACCTGACCGAGTCCGGGCACGAGCGCGCCGAGGAGCTGCTCGCGAAGGCCGGCCTGCTCGCCGAGGGCGCGAGCCTCTACGACCCGGCCAACATCACGCTGATGCACCACGTGTACGCCGCCCTGCGTGCCCGCAACCTGTACCACCGCGACCAGCACTACGTGGTGCAGAACGGCGAGGTCATCATCGTCGACGAGTTCACGGGCCGCCTGATGACCGGCCGGCGCTGGAGCGACGGCCTGCACCAGGCTGTGGAGGCCAAGGAGCGGGTCTCCATCCAGGCCGAGAACCAGACGATGGCCTCGGTCACGTTCCAGAACTACTTCCGCCTGTACCCGAAGCTCGCCGGCATGACCGGCACCGCCGACACCGAGGCCTACGAATTCCAGGAGATCTACGGCCTGGAGACGGTGGTGATCCCGCCGAACAAGCCCACGGTGCGCCGCGACGAGCTCGACCTCATCTACAAGACCGCGTCGGAGAAGTACCAGGCGGTGATCGCCGACATCCGCGACTGCCACGAGCGCGGCCAGCCGGTGCTGGTGGGCACGACCTCCATCGAGAACTCCGAGCTCGTCTCGGGCCTGCTGCAGCAGGCCGGGCTCGTGCACCGGGTGCTCAACGCGAAGCAGCACGCCCAGGAGGCCGAGATCGTGGCCCAGGCCGGCCGCCCCGGCATGATCACGATCGCCACCAACATGGCCGGCCGCGGCACGGACATCGTGCTCGGCGGCAACGTGGACAAGCAGATCCAGCTGCTGGATGCCGACCCGGCGTTGCCCGAGATGGAGAAGGCGGCCCGCGCACAGCAGCTGCGCGCCGAGTGGCAGGGCCTGCATGACCAGGTGGTGGCCGTCGGCGGGCTGCGCATCATCGCCACCGAGCGCCACGAGAGCCGGCGCATCGACAACCAGCTGCGCGGCCGCTCCGGCCGCCAGGGTGACCCCGGCTCGAGCCGCTTCTATCTGAGCCTGGAAGACCCGCTGATGCGGATATTCGCCGGCGACCGGGTGCGCGCGATCATGGACCGCCTGAAGATGCCCGAGGGCGAGGCGATCGAGGCAGGCATCGTCACGCGCAGCATCGAGGGCGCGCAGCGCAAGGTCGAGGCGCGCAACTTCGACATCCGCAAGCAGCTGCTCGAGTACGACGACGTCGCCAACGACCAGCGCAAGGTCATCTACCAGCAGCGCAACGAGATTCTCGAGGCCGGGGCCCTGGAAGACCGTATCGCCAACCTGCGCACCAGCGCGCTCACGGAAGTCGCCCGCGCCTTCGTGCCTGCCGAGAGCGTGGAGGAGCAGTGGGAGCTCGAGGGCCTGGAGAAGGTGCTGCGCGAGGAGTGGCAGCTCGAGGTGCCGCTGCGCAGCTTCGTCGAGGGCAGCGAGGCCGTGACCGACGAGGAGGTGGTGGCCAAGGTGGTCGAGGCGGCCCATGCGCTGTTCGCCTCCAAGCTGGAGGTCGTCGGCGCCGAGCAGTTCACGCCCTTCATGCGCATGGTGCTGCTGCAGTCGATGGACAGCCATTGGCGCGAACACCTGGCGGCGCTGGA
>JBDKFA010000155.1:0-4363 GCA_039798945.1 Pseudomonadota bacterium
CAGTTGCTGGACCACACCGGCCCGGTGGCCGACAGCGAGAAGAACGCCGCGCGCATCTTCAATGCCGACCACTGCTTCTTCGTCACCAACGGCACCAGCACCAGCAACAAGATGGTGTGGCACCACACGGTGGCCCCGGGCGACGTGGTCGTGGTGGACCGCAACTGCCACAAGAGCATCCTGCACTCGATCATCATGACTGGCGCCGTGCCGGTGTTCCTGCCGCCCACGCGCAACCACTTCGGCATCATCGGACCGATCCCGCAGCGCGAGTTCACGCCCGAGGCGATTCGTCAGCGCATCGCCTCGCATCCGCTGCTCGCGGGGGTGGACCCGAAGAAGGTGAAGCCGAAGATCCTCACCCTCACGCAGAGCACCTACGACGGCGTGCTCTACAACACCGAGACCATCAAGCACCAGCTCGACGGCTACGTGGACACGCTGCACTTCGACGAGGCCTGGTTGCCGCACGCGGCCTTCCACCCGTTCTACGGCAGCTTCCACGCGATGGGCAAGAAGCGCGGGCGCCCGAAGGACCAGCTCGTGTTCGCGACGCAGAGCACGCACAAGCTGCTGGCCGGCCTGAGCCAGGCCTCGCACGTGCTGGTGCAGGACGCGCAGCGGCGCAAGCTCGACCGCCACCTCTTCAACGAGGCGTACCTGATGCACACCTCCACGAGCCCGCAGTACGCGATCATCGCCAGCTGCGACGTGGCCGCGGCGATGATGGAGCCGCCGGGGGGCACGGCGCTGGTGGAGGAGAGCATCAGCGAGTCGCTGGACTTCCGCCGCGCGATGCGCAAGGTGGACAAGGAGTACGGCCGCGACTGGTGGTTCAAGGTCTGGGGCCCGGACAAGCTCGTGGGTGAGGGCATCGGGCGGCAGTCCGACTGGGTGCTCAAGGCCGGCGACAAGTGGCACGGCTTCGGCGAGCTGGCCGATGGCTTCAACCTGCTGGACCCGGTCAAGAGCACCGTCATCACGCCGGGGCTGGACGTCTCGGGGCGCTTCGCGCGCACGGGCATTCCCGCGGCGGTGGTCACGAAATACCTGGCCGAGCACGGGGTGGTGGTGGAGAAGACGGGCCTGTACTCGTTCTTCATCATGTTCACGATCGGCATCACGAAGGGCCGGTGGAACACGCTGCTGACGGCGCTGCAACAGTTCAAGGACGACTACGACAAGAACCAGCCGATGTGGCGCGTGCTGCCCGAGTTCTGCGCCAAGCACCCGCGCTACGAGCGCACGGGGTTGAAGGACCTGTGCCAGGCCATCCACGAGACCTACGCGAAGGGCGACATCGCGCGCCTCGTCACCGACATGTACCTGTCGGACGTGCAGCCGGCGCTCAAGCCGAGCGATGCGTTCGCCTCCATCGCGAGGCGCCAGACCGAACGTGTGCCGATCGACCAGCTCGAAGGGCGCATCACGACCGCGATGCTCACGCCCTATCCGCCCGGGATTCCGCTGCTGATCCCGGGCGAGCGCTTCAACCGGCGCATCGTGGACTACCTGCGCTTCACGCGCGCCTTCAACGCCAAGTTCCCCGGCTTCGACACGGACGTGCACGGCCTGGTCGAAGGCGAGGCCGAGGACGGGCGCGAGGGCCTGTACTGCGTGGATTGCGTGAAGGACTGAGGAGTCGGGGCGCGGCTCAGCCTTCGGCCATGCCGCCGGCAGACTGGCTGAAGCCGCCGTCCACGTAGGTGACCTCCGCGGTCACGCCCGCGGCGAGATCGGACAACAGGAACGCGGCGACGTTGCCGACGTCGTCGATCGTCACGTTGCGGCGGATCGGCGCTTCCCGCGCGACGACATCGAGGATCTTGCCGAAGCCCTTGATGCCCGAGGCGGCCAGCGTCTTGATCGGGCCGGCGGAGATCGCGTTCACGCGCACGCCCTTGGGGCCGAGGCTCGAGGCGAGGTAGCGAACGCTCGACTCGAGCGAGGCCTTGGCCAGGCCCATCGTGTTGTAGCCCGGCACGATGCGCAGCGCACCGAGGTAGGTGAGGGTGAGGAGCGCCGCACCGGGGTTCAGGCGCGCCGCGGCCGCCTTGGCCATGGCCGGGAAGCTGTAGGCCGAGATGTCGTGGGCGATGCGGAACGACTCGCGCGACAGGCCGTCGAGGAAGTCGCCGGCGATCGCCTCGCGCGGGGCGTAGCCGATCGAATGCACGAAGCCGTCGAAGGTGGGCCAGTGTCCGCCGAGCTGCTCGAACAGCCGTTCGATCTGCGCGTCGTCGCCGACGTCGCACTCGAAGGTGAGGGTCGAGCCGAACTCGGCAGCGAACTCGGCGATGCGTTCCTTGAAACGCTCGCCCTGATAACTGAAGGCGAGCTCGGCGCCCTCGCGGTGGCAGGCACGCGCGATGCCGTAAGCGATGGAGCGATTGTTCAACACGCCCGTGACGAGCAGGCGCTTGCCAGCGAGGAATCCCATGGTGGCCTCCGGGGAACAGCAAACCCCGGATTGTTCCACGGCGGGTGGCATCCGTCCGCCGCGCGCGCCGGCGACCGTTGCCGAAGGGCTGGCCGGGCCTTATAATGCGAGTTTCGCTGAATGTCGAGTGGGCGGATTCCTCCAGCCCATTTTTTTTGGCCGCAAGGTTAACAGGCAGGGACGAAGCAAGGAACGTGCAGGGGATGCAGAGCGGGCAGGGCGGGCCTCACCAGGGCCAGCAACACGGGTCTACCGGCGGGCAGGTGGCAATCGAGCGCACCGTGACCGGGCTCGGCTACGACCTGGTGGAGGTCGAGCGCGCGCCGCGCGGCCTGCTGCGCGTGCTCATCGACCGCGTGCCCGGCCACGCCTACCCGGACGAGCGCGGCTCCGGCGAGTTCGTGACGATCGACGACTGCGAGGTCGTGACGCGGCAGCTGCAGCTCGCGCTCGAGGTGGAGGGCGTCGACTATGCGCGCCTGGAGGTGTCGTCCCCGGGGGTGGACAGGCCGCTGAAGCGGCTGGCCGACTACGAGCGCTTCGCCGGCCAGGAGATCGAGCTGACGCTGAAGCTTCCCTTCAAGGGGCGGCGGCACTGGCGCGGCACCCTCGGCCGAGGCGAATCAGGTTGGACGCTGGCGCTGGCGCCGGGCTCGAGCGCGGCGGCGGGCGAGGGCGGGAGCGAGCTCTCGTTCTTGCTGGACGAAGTGCGCGAGGCACGGCTCGTGCCGGTGATCGATTTCAAGGGCCGCGCGCGCGGCCGGGTTGAGGAAAGGTCTCAAGAGCGATGAACCGCGAAATGCTGATGCTGGTGGACGCCATCTCGCGCGAGAAGACGGTCGAGCGCGAGGTCGTGTTCGGAGCCGTCGAGGCGGCGCTCGCCTCGGCGACCAAGAAGCTGCATGGTGGCGAGGTCGACATCCGTGTCGCGGTGGACCGCGACACGGGCGACTACGAAACCTTCCGCCGCTGGCACGTGGTGCCCAACGAGGCGGGCTTGCAGATCCCCGATGCGGAGATGCTGCTGTTCGAGGCGCAGGAGCAGATTTCCGACATCGAGGCCGGCGACTACATCGAGGAGCCGATCGACTCGGTGCCCATCGGCCGCATCGGCGCGCAGGCAGCCAAGCAGGTGATCCTGCAGAAGATCCGCGACGCCGAGCGCGAGCAACTGCTCAACGACTTCCTGTCGCGCGGGGACAAGATCTTCGTGGGCACCGTCAAGCGCCTGGACAAGGGCGACCTCATCGTCGAGAGCGGCCGCATCGAGGGGCGCCTGAAGCGCAACGAGATGATCCCGAAGGAGAACCTGCGCACCGGCGACCGCGTGCGCGCCTTCATCGCCGGCATCGACTCGACGCAGCGCGGTGCGCAGATCATGCTTTCGCGCAGCTCCCCTGACTTCATGAAGGAGCTCTTCGCGCAGGAAGTCCCTGAAGTGGAGCAGGGGCTGCTGGAGATCAAGAGCTGCGCGCGCGATCCGGGTTCGCGCGCGAAGATTGCCGTCGTCTCGCACGACCGTCGTGTCGACCCGATCGGCACCTGTGTGGGCGTGCGCGGCTCGCGCGTGAACGCCGTGACGAACGAGCTGGCCGGCGAGCGCGTGGACATCGTGCTGTGGTCCGACGATCCGGCGCAGTTCGTGATCGGGGCGCTGGCGCCGGCGAACGTGCAGTCCATCGTCGTCGACGAGGAGCGCCATGCGATGGACGTGGTCGTCGACGAGGAGAACCTCGCCATCGCCATCGGACGCGGCGGGCAGAACGTGCGCCTGGCCTCCGAGCTCACGGGCTGGCGCATCAACATCATGACGGCCGAGGAGTCCCAGGCACGCCAGGCCGAAGAGACCGGCAGCGTGCGCCGGCTCTTCGTCGAGAAGCTCGACGTCGACGAGGAGGTCGCCGACATCCTGATCGCCGAGGG
>JBDKFA010000156.1:0-2854 GCA_039798945.1 Pseudomonadota bacterium
TGCACCCGAGCCATTTCGGCCAGCCAGTGCATGACACCACCCTGCCGCTCGATCCGGCGCGCGACGACTGGACCCTGCCGCTGATCCCGAAGCTGGTCGCGCGCGGCATGCCGCTGCTGGCCATCTGCCGCGGCTTCCAGGAGGTCAATGTCGCGCTGGGCGGCACGCTGCACCAGGCGGTGCAGGAGGTCGACGGCCTGGCCGACCACCGCTCGCGCAGCGACGATCCGGTCGAGGTGCAGTACGGCCCGGCCCATCCGGTCCATCTGGTGCCCGAGGGCCTGATGGCGCGTGCGCTGGCCTCCCTGGGCCGACCGGCCGACATCGTCGTCAACAGCGTGCATGGCCAGGGCGTGAGCCGTCTGGCCGAGGGCCTGAACGTCGAGGCCCGCGCGCCCGACGGCCTGGTCGAGGCCTTCTCGATCGGTGGCCACCCGCAGGGTCCGGTCTTCCAGCTCGCGGTGCAGTGGCATCCCGAATGGCAGGCCGCCTCCAACCCGGTGTCGATGGCGCTGCTGCGCGCCTTCGGTCTGGCCTGTCAGGACTACCGGGACCTGCACCGCCCACCCAGTCGCTGAGTCCGCGCGCCCTGCCCCGACCGAGCCCCGACGCCGCATGCGAGCCGCCCCTGGCGCGCCATGCCGGCGCAGCTCGCCCGCATGTGAACGAGACTCCCCATGAACAGCGACAGAAAGCATTTCAATTTCAACGACCTCGAGCAGTGGCTCGACCAGCACCGCGTCACCGAGATCGAGTGCCTGGTGCCCGACCTGACCGGCGTGGCGCGCGGCAAGATCCTGCCGCGCAAGAAGTTCACCGAAGACCGCGGCATGCGCCTGCCCGAGGCGGTGGTGGCCATGGGCGTGACCGGCGAATTCCCGGCCGAGGGCCCCTACTACGACGTCATCAGCCCGACCGACCACGACATGCACCTGCGCCCGGACCCGCGCACCGTGCGCATCGTGCCGTGGGCCAGCGACCCGACCGCGCAGGTGGTGCACGACTGCTACGACAAGGCGGGCAACATCGTGCCCTTCGCGCCGCGCTCGGTGCTGCGCCGGGTCTGCGATCTGTACGAGGCCGAGGGCTGGAACCCGATCGTCGCGCCCGAGCTGGAGTTCTATCTGGTGGCGCGCAACACCGACCCGGACATGCCGCTCAAGCCCCCGATCGGCCGCTCGGGCCGCGCCGAGACCAGCCGCCAGGCCTACTCGATCGACGCGGTCAACGAGTTCGACCCGCTGTTCGAGGACGTCTACTCCTACTGCGAGCAGATGGAGCTCAACGTCGACACGCTGATCCACGAGATCGGCGCCGGGCAGATGGAGATCAACTTCTTCCACGACCACCCGCTGGGGCTGGCCGACGAGGTGTTCTTCTTCAAGCGCACGGTGCGCGAGGCGGCGATGCGCCACAACATGTTCGCCACCTTCATGGCCAAGCCGATCGCCGGCGAGCCGGGCAGCGCGATGCACATCCACCAGAGCATCACCGACACGCAGGGCCGCAACATCTTCAGCAACGCCGACGGCAGCGCCAGCGACATGTTCCGCTGGTACATCGGCGGGCTGCAGAAGTACATCCCGGCGGCGATGGCGCTGTTCGCGCCCTACGTCAACAGCTACCGCCGCCTTGCCCGCTTCACCGCCGCGCCGATCAACATCCAGTGGGGCACCGACAACCGCACGGTGGGCATCCGCTCGCCCGTGGCCTCGCCGGCGGCGCGGCGCATCGAGAACCGCGTCATCGGCGCCGACGCCAACCCGTATGTGGCGCTGGCGGCCACGCTGGCCTGCGGCTACCTGGGCATGAAGAACCGCGTCGAGCCCACGCCCGAGTGCAAGGGCGACGCCTACCTCGGCGACTACCAGCTGCCGCGCAGCCTGGGCGAGGCGCTGGAGAAGCTGCGCGCCGAGCGTGATCTGGCCGCCGTGCTGGGCGAGGCCTTCGTCACCGTCTACACCGAGGTGAAGGAGACCGAATACGCCGAGTTCATGAAGGTGATCTCGCCGTGGGAGCGCGAGCACCTGCTGCTGCATGTCTGAACGCCCGCGGAACGACCGATCCCGTCGAACATCGACCGCTGTTTTTCACCGTCATGCCCGCGAAGGCGGGCACCCACGCAGGCCCCCACACCGTGCGCGGCGTGGCTCCCCGCCTTCGCGGGGATGACGGAGATACCCCCAACATTCAGGACATCGACCATGACCACCACCCCCACCCGCACCACCGCCCGCACCACCGCCGACTGGCAGGCCGCTGACGCCGCCCACTTCCTGCACCCCTTCACCGACTTCCAGGCCCTGGCGAAGAAGGGCTCGCGCATCATCGAGCGCGGCGAGAACGTCTACCTCTGGGATTCCGACGGCCACAGGCTCTTCGACGCGATGAGCGGCCTGTGGTGCGTCAACGTCGGCTACGGCCAGCAGGCACTGATCGACGCCGCCACCGCACAGATGACGAAGCTGCCCTTCTACAACAGCTTCTTCCAGACCACGACGCCGCCGGCGGTCGAGCTGGCCGAGCTGCTGGCCGAGGTGACGCCGCCGCAGTTCAGGCACGTCTTCTTCGCCGGCTCGGGCTCGGAGGGCAACGACACCGTGGTGCGCATGGTGCGCCGCTACTGGGACCTGCAGGGCCAGCCCGAGCGCCAGGTCATCATCAGCCGCTGGAACAGCTACCACGGCTCGACGATGGCGGGCGCGTCGCTGGGCGGCATGAAGTACATGCACTCGCAGGGCGGCCTGCCGATTCCCGGCATCACCCACATCGACCAGCCGCACTGGCTGGAGCACGGCGCCGGCCTGAGCCGCGACGAGTTCGGCCTGAAGGCGGCGGGCTGGCTGGAGCAGAA
>JBDKFA010000157.1:0-9809 GCA_039798945.1 Pseudomonadota bacterium
GCCGGGTGCTGCACGAGCGTGGCCTCGACCTCGAAGGGGCTCACGTAGATGCCGCTGACCTTGAGCATGTCGTCGCTGCGGCCCGAGTAGGTGTAGGTGCCATCGGCGTTGCGCACGTACTTGTCGCCGCTCTTGGTCCAGCCGCCCTGGAAGGTCTCCCGCGTCTTGGTGCGGTTGCCCCAGTACATCATGGCGGCCGAGGGACCGTGGATATACAGGTCCCCCGGCTCACCATCAGGAACGGGCGCGCCGTCCTCTCCCCTCAATTCGATCTCGTAGCCCGGCACCGGCCAGCCGGTCGTGCCGTAGCGCACGCGGCCGGGCTGGTTGGACAGGAAGATGTGCAGCATCTCGGTGGAGCCGATGCCGTCGACGATGTCCACGCCGAAGTGCGCCTTGAAGCGCTCGCCGAGCTCGGCGGGCAGCGCCTCGCCAGCCGAGGACACGAGGCGCAGCGCGAGCTCGGCACGCGCGGGCAGCGCCGGGT
Organism: Pseudomonadota bacterium; assembly: GCA_039798945.1. Lineage (GTDB taxonomy): Bacteria > Pseudomonadota > Gammaproteobacteria > Burkholderiales > Burkholderiaceae_C > Rubrivivax. The sequence continues at coordinate 488 of JBDKFA010000157.1, forward strand.
GAGCGAGCATGCCGGCAAAGCCCGTGGGCGCACCGAAGAAGACGGTGGGCTTGACGCCGCCCACGCCCCCGAGCCAGCGCTTGAAGGTGGCTTCGGGCGTCGGGCGCTCGGGCATCAGGATGGTGGTGGCGCCCACGCTCATCGGAAAGCTCAGGCCGTTGCCCAGGCCGTAGGCGAAGAAGAGCTTGGCCGCGGAGAAGCACACGTCGCCTTCCTGCAGCTGCAGCACCCGCTTGCCGTAGAGCTCGGCTGTCCAGTAGGGGTTGGCGTGCGAGTGCACCGTGCCCTTCGGGCGGCCGGTGGAGCCGGAGGAGTAGAGCCAGAAGGCGGGGTCGTCCGCACCCGTGGCAGCCGCGCGCGAGGCCGGCTCGTGCGCGGCGATGAAGGCTTCCAGGTCGACTTCGGCCGGATGCAGCGGGGCCACCGGGCGCGAGACGATCACCTTGTGCACCTCGTGGTCGCTGCGTGTCATGGCGGCAGTGAGCGCGGGCAGCAGCGCCCCGGAGACCAGTACCGCCTGGGCGCGCGAGTTCTCGAGCATGTAGGCGTAGTCGTCGGCCGTCAGCAGCGTGTTCACCGCCACCGGCACCAGGCCCGCGTAGAGGCTGCCCAGGAAGCTCACCGGCCAGTCGTTGCAGTCCTGCATCAGCAGCAGCACGCGCTCCTCGCGCCGCAGGCCCAGGCCGCGCAGCCCGGCCGCCAGGCGCCGCACGCGCTGCCCGAGCTCGCCGTAGGTGAGCGCGCCCGCGTCGTCGACGAAGGCGGCCTTGGCCGCGCGCGAGGTGTTCGCCTCCAGCAGGTGCTGGGCGAAGTTGAAGCGCGCCGGTGGGGCGGCCACTTCGGGGGTCTCGGTGTTCATGGTCTGTCTCCTGGCTTGTTGGTATCGATGTCGGTGTCGTCGAGAGCAGGCAGGCGCTGTGTGGGACGGGCCTGACGTGAACAGGTGGGGCCGGCCCGGTCAGCCTCCCGGGGTGAAGTCGATCCGCCCCTCGGGCAGCAGGTAAAGCACGAGCGCACGCCCTTGGCGCACGGTGGGGCGGTGCGCGCTGCCGGGCGGGCAGACGAGCCAGCCGGCCGGGCGGCCGTCGAAGGTCGCCCCTTCGTCCAGCGGCATCACGAGGTCGATCTCGCCCAGCGGGTGCACATGGTGCGGGCCCGCCACGTCGCGCATGTCGACCACATCCACCGAGAAGCCGTGCAGGTCGGCCGCCGGCTTGAAGATGCGGTTGAAGCGGATGCCGCCGGCCTCGCGGTTGCACAGCCATCCGGCCGCCACGCCCGCTTCGCAAGAGGCCTTCAGCGCCGCGTAGTCGGCACTGTCGGGGCCTACTTCGGCGTTCAGCCAGGCGTCCAGCGCGGCGTCCAGCGGGCGGCCGGCCAGTCGGGCCGTGAGGCCGGCGAGCTGGGTGCGGAAATCTTCAGGCGTGCTCATGACGATTCGGGGCGTTGGGGGTGTCTGGGCGCTCGAGACCGGGGCGCCTGCGCGCGAGGGACCGACGCCGACCCGCTCTTGCGGCGACCGGGAAGATGAAGTATTGTGCGTGCATGCACTTTAGTGTCGCAATTCCCTGATGTCAAGCACTATATTTCCTGTCACGGATCCATCACTGGCCAGCGGCGACAGCACCGACGAGCTCAAGAACCCGTTCCTGGTGGCGCTCGGCGAGCGTGTGCGCGCGCTGCGCTCGCGCCGCGGCATGACCCGCAAGGCCGCCGCGCAGCTGGCCGAGGTGTCCGAGCGCCACCTGGCCAACCTCGAGTACGGCGTGGGCAATGCGTCGATCCTCGTGCTGCAGCAGGTGGCGCAGGCGCTGCAGTGCCCGCTGGCCGAACTCATCGGTGACGTCACCACCTCCACGCCCGAGTGGCTGATGCTGCGCGAGCTGCTCGAGGGCCGCGACGAGGACACGCTGCGGCGCGTGCGCGTGACGGTGGGTCAGCTGCTCGGCACGGGCGGCAGCAGCGAGGCACGCAGCCCCCGCATCGCGCTCATCGGCCTGCGCGGCGCGGGGAAGTCCACGCTCGGCCAGCTGCTGGCCGAGGATCTGGGCTGCGCCTTCATCGAACTCAGCCGCGAGATCGAGCAATTCGCTGGCTGCAGCGCCGCCGAGATCCAGGCCCTGTATGGCCAGAACGCCTACCGCCGCTACGAGCGCCGAGCACTGGAAGAGACGATCCAGATCCACTCCGAGGCCGTGATCGCCACCCCCGGCGGCCTGGTGTCGGATGCCGCCACCTTCAACCTGCTGCTGGCGCACTGCACCACCGTATGGCTGCAAGCCGAGCCCGAGGACCACATGAAGCGCGTCGTCGCCCAGGGCGACATGCGCCCCATGGCCGCCAGTCGCGAGGCGATGGATGACCTGAAGGCGATCCTCGCGGGCCGCGCCGCCTTCTATTCGAAAGCGGACTTCCAGCTCAACACGAGCAGCCAGCCGCTGGTCGAGAGCTTCCAGGAACTGCGCCGCATCGTGCGTCGCGCCCTGCAGTTGCCTCTCGAAGCAAAGACCCCCGAAGAACATGCACAATAGTGCTTGACTGGGCGGAGACGGTGCACTATGATGCCTGTCATCGCCACCCCGCACATGCACTGAAGTGCACACCATTCGGAGACTGACATGAGCCAAGCCCCCCGCGTCGACTACCAGACGAACCCCAGCCAGTACCGCCACTGGAAGCTGAGCTTCAACGGCCCCGTGGCCACGCTGAAGGCCGACTTCGACGAGAACGCCGGCTTGCGCCCGGGCTACAAGCTCAAGCTCAACAGCTACGACCTGGGGGTGGACATCGAGTTGAACGACGCCATCAACCGCATCCGCTTCGAGCACCCCGAGGTGCGCACCGTGGTCGTCACGAGCGCCAAGGAGAAGGTGTTCTGCTCAGGCGCGACCATCTTCATGCTGGGCGTGTCCAGCCACGCCTGGAAGGTGAACTTCTGCAAGTTCACGAACGAGACACGCAACGGGCTGGAAGACTCTTCCAAGTACAGCGGTCTGAAGTTCCTGGCTGCCGTCAACGGCGCCTGCGCCGGCGGCGGCTACGAGCTCGCACTCGCCTGCGACGAGATCATCCTGGTGGACGACCGCTCCAGCGCCGTGAGCCTGCCCGAGGTGCCGCTGCTGGGCGTGCTGCCGGGCACCGGCGGCCTGACCCGCGTCACCGACAAGCGCCACGTGCGCCACGACCTCGCAGACATCTTCTGCACGAGCGTGGAAGGCGTGCGTGGCCAGAAGGCCAAGGACTGGCGCCTGGTGGACGACATCGCCAAGCCCGCGCAGTTCGCCGACAAGGTGCAGCAGCGCGCGCTCGAGCTCGCCGCTGGCAGCGACCGTCCCGCCGACGGCCGCGGCGTGGCGCTGACCCCGATCACCCGCTCGATCGAAGCCGACCGCCTCGTCTACCCGAACGTGACGGTGGACATCGACCGCGCCAAGCGCGTGGCCACCTTCACGGTGAAGGCCCCCGAGGGCGCGCAGCCCACCGACATCGCCGGCATCGAGGCCGCCGGTGCCGCGTGGTACCCGCTGGCGATGGCCCGCGAACTCGAGGACGCGATCCTCTCCATGCGCACCAACGAGCTCGACATCGGCACCTGGCTGATCAAGACCAGCGGCGACGCTGCTGCGGTGCTCGCGATGGACGCCGTGCTGATGGCCCACCAGGGCCACTGGCTGGTGCGCGAGACGATCGGCCTGCTGCGCCGCACCTTCAGCCGCCTGGACGTCTCCTCGCGCAGCCTGTTCGCACTGATCGAGGAAGGCTCTGCGTTTGCGGGCAGCTTCCTCGAGCTGGCGCTGGCCTGCGACCGCAGCTACCAGCTCACCGCCACCGACCAGGCCCCGACGATCACGGTGGGCGACGTCAACTTCGGCCTGTACCCGATGGCCACCGGCGAGAGCCGCCTGGGCCGGCGCTTCTACAACGAGCAGCCCGCGCTCGAGGCCGTGCGCGCCAAGGCTGGCCAGGCGCTGGACGGCGAGGCCGCCCTCGCACTCGGCCTGGTGACGAGCGCCCCGGACGACATCGACTGGACCGACGAGGTGCGCATCGCCGTGGAAGAGCGTGTGGCAATGAGCCCGGACGCTCTCACCGGCCTGGAAGCCAACCTGCGCTTCAACAGCCAGGAAAACATGTTCACGCGCATCTTCGGCCGCCTCACCGCCTGGCAAAACTGGATCTTCCAGCGCCCGAACGCGGTGGGCGAAAAGGGTGCGCTGAAGGTCTACGGCAAGGGCGACAAGGCGGCCTTCGACTGGAACCGCGTCTGAGCCTTCACTGTTCTCGTTGTGCGGCGCGGTCCGGGTGGCGCGCCGCAACCGAAACCTCTCCCCCGCTGAACGATTGAATCCTTCGGAGTCCATGATGTCGACCATCAACTACAGCGAGAAGATCCCCAACAACGTCAACCTCAGCGAAGACCGCACGCTGCAGCGCGCGCTCGAGAGCTGGCAGCCCGACTTCATCAACTGGTGGGACGACATGGGCCCGGAGGGCACCACGGACGCCAGCGTATACCTGCGCACCGCCGTCAGCGTGGACCCCCAGGGTTGGGCCCAGTTCGGCCACGTGAAGATGCGCGACTACCGCTGGGGCATCTTCCTGAACCCGGGCGAAGCCGACCGCAAGATCCACTTCGGTGACCACCTCGGCGAGAAGGCCTGGAACGACGTGCCCGGCGAGTACCGCGCCAACCTGCGCCGCATCATCGTCACGCAGGGCGACACCGAGCCGGCCTCGGTCGAGCAGCAGCGCCACCTCGGCCTGACCGCGCCCAGCATGTACGACCTGCGCAACCTCTTCCAGATCAACGTCGAGGAAGGCCGCCACCTGTGGGCGATGGTCTACCTGCTGCACAAGCACTTCGGCCGCGACGGCCGCGAGGAAGCCGACGCGCTGCTGCAGCGCCGCAGTGGCCAGGAGGACAACCCCCGCATCCTGCAGGCCTTCAACGAGCAGACGCCAGACTGGCTGAGCTTCTTCATGTTCACGTACTTCACGGACCGTGACGGCAAGTTCCAGCTCTGCGCACTGGCCGAGAGCGCCTTCGACCCGCTGGCGCGCACGACCAAGTTCATGCTGACCGAGGAAGCGCACCACATGTTCGTGGGCGAGTCGGGAATCAGCCGCGTCATCCAGCGCACCTGCCAGAAGATGAACGAGCTCAAGACGGACGACGTCAAGAAGCTGCGCGAGGCTGGCGTGATCGACCTGCCCACGATCCAGCGTTATCTCAACTTCCACTTCAGCGTCACCATCGACCTCTTCGGCGCCGACGAGTCGAGCAACGCCGCGACCTTCTACTCCACCGGCCTGAAGGGCCGCTACGAGGAAGGCAAGCGCACCGACGACCACCAGCTGCGCGGCCAGACCTACAAGCTGCTGTCGGTGCAAAACGGCCAGCTCGTGGAGAAGGAAGTGCCGATGCTCAACGCGCTCAACGAAGTGCTGCGCGACGACTACATCAAGGACAGCATCGCCGGCGTGGAGCGCTGGAACAAGGTCATCGAGAAGGCCGGCATCCCGTTCCGCCTGAAGGCCCCGCACAAGGCTTTCCACCGCAACATCGGCGCGCTGGCCGGCGTGAAGGTGTCGCCCGAGGGCCGCGTGGTGTCCGAGGCCGAGTGGAACGCCAAGGTCGACGAGTGGCTCCCCTCCGCCAACGACCGTGCCTTCGTGGCGAGCCTGATGGGCCGCTGCGTCGAGCCGGGCAAGTTCGCCAACTGGATCGCCCCGCCGGCCATGGGCATCAACCGCCAGCCGGTGGACTTCGAGTACGTGCGCTTCAACTGAGCACGCCCAGAGGCGTGACAAGATGGGGCCCCTCGCGGGCCCCATCTCCCAAAGCGCCCCCGGAACTCCCCCAGAGGACACCAGGAGACAACCATGGACATGGCAGAAGGCGCCGTCATCCGCCAGCACCTGATCGACCCCGAGATCTGCATCCGCTGCAACACCTGCGAGGCCACCTGCCCAGTGGGCGCGATCACGCACGATTCGCGCAACTACGTGGTCGATGCCAGCAAGTGCAACTTCTGCATGGCCTGCGTGCCGCCCTGCCCGACGGGCTCGATCGACAACTGGCGCACGATGCCGGTGGTCAAGGCCTACAGTGTGGACGAGCAGCTGACGTGGGACGTCTTGCCGAACGAGCTCTCAGCCGATGAGCTCGCTGCAGCCGGCGTGGCGTCGGACGCGGCGCCCGCCGCGGTTCCCGAGGCCCCGGCGCTGCCGGCAGCCGCCAGCGGCGAGGAGCCCTTCCGCAGCGCCGCGTACGGCGCGACGCTGCCGCCTTGGTCGGCCGCACACGCCTACACCAACCTCTACGGCCCGAAGGCCGCGGAGAAGACGATCACCGCCACCTGCACCGGCAACGTGCGCGTGACCGAGGTGGGCAAGGACTACGACACCCACCACATCGTGCTCGACTTCGGCAGCATGCCCTTCCCGGTGCTCGAGGGCCAGTCGATCGGCATCATTCCGCCGGGCACCGACGCCTCGGGCCGGGCGCACCACCCGCGCCAGTACTCGATCGCGAGTCCGCGCAACGGCGAGCGTCCCGGCTACAACAACCTGTCGCTGACCATCAAGCGCGTGCTCGAGGACCACGACGGCAACCCCGTGCGCGGCGTGGGCAGCAACTACATGTGCGACCTGCAGGTGGGCGACAAGGTACAGGTGATCGGGCCTTTCGGTTCGAGCTTCCTGATGCCCAATCACCCGAAGAGCCACATCGTGATGATCTGCACCGGCACTGGCAGCGCGCCGATGCGGGCGATGACCGAGTGGCGCCGGCGCCTGCGTGCGAGCGGCAAGTTCGAAGGCGCCAAGCTGATGCTCTTCTTCGGCGCGCGCACGCAGGAGGAGCTGCCCTACTTCGGCCCGCTACAGAACCTGCCACACGACTTCATCGACATCAACTTCGCCTTCTCGCGCACGCCGGGCCAGCCCAAGAAGTACGTGCAGGACGCGATGCGCGAGCGCGCGGCCGACCTGGCGAAGCTGCTGGCCGACCCGAACGCCTACTTCTACGTGTGCGGCCTGAAGTCGATGGAAGAAGGCGTGGTGCTCGCGCTGCACGACATCGCGCAGCAAGCGGGCCTGAACTGGGAGACGGTGGGTGGCGCGCTCAAGCGCGAAGGCCGCTTGCACCTGGAAACGTACTGAGGGCCAAGAGCGGCCCCATGAGGTAGTCCCGTGAGCGACTTCCAGACCCTGCGCGTCACCGCGCGCGCCCCGGGCGTGGCGCAGGTGACGATGGCGCGCGAGGCGGTCTTCAACGCCTTCGACGAGGCGATGATCGCCGAGCTCAACGCGGCCGTCGCGCAGCTCGAGGCGGACTCGGCCGTGCGCGTGATCGTGCTGGCGGGCGCAGGCCGGCATTTCAGCGCGGGCGCCGACCTGCAGTGGATGCAGCGCGCGAGCCGCGCCTCGCGCGAGTGGAACCTGCAGGACGCACGCCGCTTTGCCGGCATGCTGCACAGGCTGGAGTCGTGCGCCAAGCCCACGCTGGCGCGCGTGCAGGGCGCGGCACTCGGCGGCGGCGTGGGCCTGGCCTGCGCCTGCGACATCGCGGTGGCGGCCGACAACGCGAGCTTCTCGGTGAGCGAGGCCAAGTTCGGCATCCTGCCCGCGGTAATCGGCCCGTACGTGACGAACGCGGTGGGCAAGCGCCAGGCCAAGCGCCTGGCGCTCACCACCACGCGCATCGACGCGGCCGAGGCGCTGCGCATCGGGCTCGTGCAGCACGTGGCGGCGCTCGATGCGCTGGACGCCGCGGTGGATACCGTGGTGCGCGAGCTGCTCATCGGCGGCCCCGGCGCGCAGCGCGAGATCAAGTCCCTCTTTGCCCAGCTCGAGGTGGGCCCGATCACCCCTGAGGTGATCGAGCTCACGGCCCAGACCATCAGCCGCGTGCGCGGCACCGACGAGGCGCGCGAGGGCTTCGACGCCTTCCTCGGCAAGCGCCCGGCCAACTGGATTCCGCAATGACCGCAGCAAGACTCTCTGGCGCACCCGTGCTCGTGGTGGGCGCGGGCATCATGGGCGCGGGCATCGCGCAGGTGGCGGCGCAGGCCGGCCACCCGGTGTGGCTGCACGATGCGCGCGAGGGCGCGGCCGCACAGGCCAAGTCCAAGCTCGCCGCGAGCCTGCAGGCCCTCGTGGCCAAGGGCCGGCTCGAGGCGTCGGCCGCCGAGGCGGCGCTCGCACGCATCCAGCCCGTGTCCGCAGGGCTGGCCGAAGCCGCCGGCGCGCGGCTCGTGGTCGAGGCGATCGTCGAGAACCTGGAAGCCAAGCGCGCGCTGTTTCGCGAGCTTGAGACCGTCGTTGCAGCCGACTGCGTGCTCGCTACCAATACCTCCTCGATCTCGGTCACGGCGATCGCCAACGGGCTCGAGCACCCGCAGCGCCTGGTGGGCATGCACTTCTTCAACCCCGTGCCGCTGATGAAGCTCGTGGAGGTCGTCTCCGGGCTGCAGACCGACTGTGCGGTGGCGGAACAGATCTTCGAACTCGGCCGCGCCTGGGGCAAGGTGCCGGTGCACGCCACCTCCACGCCGGGCTTCATCGTCAACCGGATCGCACGGCCCTACTACGCCGAGACGCTCGCACTCCTCCTGGAGCGTGCAGCCACGCCGCAGGTGCTCGATGCCTGCCTGCGCGCGGCGGGTTTCCGCATGGGCCCGTGCGAGCTGATGGACCTGATTGGCCACGACACGAACTTCGCGGTGACGAACTCGGTGTACGAGGCCAATTTCTACGACAAGCGCTTCATCCCCTCGCTGGTGCAGCGCGAGATGGTGGCCGGCGGGCTGCTGGGCCGCAAGAGCGGCCAAGGCTTTTACCGCTACCCTGAAGGCGTGCCCGCGCTGCCGGTGGCTGTGCACGAGGCACCGGTCACCGCGCGCGAGGTCACGGTACACGGGCAAGGCCCGGTGGCCGACTGGCTGGAGCAGGCCGCCACTCAGGCCCTGGCACCCCAGGGCTGGGGGCCGGCGCGCGTGCGTGACAGCGCGTGGACGGGCCTGGCCATCGACGGCGCGCGGCTCGTGCTCACCGACGGGCGCACGGCACGCACCGTGGCTCACGACCTCGGCGTGGCCGACGTGGCGGTGTTCGACCGGCCGCTCGTGCAACCGGTGGCACCCGGCACAGCCCTCGCCTATGCCCTGGCGCCGCAAGCCGGTGCCCAGTGGGCCGCGCAGGCGCCCGCTTGGCTGGCCGCCCTCGGCCTGACGCCGCTGCCGCTCACCGATGCCCCCGGGCTCGTGGTGGCGCGCACGGTGGCCATGCTCGTGAACGAGGCGGCCGACGCCGTGCTGCA
>JBDKFA010000158.1:0-24360 GCA_039798945.1 Pseudomonadota bacterium
ACCAATTCCAGGGTGACGGTGTCAGGGGAGGGGGAGGGATCGGTCATCGCGGGCCTTGCGCGGCAGGTGGGGGGCAGCCTCGCCGAGGTCCCAGAACAGCCCGGTCATCAGCTCGAGCGCCTCACGCACGACCGGCGCGAGCAGGTGTTCGTCGGGCGCGTGCTGCGAACAGGCTGGGTAGCTGTGCGGGATCCACACGGTAGGCAAGCCCAGGATATCCGCAAACACGTCGTTCGGCAGGGAGCCGCCGAGATTGGGGAGCAGCACGGGTGGCTTCCCCGTGGTCCGTGCGAGGCTCTCCAGCGTGAAGCGCACCCAAGGGTTGTCGGGGTCGAGCCGGGTCGCGTGCATCACCTCCGAGGTGCGCACCTGCACGTCGGCAAATCCGTGTGCATCCAGGTGGGCGCGCAGGTGATCGTGCAGACGGCCGATGTCGGTGCCGACGACGAAGCGCATGTGCATCGTGGCCTGGGCGCTCGGGGGAATGGCGTTGACCGGGTGGTCGGGGTTGCCGGTGCGGTAGGCCAGTACCTCGAGGGTGTTCCACGCGATCACACGTTCGGCCGGGGTGAGGCCGGGCTCGCCCCAGTCGCGGTCGACGGCGGGGTCGCCGGGGTCGCCGCCGAACTCGAGCCCGCGCAGAGCGGCGCGCACCGCCTCGGGAATGGCGGGCGGGCGCAGCGCGGGCACCAGGATGCGCCCGCGCGCGTCCACCAGGCAGGCGATGGCATGGGCCAGTTCGACGCCGGGGTTGCGCAACAGCCCGCCCCAGTTGCCGGAGTGGTGCGCACCCTCGCGCCGCACCAGGCTCAACTCGAAGTTGGCCACCCCGCGCGAGCCGAGGAACACGGTCGGGCGCTCGCGCGAGAAGCGCGGCCCGTCGCTGGCGATCAGCACGTCCGCGCGCAGCGCGTCGCGGTGCGCCGCACAGAACGCGGCCAGCCCGGGCGAGCCCGTCTCCTCGCCCGTTTCCAGCAGCCACGTCACATTGAAGCCGAGTCGTGCCGCAGCGGGCGCGCCTGCACCCTGGCTCGCGGCGCGTGCGCGCAGCACCTCGGCCAGCGCGGCGATGTTGATGCTGTGCTGCCCCTTGTTGTCGGCCGTGCCGCGCCCGTACACCCGCTCGCCTTCCACCGCCAGCTGCCAGGGGCCCGCACCGTGCTTCCAAGACGCGTCCTGGCCGCGGATCACGTCGCCGTGGCCGTACATCAGCACCGTGGGGGCACCGTCCGACTCGTGCCGGCTGGCCACGAGCAGGGGCCCGAACGCCGGCTCGGGGTTCGGGTGCACCTCGCATCGAAACCCGAGCCGGGCCAGGCACGGCCCGAGCTCCTCCGCCAGATAGGCGCGCAGCTCCGGTCCGCTGGCCGCCTCCTGGCTGGCGCTGCGCACGGCCACGCGCCGCGCCAGGTCGGCCAGGAAGGCGCCGCCGTCGAAGTGCTCCCGGGCGCAGGCGAGCGCCGCCTCGCGCGTGCCGCTCACGACTTCGCCAGCAGCGTGTAGTGCTCCACCTGGGGTGGCGCGGCGAAGAACGGCCCGACGATGGCCCGCCACTCGGTGAACAGCGGCCCGCCCCGGAAGTGCACGGTGTGGTCTTCCAGCGTCTCCCAGAACACCATCAGCAGGTAGCGCTCCGGGCTTTCCACGCCCTTGTTGACCTTCCAGCCGCGGCAGCCCTGGGCACGAGAGATGGTGGTGGCCAGGCCGCGCTGGATGGCCTCGTCGAAGGCGGTCTGCTGGCCGGGGTGGATGCGGATGTCGGCGATTTCGAGGATCACGGCGGGGTGTGCCCAGTGAGGGTGGAGGAGAGCGGTGGGCGCCAGCGGCCCGGCAGGCCGGCGCAGGCGAGCTGGCCGGGCGTCACATCCTGCAACCGCGCCCAGGGTCGGCCAGCGCCTTGACGGCCACGCCCGTGACGACGTTGTAGTTGCCCTTGACCTCGCGGATGTAGAAGTCCTGCGTCGGGTTGTGCTGGGCGCTGAGCGTGAACTTGCCGCGCGGGCTGTCGATCTGCGCCTTGCGCATGGCCGCGATCATCGCGTCGCGCTTCTTGTCGTCGCCCTTCACCGCGTTCAGGCCAGCCGCGAGCATCTGCGCGGCGTCGTAGCCCTGCATCGCGTACACGTCAGGGTTCAGCTTGAAGGCCACCGCGTACTTGTTGCGAAACGCGTTGTTGCGCGGCGTGTCCAGGTTGTCGCCGTAGTGCAGCGTGGTGATCAGGCCCTGGGCCGAGGCCCCCTGCGCCTCTAGGGTACCGTCGGTGAGGAAGCCCGAACCCATCAGCGGGATCGTCTTGCGCAGGCCTGCGGCGTCGTAGTCCTTCACGAACTTCACCGCCCCGCCGCCGGCGAAGAAGGCGAAGACCACGTCGGGCTTCTGGGCCGCGATCTCGGTGAGCAGGGCCTGGAACTCCACGTTGGGGAACGGCAGGTTCAGGTCGCGGATGACCTTGCCCCCACCCTTCTCGAAGGCCTCGGTGAAGCCCTTGACGGTCTCGGTGCCGGCGGCGTAGTTCCAGGTGATGGTCATCGCGCGCTTGTAGCCCTTTTGCGCCGCCACGACCCCAGTGGAGTAGCCCGGCTGCCAGTTGCTGAAGCTCGAGCGGAAGATGTTGGGCGCGCACTGCGGGCCGGTGATGGCGTCGGCACCTGCGTTGGGCACGATCAGGAGGGTCTTGCTGTCCTTGGCCGCGCGCGCCATGGCCAGCGCCACGCCCGAGTGCACGGTGCCCACGATCACGTCGACCTGGTCGCGCTTGATGAGCTTGTTGACGTTGTCGGTGGCCTTGGATGGGTCGCTTTCGTCATCGACCTTGAAATACTGGATCGAACGCCCGGCCAGCTTGCCGCCTTGCTCGTCCACGTAGAGCTTGAAGCCGTTCTCGATGGCCGTGCCGAGCGCGGCAAAGGTGCCGGTGGCCGGCAGCATCAGGCCGACCTTCAGCGGCCCCTGCTGGGCAAAGGAGGCTGGCGCGAACGACAGCGCGGCAGCGGCCAGGGCAACGGCGGTCAAGGCGGCGTGGGCCGCGGCGGGGCGATGGGGCATGGGGAACTCCCGGGGCGGATTCGAAGACCCGCAGCATGAGGGGCACGCCGCGCGCGCGCAAGGGTAATTACCTGGGCCTGGCCGGACCGGGCGGGGCAGCGTGGCGGGGTCGCCCGCCTCAGGGCCGCACCGCCGGGGTCTCCACGGGCAACCCGCGGTCGCGCAGCGCCAGGTGCAGCTCCAGTGCCAGCCACTCGGGCGCATCGGGCGCGAAGGGCTCGGCCCGCACGCCCGTCAGGCAGTTGCGCACGCGCCGCTGCAGCGAACCCATGGCCTCCCATTGCAGACGGTAGGTCGGGTAGCCGAGCCCGTTGCCGGGCGGAATCGTGCTGCCGCCCAGGCGGCCGCCCACCCGCGCGTCGTGGCACTGGGCGCAGGACAGGTCGAGCAAGCCCAGCCGCTCGTGCCACAACCTCTCGCCGAGGGCCCGCAGTGGCGCCAGGCGTGGGTCGACCGGCGGTGTCACCGGCGCACCCCGCGAGGCGTACCCGAGCGCCGCCTCCAGGGCCAGGCGCGTCCGGCTCTCCGCCCCGAAGGCGGGTGCGCGCTGGTGCCGCACGCGGCACAGGTCCACTCGCTGCCCCAGGTTCACGGCCCTCGCGCTGGCGGCATCCCAGGCCGGGTAGCGGGCCGCCACACCGGCCAGCCGGGTGTCGGGCTGGGCGCCGTGGCAGTCGGCGCAGGCACCGCCGGGTGCGGCCGCGCGCCAGGCCTCGACGCCCTCCTGCACCGCGAAGATGCCCGGGTTCAGCACGTCGTCGCGCTGCATGGCCTGCAGGGCCGGGCTCATGAACGCCGTGCCACTGCGGCCCGCGGGCTGAGGCCCGTGCGCCATGACCGTGGCCGAGCACGCGCTCAGCGCGAGCAGGCCAGCTGCGCGCAGCCTCATGCGACGCGCAGCACCGCGCTCTCGGCGTGCACGAAGCCTTCGTCGCCTTCCCAGTTGAAGTCGAGCCGGCCGCTGGTCTGGGCCACCAGCTCAAAGGCAATGTACGGGTTGGCGGCAATGGCCGGGTGCAGCTCGGCGGCAAACACCACCTGCCCGTCGAGTCGGCAGGTGAAGCGGCGGACGATGCGCCGCGGCACCGTGCCGCCCGCGCCATCGGCGCGGTGGCCGCTCTCCATCGGGTGCTCGAGCATCGTGCGCACCTCGAAGGCCACGCCCGGGCGCACCCGCGGCGGCACGCTGACGAGGGCGCGGGCCATGCTGATCAGCCCTCCACGCACGCGGCGAGCGTGACGAGCACGTCGATGCGGCGCATCCAGACGCTGCCGTCGGACATCCGGGCGGCCGCCACCACCGCCTGCGAGGTGGCCAGGCGCATCCGCGTGCTGACCCGAACCGGGCCCAAGCGTGCCAGGAACGTGAAGACGGCCACTTCGGGCGCGGGGTTGCGCGCCGTGAAGAGGGCCAATGCCGTGACCTGCTCGCCAGCGGACCCCAGCCCGTCCACGGAGATCGACACGGGCACGGCGTTGCCGTTTTCCACGAGCTCGGGCAGCTCGAGCTGGACGCGCCCTTCACGCCAGGAGCCGCCGTCGGCGAACCGGGCGAGCGCTGCGGCCAGGGCGGGCGCATCGGCGGGCAGGCCGGCGCGTGCGTGCACGACGAGACCCATGGCGCCGAGCGCGAGCGCACCGCGCCGGCTCAGCAGGCCGCGCTCGCCCGGGGCACAAAAGGTGCGTGATGCCGACACGGTGTGCCCGTCAATCCTTGAGCGTGGCCAGGAACGCCACGACGTCCTCGACCTGCTGTGCGTCGAGCAGGGGCCGTCCCGCTGCTGCCGCAGGCACCCGGTTCAGCCCTTCGGTGCGGTGGAAGGCCGGCATGAACCCCTGTGGATCCAGGCGTCTGCCGTCCACGATGCGCAGCCGCAGCTGTGCGGGGCTCCACCGGCTGCCGGCACCGGCCAGGCTCGTCGCCAGGTTGCCTGGCGTACGCTCTTCCGGGAAGGGGCCGCTGTGGCACAGCAGGCACATGCCGAGCTGGCGGTCGACGACGATCGCGCGCCCGCGCCCCGGGTCCCCGGGCTGGGAGGTCAGGGGAGTGGGTATCGCATCGTCGGCGTGCGCGCGGCCCGGCGTCGCCGCGGCCGGGGGCTGAACCCCCGCAGAGACAGCCTGCGGGCAGGCCACCCCAGCAGCCGCCCACGACAGCCCCCAGGCCCAGGCGGCTGCCCCGACCCACCTGCGCCCGGCCGGCGCGTGCCCATTCACCTTCAGGCTCGCTTCAGGCTCTGGCTTCCCACGGGGAGGTTGCGGATGCGCTGCCCGGTGGCGGCGAAGACCGCATTGAGCACCGTCGGTGCAGCCACCGCGATCGTGGGTTCGCCCACACCCCCCCAGAACCCGCCCGAGGGCATGACGATGCACTCAACCTTGGGCATGTGGCGCATCAGCAGCGACGGGTAGGTGTCGAAGTTCTTCTGCTCGATGGCGCCGTCCTTGACCGTGCAGGCCTGGAACAGCGCCGCACCCAACCCGTAGACGAAGGAGCCCTCGATCTGCGCCTCGATCTGCTGCGGGTTCACGGCATAGCCGCAATCCGTGGCGGCCACGATGCGGTGCAAGGTGAGCTCGCCCTGCGCGCTCACCGAGACTTCCGCGCAGGCGGCCACATAGCTGCCGAACCCGTGCGTCTGGGCCAGCCCGCGGAAGACCTTCTGCCCTCCGATGTCGGCTGCAGGCCGGCCCCAACCCACGCGTGTGGCCACCGCCTCGAGCACCGCCAGGTGCTTCGGGTGACGGGCCATCAGCTTGCGGCGCAGCGCCAGCGGGTCCTGCTTCGTGGCGTGTGCAACCTCATCGAGGAAACACTCCAGGTACAGCGCGTTCTGGTTCAGGTTCACGCCGCGCCAGAAGCCAGGCGGCACATGCGGGTTACGCATGGCGTGGTCGATCAGCAGGTTCGGGAAGCTGTAGCCGATCATGGCCTCCCCGCCGCCGTTGTTCAGGCCCTGGAACACCACCGGGTCGCGCCCGTCGCGCACGTTCTGCGGGAAGATGCCGGCGAGGATCGACTGCCCCGAGATGCGCATGTGCAGCCCGGTGATCTCGCCGTTGGCGTCCAGCCCCGCCGTGAGCTTGCACTGCGTGATCGGGTGATAGCGGCCGTGCTGCATGTCCTCCTCGCGGCTCCACAGCAGCTTCACCGGCGTGCCCGGGAACTCGCGCGCGATCACCACCGCCTGCGTCACCCAGTCGTGTACCGCGCCGCGGCGCCCGAAGCCGCCGCCCAGCGGCAGCTTGTAGACCTCGCACTTCGCGGGTGGCAGGCCGGAAGCCGCCGCGGCCGCGGCCAGCGCCGCCTCGCCGTTTTGCGTCGGTGTCCAGACCTCGCAGCGCTCGGCCGTCCAGCGCGCCGTGGCGTTCATCGGCTCCATCGTCGCGTGGTTCTGGAACGGGTACGCGTAGACGGCCTCGATGCGCCGTGCCGCGCCCGCGATCGCCGCCTTCGCGTCGCCATTGGCGTTGCCCACGGCCGCCTGCTCGGCGTTCAGGCCGGCGGCCAGGGTCGCGTCGATCTGGGCCTGCTGGACCGACCCGTTCGGGCCGATGTCCCATTGCACGGGCAGGGCATCGAGCGCGGCCTTGGCACGCCACCATGTGTCGGCCACCACCGCCACGGCCGTCTCGCCCACCCGCACCACCTTCTTCACGCCTCGGCGCTGCGCGATGGCGGCGGCGTCGACGCTGCGCACCTTGCCCCCGAACACCGGGCAGTCGCGGATCGCCGCGTGCAGCATGCCCGGCAAGTTCAGGTCGGCGCCATAGACGAGCGCGCCGGTGGTCTTCTCCACCGTGTCCAGCCGCGCGAGGCGCTTGCCCACGAGCTTCCAGTCCTTCGGGTCCTTCAGCGGAACCTCGGAAGGTACGGGCAGCCCGGCCGCGGCAGCCGCCACCTGGCCGTAGGTGGTGCGACGCCCTGACGCGCGATGGGTGATGACGCCCGCGGCCGCTTGGCACTCCGCGGCCGGCACTTGCCACGCATTGGCAGCGGCCTGCACCAGCATCAGCCGCGCGGCCGCTCCTCCCTTGCGCACGTAGTCCTGGGATTCGCGGATGCCGCGGCTGCCGCCCGTGGAGAAGTTGCCCCAGATGCGGTTGCGCGCAAGGTTCTGCCCGGGTGTGGGGTACTCGGTGGTCACCCGTGCCCAGTCGCACTCGAGTTCCTCTGCGACGAGTTGAGCCAGGCCCGTGAGCGTGCCCTGGCCCATTTCCGAACGTGCGATGCGGATGATCACGCGCTCGTCGGGCTGGACGACCACCCAGGCGCCGAGCTCGCGCACGGCGCCGGGTGCCTGGCCACGCACCGGTTCGGGGAAGGTGAAGCCGAGTACGAACGACCCGGCCGCCACGGCGCCCGTGCCGCCCAGGAAGCCCCGCCTCGACAGGCCGTCGCCAGCATGCTCGGGCGCCGTGGGCGCGACGCTTGCGCACGCGGGAGTGATGCCCAGCGCGCTCATGCGGACCTCCGCTGCACGTGCACGATGTCCAGTTGCGCCGTCTTCGGGTCGCCGCCGGCGGCCACCACCTTGATCGCCGCGCGCACCCGGTTGTAGGTGCCGCAGCGGCAGATGTTGGTCATCGCCGCGTCGATGTCGGAGTCGGTCGGCTTGGGCTTGTCCTTGAGCAAGGCCGCCGCCGCCATGATCATCCCGCTCTGGCAATACCCGCACTGCGGCACGTCGAGCGCGGCCCAGGCCTTCTGCACAGGGTGCTGCCCGTCGCTGGACAACCCCTCGATCGTTACGATCTTCTGACCCGGCTGCACCGCCGAGACGGGCAGCACGCACGAGCGCACAGGGGCCCCGTCCAGGTGCACGGTGCACGATCCGCACTGGGCGACACCACAGCCGTACTTGGTGCCGGTCAGGCCGAGCTGCTCGCGCAGCACCCATAGCAGCGGGGTGTCGGGCTCGGCGTCGTGCTCGCGCACGCGGCCGTTCACGTGGAGTTGGGGCATGCGTGTCCTTTCCTGGCGGGAAGCCACTTCGTTGGGCTGGAGTCTGGCGCGACCTCTTGAAATCGGCGCGGACGCCCCCATGAATCTCGACTGCCGTCCATGGGCTCCCCTTGCCAAAGCGCAATGGACCGGCATGGCGGCGCGTACGCCACCCCTCCCTGCGCAACCCACCGGCATTCACCGAACATGAGCAAGCAGACCCATTCGTTCCAGGCTGAAGTCAAGCAGATCCTGCACCTCGTCACGCATTCGCTGTACTCCAACAAGGAGATTTTCCTGCGCGAACTCGTCTCCAACGCGTCGGACGCCTGCGACAAGCTGCGCTTCGAGGCGCTGGACCACCCGGGTTACTACGAGGCCAGCCCGAACCTGGAGATCCGCATCTTCTTCGACCCCACCGCCCGCACGCTCACGATCCGCGACAACGGCATCGGCATGAGCGCGGAGGAAGCCGTGCAGCACCTGGGCACCATCGCGCGCAGCGGCACGCGCGAGTTCATGGCCCGGCTCGAGGGCGACCAGAAGAAGGACGCGAACCTGATCGGCCAGTTCGGCGTGGGCTTCTACTCCGGCTTCATCGTCGCCGATCGCATCACGGTGGAGTCCCGCCGCGCGGGCCTGAAGGCCGAGGAGGGCGTGCGCTGGAGCAGCGAGGGCACGGGCGACTTCGAGACCGAGGCGATTACCCGCACCGAGCGCGGGACCGACGTGATCCTGCACCTGCGCGAGGGCGAGGAGGAGTTCTTCAAGACCTGGAAGCTGCGCTCCATCGTCGGCAAGTACTCCGACCACATCTCGCTGCCCATCCTGATGAAGAAGGAGGAGTGGGACAGCGACAAGAAGGAGCAGGTGCTCAAGGACGAGTGGGAGGCGGTGAACAAGGCCTCCGCGCTGTGGGCGCGCAGCAAGAGCGAGGTCACCGACGCCGAGTACCAGGAGTTCTACAAGCAGATCAGCTACGACAGCCAGGCGCCTCTCGCCTACACCCACAACCGCGTGGAAGGCCGCACCGAGTACACGCAGCTGCTGTACGTGCCGGCC
Source organism: Pseudomonadota bacterium (assembly GCA_039798945.1). Lineage (GTDB taxonomy): Bacteria > Pseudomonadota > Gammaproteobacteria > Burkholderiales > Burkholderiaceae_C > Rubrivivax. Next base: position 9,053 of record JBDKFA010000158.1, read on the forward strand.
AAGGCCCCCTTCGACCTGTGGAACCGCGACAAGCGCGGCGGCGTGAAGCTCTACGTCAAGCGCGTCTTCATCATGGACGACGCCGAGGCGCTGATGCCGGTGTACCTGCGCTTCGTCAAGGGCGTGATCGATTCGGCCGACCTGCCGCTGAACGTGAGCCGCGAGCTGCTGCAGGAGAGCCGCGACGTGAAGGCCATCCGCGAGGGCTCGACCAAGCGCGTGCTCGCGATGCTCGAGGACCTGGCCGAGAACCAGAAGGACAAGTACGCCGAGTTCTGGTCCCAGTTCGGCGCCGTGATCAAGGAAGGCGTGGGCGAGGACCATGCCAACCAGGAGCGGCTGGCCAAGCTGCTGCGCTTTGCCTCCACGCACGCCGACTCGGGCGTGTCTTTCGCCGATTACGTCGGCCGCATCAAGGAGGGCCAGGAGGCGATCTACTACATCACGGCCGACTCGCTGGCTGCCGCCAAGGGCAGCCCGCAGCTCGAGGTCTTTCGCAAGAAGGGCATCGAGGTCCTGCTGCTGACCGACCGCGTGGACGAGTGGATGCTCTCGCACCTGTACGAGTTCGACGGCAAGCCGCTACAGAGCGTGGCCAAGGGCTCGGTGGACCTGGGCAAGCTCCAGGACGAGGAAGAGAAGAAGCAGGCCGAGGCGGCCGCAGAGGCCTTCAAGCCGGTGCTCGAGCGGCTGCAGGCCACGCTCAAGGACCGCGTCCAGACCGTGCGCGCGACCACCCGCCTCGTCGACTCGGCTGCCTGTCTGGTGGCCGAGGAGGGGGCGATGAGCGGGCACCTCGCACGGCTGCTGAAGCAGGCCGGCCAGGCCGCGCCCGAGACAAGGCCCATTCTCGAGGTCAATCCGGACCACGCGCTGGTCAAGCGCCTGGAGTCCGACGCCCGATTCGATGACCTCGCCCATGTGCTGTTCGACCAGGCCGTGCTGGCCGAAGGCGGGCAGCTCGAGGACCCGGCCGCCCATGTGCAGCGCATGACGCGGCTGCTGACGGCCTGAGCCGGGCACCCGGGCGCCGTCGCCCCGGCGCCGTCGTCCGGGACCGGCCCCCGAGCCTGCGCCAGGGCGTTGCGCGAGTCGTGCAGCGCTTCGAAGGAGGGTTCTGCCAGGGTCATCGAGCGGTCGAGGGCCTGTGTCGCCGGCTCCGCCTGGCCTTGCCGGAGCAGGGCCACCCCGGGGTCGTGGTGCACCTCGGCTGAGGCGCACGGCAGTTGACGGGCTCGCTCCGGGCAGGCTGGCGCCTCGGTCAGGCGACCCTCGTTGCCATGCACGCAGCCCGGGAGTTTGAAGGCCCGCGCACTCGCTGCACCCCGCGCAACGCGTTCCTCCAGAGCGTGGCGGACGCGTGCCGCATCGCCCGTCCTGAACGGGACTTGGCCAGTCTGCAGGAGCTGCTGGCCGGTGCGGACATCCATGCACCGACTCGAGCAGCGTGCCCGTGGACCCAGGGTGGGCTGCGCCCCGGGCCGGGCGCCCTCAACCGGTGCGCATCGCTGCCAGCTGCTCGCGCAGTTGCATGACCTGCTGCGCCCAGTATCCGGAGCTGCCGAAGGCCGGGAATGCGACCGGGAACGCAGGGTCGTGCCAGCGCTGGGCCACCCACGCGTTGTGACGGATCATGCGCAGCAGCCGCAGCGGATCCACCAGAGCGAGCTCGCCCTCGTCGAAGTCCGCGAAGCGCCGGTAGCCCTGCAGGAGCTGGGCGAGTTGGTGTGCCGCCGCGGTCGGTTCGCCGGACAGCAGCATCCACAGGTCCTGCACGGCCGGCCCGTTGCAGGCATCGTCGAGGTCGACGATGTGCGCACCCTCGTCACGCCACAGCAGGTTGCCGGGATGGCAGTCGCCGTGCAGCCGAAGCAGGCTCGGGCGCACGGTCTCGAAGGCCTCGGCGATGCGCGAGATGGCGAGCAGACAGGTCGAACGCCAGGGCTCGAGCTGGTCTTCCGGAACAAAGCCGCCGTCCTGCAGCGTTTGCAAGGCCTCGCGTGCATCCTGGGCGGGGCTCATCGTGCGGCGGTGCGCAAACCGGCTGCGCCGCCCGACCGCGTGCAGGCGGCCGAGGAAGCCCCCCAGGCGCTGCAGCACGGTGTCCTCCTCGAGCTCCGGCGCGCGCCCGGCGCGCCGCGGGCTGACGGCCAGCCGCATGGGTGCGGCGCCGGGCGTGAAGATGGCCAGGGTATGGGGCGGCTGCGCCGGCTCGAACCGGACGGCCTGGGCCCCCACGCCACCGTCCGCGGCAGGCTCCAGGGCAAGAGGGGGCACCACCGGCACTTCCTCGGCGGCCAGTTCGCGCGCGAAGCCGTGCTCTTCCAGGATCTGCGCGTCGCTCCATCGGCCCGGCCGGTAGAACTTCGCCACCACCACCGAGCCATCCTCCAGCATCACCTGGAAGACGCGGTTCTCGTAGGAGTTGAGCTGCAGGATTCGGCCGTCCCCTCGCAGGCCCGCAGCCTGCAGCGCATCGAGCACGGCATCGGGCGTGAGATCGGCAAAGGCAGGAGCCGCCTCGCGACCGGGGCGGTCGTGGGCGGGCGGTGGGGCTGTCAATGCCGGGCCGACATCGGCGGACGAGTCGCGACGTCACCCAGCGCTTCGGCCAGGTCTTGCGAGAGGTCCACGGCCGCCTCGCGTCCGCGTCGCAGGCTCGCCTGTTCGTCGATCAGCGGCAGTATCGAGCTCGGCGCGGTGGCGCTGGAGTCCTGCCGGCCGTGATAGCTCTCCTGCAGGATGCCGGGGTCGCGCCACAGGGGCCGCCGCCCGCGCCGCGTGGCCTCGGCACCTGCCGGCTGTTGCGAGTGCGGGTGTGGGGGCGAGCCGGTGGCCGGCTGCGGGCCTCGCATGCCGGCCGCGCCTTGCGGCACGAGCAGCTGCAGTTCCGCTGCGGACGGAACCTGATCGGGGTGACATCGCAGGTAGCGTACACGGCAGGCGGCAAACACCTCCTGCTTGATGCGCAGCGAGCGTTCGGACGGCATGCGTCCGCCCTCCAGGTCGACCGCCGCCACCACGCGCCCGCTGGCACTGCACAGCGCGAAGGTCACATAGTGCGAGCCGAGCACCCGGTGCCACTCCCTCATCGCGCCAGGCTCTTCGGGCTGGCAAAAGCGCGCCAGGGGCAGCTTCACGAGCACCGCGTGATGCGGGAACGCATCGACGAGCTGCCGGTACACGCGGCGCTCCTCGGCAGTGAAGACGGGCCTGCTCTGGAGCGGCCAGGCTGCCGGGAGCTCCGCGGCGGCCGTGGGCACACGAGTACGACCACGCAGCCCCCAGGCGACGGCGGCCGCAGCCAGCGACGCGGCGCATGCCAGGGCAATCCAGGTGAAGTCGAGCATCTAGGCGAGAAATGAAGGCTGTCGCATGCTACTGCCGCCTCGCGGGGCGGCGGCGGGGCGTGAACCCCGTACCCAGGGGGATGCTGGTCGCGCCCGGCCTGTCGATGTATACTCGCAGGCTCTCCGTGTTATTTGCGGTTTTCCGCTTCACCGCGCAAGGGCCTCGCGCCCGCCCGGACTTCATCGGTCCGCGGCGAGCCAGAAAGGTACCCGCGCATCCACAGGAACCTCCCCATGAAGACCTTCAGCGCCAAGCCCGCCGAAGTGGAGCACGGGTGGTTTGTGATTGACGCCACCGACAAGGTGCTCGGGCGTGTTGCCAGCGAAGCAGCAGCCCGTTTGCGCGGCAAGCACAAGGCCATCTACACGCCCCACGTCGACACCGGCGATTTCATCATCGTCGTCAACGCCGACAAGATCCGCGTCACCGGCTCGAAGGCCACCGACAAGATCTACTACCGGCACTCCGGCTTCCCGGGCGGCATCTACGCCACGCGTTTCAAGGACATGCAGGCCCGTCACCCGGGTCGTGCACTCGAGAAGGCGGTCAAGGGCATGCTGCCCAAGGGCCCGCTCGGCTACGCGATGATCAAGAAGCTGAAGGTGTACGCCGGTGCCACGCACCCGCACGCCGCCCAGCAACCCAAACCGCTCGAGATCTGAGGTCGGCGATGATCGGACAATGGAATTACGGCACGGGGCGGCGCAAGTCCTCGGTGGCGCGGGTCTTCATCAAGAAGGGCTCGGGCAAGATCGAAGTCAACGGCAAGCCGCTGGACCATTATTTCGGCCGCCAGACCTCCATCATGGTCGTGCAGCAGCCGCTGCTGCTCACGGCCAACATCGAGGCCTTTGACATCCGCGTCAATGTGCACGGTGGCGGTGAGTCGGGTCAAGCCGGCGCGGTGCGCCACGGCATCACCCGCGCGCTGATCGACTACGACGCAACCCTCAAGCCGCAGCTCAGCCAAGCCGGCTTCGTGACCCGCGACGCGCGCGAGGTCGAGCGCAAGAAGGTGGGTCTGCACGGGGCACGTCGCCGCAAGCAGTTCAGCAAGCGTTGATCCCCCTGGGCCTGCGGCCTGCGCGTGGTTCAAGTGCGCCCGCTGTGCGGGCGCAACCATGGGCCGGCACAGGGCCGATGGGCGGCAGCAGCCCGGGTCGGGCGAGGAGTTGCGCTGCCCCGGGTCGCCGGGTGACCAATGGCCCGGATGGCATCAGGGTGATCCCTGGGGCTATCATGCTCTGTCGCCCACAGCCGTCCGGGCCATTTCACTTTTTCGACGCGTCGACTCCCGTCGGCGCGTCCGCCGAGGACCCTCGATGAATGCCGTCGCCGAACCCCTTTCCCCCGCCACCGACGCAGTGCCTGCGCCGCTGATCTTCACCGACAGCGCTGCGGCCAAGGTCAAGGACCTCGTCGATGAGGAGGGCAACCCCGACTTGAAGTTGCGCGTCTTCGTGCAGGGCGGTGGCTGCTCGGGCTTCCAGTACGGGTTCACCTTCGACGAAGCGGTCAACGACGACGACACGCAGATGACGAAGAACGGCGTCACCCTGCTCATCGACGCCATGAGCCTGCAGTACCTGGTCGGTGCCGAGATCGACTACAAGGAAGATCTGCAGGGCTCGCAGTTCGTGATCAAGAACCCGAACGCCACCACCACCTGCGGCTGCGGCTCGTCGTTCTCCGCCTGAAGGCGGGCTGAGACGCCGCTTCAGTCGGCCCGTCCGGGGCCGGTGTACCGGGCTCCCAATATCCGGGGTCCCGTTGCAGCCGTGACCGCGGGCAGGTTCCCGGGCCGGCGCTCGATGCAGGCTTGAGCCAGCCACGCGAAGGCGAGTGCCTCGACCTGATCAGCCGGGACCCCGAGGGTATCGGTAGGCTCCACGCGGATGGCTGGCAATGCCGCGCGCAGGCGCGTCATCAGGTGCCCGTTGCGGGCGCCGCCGCCGCAGACCAGCAGCCGAGTCGTCCCCGGTGCGTCGCGGCGCAGCGACTGTGCGGTCGCCCAGGCCGTGAGCTCGGCGAGGGTGGCTTGCACGTCCTGGGCCCGAAACGGTGCGCGGGACGCCGAGCCACTCCGAGCCAGTGCCCCCTCGAGCCAGTCGAGGTGGAAGTCGTCCCGTCCCGTGCTCTTGGGCGGGAGCAAGGCGAAGAACGGGTGGGACTGCATGACAGCCAGCAGCCCGGGCAGCAGCCGCCCGCTGCGTGCCCATTCACCGTCGGCGTCATAGCGTGTACCCAGGTGCCGCTCGGCCCACAGATCCATCAGCAGGTTGCCAGGCCCGCAGTCGTACCCGAGCACCGGTCCGGCTTCTCCCGGCAGCAGCGTCACGTTGGCGATGCCGCCGATGTTCAGGACTGCGGTCGGGATCCGTGGGTCGGCAAAGCTGGCGTGGTGGAAGGCAGGCACCAGCGGGGCGCCTTGTCCCCCGGCAGCCACGTCAGCGCTGCGAAAGTCACACACCACGTCCAGCCCCGTGAGTTCGGCCAGCAACGCGCCGTTGAGCAACTGGACCGTGTAGCCCGTGCCGTCGAACGCCTGTGGACGATGGCGCACCGTCTGGCCATGGGCCCCGATCGCCACCGGCAACGGCACACGGCCGCTGTGGTCGAGCAGACGTTGAACCACATCCGCGTAGGCGCGAGCGACCGCGTTCGCCGCGAGGCTGGCGCGATGCAGCTCGCGCGGCCCGTCCGCGTTCAGCGCCAGCAGCTCGTCACGCAAGGGCTGGCAGTAGGGTTCCCAGGCATGAGCCCAGACGCGAGGGGCCTCACCAACCGGGAACTCGGCCAGAACGGCATCCACCCCGTCCAGCGAGGTGCCGGACATGCAGCCGACATAGAGCGCCATCGGGAGGCGGCGCCGCCCCTACTCGAACGACGGGCGGCTGCTTTCGAGCGTCTCGGCCAGGTCGAGCTTGGCCTGCCGTACGCGGGTGACCGCCTCGAACTGGCTGCGAGCCACCGGGTCGAGCAGGGTTTCCTCGGCGGTGCGGGCGAGGCTGCGTGGATCGACGTGCACGCCGTTGACCCGGAACTCGAAGTGCAGGTGAGGCCCGGTAGCCCACCCGGTCGCGCCGACGGCCCCGATGAACTGGCCGCTCTCGACGCGCTGACCCGCCTTCACGCCCATCTTGCTGAGGTGCGCGTACAGCGTCACCCGGTTGCGTCCATGGTCCACGTAGATGACGTTGCCATACCCACCCTGCCACCCGGCGAAAGTGACCACGCCATCACCGACCGAACGCACCGGGGTGCCGTGCGGCGCCGAGTAATCGATGCCGCGGTGCTCACGCAGCCGTTGCAGCAGCGGGTGCATCCGCACCGCGAACGGGGAGGTGGCCCTCGCGTGCTCCAGAGGCAGGGTCTGGAACACCTGCTTGCGGCCGCGTCCGTCCCGGTCGTACCAGGAGCCCTTGCCTTTGGCGTCCTCGTACCAGAACGCCTGGCGCGACTTGCCCCCCGACTGGAACTCGACGGCCAGCGCGCGGTAGCCTGCGCCCGTCCACGGAACGGGAGAGCCGTCTGCGGTGAGGGCCTCGTAGACGACTGCGAAGACGTCGCCCCTGCGCAGCGCACGGGGCGCATCGGGATCAGCCGACTGCAGTTCAATGAGCTGGCGCGTGATCGGCTGCGGCAGGCGAACCTGCGTCGCGGCAGCCTGCAGCGTCGAGCTCACCACGTTGCCGGAAAGCTGTGTCTGGCTGGCCAGCGGCAGTTGCTCGCGCTGCACGGTCCAGCGATCGCCCTCGCGCGCCGCGCGCCAGCGTTCGAAATGCGTGCGCAGCCGAGCCGGCTGGGCAGCCGGGCCGCGCACGACGAGTTCGAAGAGCTCGCCTGACAGGCCGGCGCGCACCGTCACCAGGACCCGCGTGCGGGGGTCGAGGGCGCGGCGCAAGCCCGGCTCCTGGCGCAGCAACTGCAGCGCCGCGGCGTCGTTGACCCCCAGCCGCCGCAGAGTGGCCTCCGGGGTATCGGCAGGGCGCGTGACCTCGGTCCGGGTGAGTTCTGTCTCGTGGCTGGCCAAGGCCTCGAGCTGCCCGCTCAGGTCGCCCAGCGGCACCTCTTGCTCGACCAGCCGAACCGGCAGCTGCGAAGCGTCCGGTGCCAGGGGCGCGACAGCGAACACGACCGTGCCGCTGATGGCGAGGAAGCCGGCTATCGCAGCCGCGGCGACACGGCCATGGCGCGCCACGCCGGCCGCCAGCGCGACGCCGCGCGCCCGCCATGCCTGCTCGTCGAACGTCCAGATACCGCGCATTGCGCCCACGTGTGCACCACACCCCATGAATTGGCCCTGCGCCCGACAACCAGAGCGGCACCTTCGCTGGAAGGTGTCGCGCCGGGGACGGCCCGTAGAATCCGGTCGTTCGACGCGTGCCCGCGCCAGGATCGACCCAGCCTACGAGCAGGGAGCCGTCGAGTATACCGGCCGAGCCGTTGATCACGAGAAAACCCCATGTCCGACAGCCCCTCGAGCGTGCCGAATTCCCCGTATCCCGTGGACGATGCGGTTCTGGAGGCCCTGGCTGTCTCGCGTCGCGGCTGCGAAGAGCTGTTGCCGGAATCCGACTGGCTGCGCAAGCTGGCGCGTGCGCGTGCCACCGGCCAGCCCCTGCGCATCAAGTTCGGCATGGATCCGACCGCACCCGACCTGCACCTGGGCCATACCGTCGTCCTCAACAAGATGCGCCAGTTCCAGGACCTGGGCCACACCGTCATCCCGCTGATCGGCGACTTCACGACCATGATCGGCGACCCCTCGGGGCGCAACAGCACGCGCCCGCCTCTTACCCGCGAGCAGATCGAGGCCAACGCGAAGACCTACTTCGAGCAGGTTGGGCTGGTGATCGACCTGGAACGCGCCGAGGTGCGCTGGAACAGCGAGTGGAGCGACCCGCTGGGTGCGCGCGGCATGATCTCGCTGGCCTCGCGCTACACGGTGGCCCGGATGATGGAGCGCGACGATTTCTCGCGCCGCTACGGAGCAGGCGTGCCGATCTCCGTGCACGAGTTCCTCTACCCGCTGATGCAGGGCTACGACTCGGTGGCTTTGCGGTCGGACCTGGAGCTCGGCGGCACGGACCAGAAGTTCAACCTGCTGATGGGCCGCCACCTGCAGCAGGAGTGGGGTCAGGAGCCCCAGTGCATTCTCACGATGCCCCTTCTCGAAGGCCTGGACGGGGTCGAGAAGATGAGCAAGAGCAAGAACAACTACATCGGCATCACCGAGCCGGCGAACACGATGTTCGCCAAGGTCATGTCCATCAGCGACAGCCTCATGTGGCGCTACTACGCGCTGCTCAGCCTGCGCAGCGAAGCCGAGATCGGGGCGCTGCGCGCCGAGATCGAGGGCGGGCGCAACCCGATGGATGCCAAGGTGATGCTCGCCAAGGAGATCACCGCCCGTTTCCACAGCGCCGCTGCCGCTGACGCAGCCGAGGTGGATTTCCGCAACCGGGCCGCTGGCGGCGTGCCCGACGAGATCTCCGAGGTGCGGCTGTCGGGCGCACCGCTGGGCATTGGCGCGCTCCTGAAGGCCGCAGGCCTGGCCCCGTCGACGAGCGAGGCGCTGCGGCTGGTGGACCAGGGCGGTGTGCGCGTGGACGGTGCCACCGTTTCCGACCGCGGGCTCAAGCTCGAGGCGGGCACCTACGTCGTGCAGGTGGGCAAGCGCAAGTTTGCGCGGGTGCAGCTCGGCTGAACCCGAGGCTGGCACGCTGCGTGGGCATGAGGCGAGGCCAACCGTGACGACACCGGGCCATCGGGAGGTGGCGCGATACCTGAAGGTCTCGGTCGGGGTTGCCGTGGCCACGATCGGCCTGAAGGCGGCGGCGTGGTGGGTGACCGGCTCGGTGAGCCTGCTCTCCGATGCGCTGGAGTCGCTCGTGAACCTGGCGGGTGCGATGTTCGCGCTCGCGATGGTGACCGTGGCGGCCCAGCCCGCCGACGAGGACCACCCTTACGGCCACCACAAGGCCGAGTACTTCTCCAGCGGTGCCGAGGGGGTGATGATCACGGTGGCCTCGCTGGCCATCATCTGGACGGCCGGCCATCGGCTGTTCGACCCGGCCCCCCTGGAGCAGGTCGGACTGGGCCTGGCCTTGTCGGTGCTGAGTTCCATCCTGAACGGCGTGCTCGCCTGGGCCATGCTCAGGAAGGCGCGCGAATTGCGCTCGATGGCGCTGGAGGGGGACGCACGGCATCTGTTCACCGATGTCTGGACCTCGGCCGGCGTGGTCGTCGGGTTGCTGGCCGCGGTAGCCACGGGCTGGGCCTGGCTCGACCCGGTGATTGCGATCGCGGTGGCGCTGAACATCCTGCGCGAAGGCGTCGCCCTGGTGCGCCGCTCGGCCGACGGCCTGATGGATCAGGCCCTCGAGCCCGAGGTCCGCGCCGAGATCGAGCGCACGCTGGACGTGTTCCGCCACCAGGCGATCCGCTTCGACCATGTGGTCACGCGCCAAGCCGGCCAGCGCCGCTTCGTGGACCTGCACATGCACATGCCCTCGGGCTGGACACTGGGCCGCGCCGCGGCGCTGCGCACCTCGGTGGAGCAGGCCCTGATGAGCGCGGTGCCGGGCCTGCGGGCGACGATCCAGCTGTTGCCGATGGACGTCGAGGCGCACTTCGACGACCCGAAGGATCCGTTGTAGCGCCCGTCTTGTGCGCAGTGCGCATACCCGGCCGGAGTCGCGCCCTCGGGTGACTGGGCGCCCATGAAAAAGCCGGCCCGCAGGCCGGCTTGCAGCAGGAGCGACTCCAGAGAGCGCTTCAGTCCGCATACTGGCCAGCCGCCTTGATGACCGGGCCCCACTTGGCGATCTCGGCCTCGACGAACTTGCGGTGCTCGGCGCCGGACAGGCGGGCGTCGGTGACGACAACGGCCCCCAGGGCTTCTTGCTTCTTGATGAAGTCCGCGTCTTGCAGCGACTTGCGCAGCGCTGCGTTGAGTTGGTCTTGAATGGCCTTGGGCGTGCCCTTGGGCGCGTACATGCCGTGCCAGATCGTGACGTTGAAGCCCTTGAGGCCCGATTCGTCGAGTGTGGGCAGCTTGGCCAGCGTGGGCGTGGTCAGCCGCTTCATCGTCGTGACCGCGAAGGCCTTCACCTTGCCGCCTTCGATCTGGGCGGAGGTGTTCGTGGTCTGGTCGCACATCAGGTCGACCTGGCCGCCCATGAGGTCGGTCATGGCCGGCCCGGTGCCCTTGTAGGGCACGGTCGTCATGTCCACCGCCAATGCCTGCTGGAACAGCAGGCCGCACAGGTGGGAAGCCGCTCCGAGGCCGGCGTTGGCCAGGTTGATCTTGCCCTTGTTGGCATTCGCCCAGGCACGCAGTTCGGCAAAGTTGTTCGGCGGCAGCGTCGGGCGCGAGACGATCGTCATCGGCACGTCGTTGACCATGCCGAGGAACTCGAAGTCGCCCATCGTGTCGTAGGGCATCTTGCGGTACAGCGCCGGGGAGGTTGCCATGCCGATGTGGTGCAGCAGCAGCGTGTAGCCGTCCGGCGCGGCCTTGGCAACCTTGTTGGCCCCGAGGGTGCCGCCGGCGCCGCCGATGTTCTCGATGACCACCGTCGCGTTGTTCAGGTTCTTGCCCAGCACCACGGCCAGGTCGCGAGCGACCTTGTCGGTCGGACCGCCGGCCGCGAACGGCACGACGATGGTGATGGGCTTCTCGGGGTAGGCCGCGAGCACGCTGGCCGAGAACAGGGCGGCCGCGGCCGCGATCATCGAACGCAGGTTGAGCATCGAAGGTACTCCGGCAGGGTTAGGGTGGAGGGAAAACGGAAAACCCGCGAGTGTAGGGGGATCGTCCCAGGCCGGCACTTGACGTGCATCAGGTCCCGCGGGCCGCGCAGGGCCTTTGCCGCTCAACTGTAGCGTCGCGCATCCTCGATCACCTTGCCGTCGTTGGGCAGGCTGCCCGGCGCGCACAGCACGATGTCCGCGCGCAGCTTGGTGACGTCTCTCACCGATCCTGCGATCGCCTCGGCCAGGCCCGCAGGCGGGTTGCAGGCCTCCACGCGCAGCGTCATGCGGTCGTTGGCCATCTCACCTTCGACGACCAGACGTGCCCGGGCCAGTTCAGGGTGGCGCCGCAGGACTTCGGCCACCTGGCTCGGGTGCACGAACATCCCGCGCACCTTGGCCGTCTGGTCTGCGCGCCCCAGCCACCCTTTGATGCGCACGTTGGTGCGTCCGGTGGGGCACATGCCCGGCAGGATCGCGGAGAGGTCTCCTGTGCCGAAGCGCAGCAGCGGGTACTCCGCATGGGCCACCGTAACCACGACTTCGCCGACTTCGCCGTCGGGAACGGGGTCGCCCGTGCCTGGGCGGACGATCTCCAGCAGCACACCCTCGTCGACCACCAGGCCCTCGCGTGCCGCTGTCTCGTAGGCGATCAGCCCCACGTCGGCCGTGGCATAGGCTTGGAAAGCCTCGATGCCGCGCGTGCGCAGCCAGTCGCGCAGCGACGGCGGAAAGGCCTCCCCGCTGACGAGTGCCTTCTTCAGCGAGTGCACGGCCACGCCACCCTCGGCGGCCTTCTCGAGCAGGATGCGCAGGAAGCTCGGCGTGCCGCAGTAGGCGTCCGGTCGCAGGTCTGCCACCGCCTGCAGCTGCAACTCGGTGTTGCCCGCACCGCCCGGGAAGATCGTGCAGCCGATGGCCTGGGCGCCGCTTTCCATCATCCAGGCGCCGGGGGTCAGGTGGTAGCTGAAGCTGTTGTGCACGAGGTCACCGGCCTCGAAGCCGGCGGCGACGAGCGCACGCGCGACACGCCAGTAGTCGCTCGCCGTGCCCTCGGGCTCGTAGATGGGGCCGGGCGACTGGTACACCCGGCGCGCACCGGCCAGGCCGCGAAGGCCGCGCCATCCGATGGTCGAGTAGCCGCCGAAGGGGTCGGTGGCGCGCTTCGCCCTCTGCCGCTCGAGCAGCTCGGGCTTGCGCGTGACGGGCAGCTGCGCCAGCGCCGCGCGCGTGCGCACGGTCGCCGCATCGACACCTGCCAACGCCTCGTGCATCGCCGGGGCGCGCCGAGCCGCCTCGACAAGGCTGGGCAGCGCCGCCATCCACGTCTGCTCCCGCGCGTCGGCGGCACGTGTCTCCAGGGCGTCGAGGTGGCGTACGCGCGCGGGCGTCGTGCCCGTTGCAATCTCAGTCATCGTGGTCGCTCCACTGGGCGAGCTTCTTTTTCAGGTCGGACACGTAATCGCGCAACTCGGCCGCCGAGCTCAGCGTGCGGGACTGCCACTGCGGGCTGCCGCGCACGGGGCGTTGCACGGTATCGACCCGCAGGAGACCTTCGGCCAGCGCCGGGCGGGCGATGCGCAGCCCCCGGCGCTCGAAGCAGCCCTCACGCTCCGACAGGCCGAGCTCGCGCAGCTCGCGCCTCAGTCGCTGCAGGGCCTCCTCGGGGCGAAAGGGTGGCGGGGTGAACCCCCAGGCGGCTTCGTCGCTCATCGGGCAGTCGGGAACGGGGCAGCGATACAGGAGGTCTGGCTTGGGGTCGGGTCTCGGGGCCTGGTCTCACGCCAGCCAGCGCTTGCGCCGCTTGTAGCTCTTCACATCCCTGAAGCTCTTGCGGTCGCCCCCGCCCATGCCGAGATAGAACTCCTTGACGTCCTCGTTCTCGCGCAGCGCCCGGGCTTCGCCGTCCATCACCACCCGGCCGTTCTCCAGGATGTACCCGTAGTCGGCGTAGCGCAGCGCCATGTTCGTGTTCTGCTCGGCCAGCAGGAACGTCACCTGCTCCTTCGTGTTGAGGTCCTTCACGATCTCGAAGACCTCCTCGACGATCTGCGGCGCCAGGCCCATCGAGGGCTCATCGAGCAGCACCATCTTGGGGTTGGCCATCAGCGCGCGGCCGATCGCACACATCTGCTGCTCGCCGCCCGAGGTGTAGGCCGCCTGCGAGGTGCGTCGCGTCTTCAGCCGCGGAAAGTAGGCGTAGACCTTCTCCAGCGTCTGGGCGACCGCCGCCTTGCCGTCCTTGCGGGTGTAGGCGCCAGTCATCAGGTTTTCCTCGATGGTCAGGTGGGCGAAGCAGTGCCGGCCCTCCATCACCTGGATCACGCCACGCTCCACCATCTGCGCCGGGCTGAGTTTCTCGATGCGCTCGCCCTTGAGTTCGACCGAGCCCTTGGTGACCTCGCCGCGCTCGCCGGCGAGCAGGTTGCTCACCGCACGCAGGGTCGTCGTCTTGCCCGCACCGTTGCCACCGAGCAGCGCCACCACCTTGCCTTCGGGCACCTGCAGCGAGACGCCCTTGAGCACGAGGATCACGTGGTTGTAGATGACTTCGATGCCGTTGACGTTGAGGAACGTGTTGCTCATTCGTGTGCCTGCCTCAGCCTTGTCCGAACACCGCTCGCGGCGTTCGGACAAGGGCCCCGCGGGGCCCTTCGACCGCCCGAGCGTGTCAGCTCTGGCAGTCCGCCGGCGTACGCCGCGTCAGCTTCTTTTCCGTGGCGTACCGGTCGGCCGAAGCGCGGACCATCGGCTTGATGATCTGCTCGTCGGCTTGCATCCAGTCGGACGACCACGTGAACTTCGCACCGTCCCAGGAGTGGATGCGCGCCCAGGCCGAGCCCATGTGATCGGCACAACTGGTCGAGACCGGGCGCATCACGCCCTTGAAGCCCAGCGCGTCGAGCTTGGCCTGGGTCAGGTTCAGGTTCTCGTACCCCCAGCGAGCCTGCTCGCCGGTCATGACCTTGCCCTTGCCGAAGCGTTCCTGTGCGGCGCGCACGCCCTCGACCGCCAGCATCGCGCCGACGACCCCGCGCATGTACAACACCTGGCCGACTTCCTCCTTGGGCCCGGTTCCCTGCCCCTTGGCATGGACCTTCTCGAGGATCTCCTTGACGACCTGGGACTGCGGCTCGGCCCCGTGCTGCATCATCACCGCGTTGTAGCCCTTGGCTGCTGCGCCGATGTCACGCAGGTCTGGCTCGGCGCCCGACCACCACGTGCCGAACATCTTCTCGCGCGGGTAGCCGGTGGCCACGGCCTCCTTGATCGCGGTGGGCGTCATGACCCCCCAGGTCTGCATGACCACGTAGTCGGGGCGCTGCTGGCGCACCTGCAGCCAGATCGCCTTTTGCTCGACGCCGGGCGCGGGCACGGGCAGCAGTTGCACCTCGAAGCCGTGCATCTTGCTGCGCTCGGTGATGATCGGCAGCACTTCCTTGCCGAAGGGGCTGTCGTGGTAGACGACCGCGATCTTCTTGCCCTTGAGCTTGTCCCAGCCGCCCTCGATCTTGGCGATCTGCTGCAGCACGACGTCTCCGGCCACCCAGTAGTGACCGATGAGTGGGAAGTTCCACTTGAAGACACCGCCGTCGGCACTGTCGCTGCGCCCGTAGCCCGACGTGATCATCGGGATCTTGTCGTTGGGGATCTTCTCGGTGAGGGCGAAGGTGATGCCGGTGGACAGCGGCTGGAACACGGTCGCGCCGCCGTGCTTGCCCTTCAGGCGCTCGTAGCACTCCACCCCCCGGTCGGTGGCGTAGGCGGTCTCGCACTCTTCCACGAGCGTCTGCACACCGTTGATGCCCCCGCGCACGTTCACGAGCTTCATGTAGTCGGCATAGCCGTTCGCAAACGGCGTCGCGTTCGGGGCGACGGGGCCGGTGCGGCCCGTCAGGCTGGGGAAGAACTGAACCTTGGCCTGTGCCAGCACGGCGCTGCTGGCGAGCAAGGCGGCCGTTCCAGCCGCAGCGAGCGCCGCGGCCATCGCGATCGATCTGTACTTCATCGTTGCCTCCAATGGGGTGTGAGTCGGGTGGCACTCGTCAGTGCCCTGGGGGTCATCTGGCCCGTCGGCCGTCGCTTGAATGCGTCAATGCGATCCGTCAGTGCGGGAAGGGCCACAGCCGCAGCTTCTCCTTGGCCGTCGACCACAGGCGAGCCAGCCCGTGGGGCTCGACGATCAGGAAGAACACGAT
>JBDKFA010000159.1:0-2784 GCA_039798945.1 Pseudomonadota bacterium
ATCGTGGCGCGGCAGATGGCGACCGACGCGAAGCTGAAGGCCTTCGTCCAGGAATTCCGCGACCTGCTGTTCGGTTGACGATGCCGCTGATCGACGACGAGGCGCTGCGCCGTACGCTCGAGCGCACGCTGATCCGGTTGCGCGGCGCGCATCCGTTCTTCGGCGCGCTGGCGCTGTTCGCGGACTTCCGTTTCGATGACCGCGTGACCACCGCCGCCACCGACGGCCGCACGATCTGGATCGCGCCCGCGTTCGCCGCCCGCCTGACGCCGGAGAACTTCGGCGGGGTCGTGGTGCACGAGCTGCTGCACTGCGCGCTCGGTCACATCCCCCGGATGCGAAGCCGCAATCCGGCGCGCTGGAACTTGGCCGCGGACATCGTCGTGAACGGCATGATCCGCGCCGAGACCAAGTTCCAGATCCCGGAGGGCAGCGTCGAGGACGGAAAGCTCGCGCACCTGAGCGTGGAGGAGGTCTACGAGCGGCTCGAGGCCTCGGACGCGCCCATTCCTGCGAAGTTCCTCCTGGTGGACCTGCTGCCCGGCGGGATGGAAGGCGAGGGTGCAGCGGCCGAGACCGCTGACGGGCCGGTGTCGCCCGAACCGGGTGACGCCATCGCGCGAGCCCGGGCCAAGACGCTCGAGGATCACTGGCAACTGGCCCGCCAACAGGCGATCACGATCGCGCGCCGTCTGAACCCGGAGTTCGGATCCACTGCGATGGGCATGAGCCGCGAGCTCGCGAGCCTCGACCAGCCCCGGATCCCGTGGCGCAGTCACCTGTGGCAGTTCGTCGTGCGTACGCCCACCGACTTCAGTGGTTTCGACCGTCGCGCGCTGTGGCGCGGGCTCTACCTCGACGCGATGGACGGCGAGCGCGTGAGCCTGCGCGTGTGCGTCGACACCAGCGGATCGATCGATGGGCCCTTGCTGACCGCGTTCCTGTCCGAGATCGCCGGCATCCTGAGCGCGTATCCGCACCTCGAGGGGCAGCTCTGGTACGCGGATTCCGACCTCTACGGGCCGTATCCGCTCGATGACGAGGTGCTCGGCCGCAGGCCCGAGGGTGGGGGCGGCACCTCCTTCGTACCGTTCTTCCGCGCGGTGGCGGAGGACCCGACCGCAACGCAGGCGATCTGCGTCTACTTCACCGACGGGTACGGGACGTTCCCGGTGAAGCCTCCGGAACTGCCGGTGCTGTGGATCGTGGTGCCGGGGGGCGCGGACGATGCTGATTTTCCGTTCGGGCAGGTGGTGCGGATGGCGGAGTGAAGGCAGGTCACGGGGCGCCAATCGTGCGGCGCCTCAGTAACCACGGCGGGGTTTGTTCGGTAGGCGGGGACGGGTCGAGAGCCGTCGCGCGGTGCCGCATAGCAAAGGCCTTCCGCAGGGTGAGTCAGGTGCAAACGGCAAGACCGAGAGGTAATTTCGATGGCCACAATCAAGACTGAAAAGTCGAGCAAGCCAACCCGGGATCCGATAGCGGACACCACGGCATCCAGAACACCGGCCGAACTGCTGGCCTGGATCAGGGCCAACGCATGCACGGGTGATGAACTGGCGGCCCTGGCAGGTCAGCATGTGGAAGTGGACCGCGTGCTGGCCTCGCACCCGCAGGCCTCAGCGGCGTTGCTGTCGAGCCTGTCGCATAGCAGTGACCGTGCGACGCGCTCACGCGTTGCGGCCAACCCGGATACGCCTGCGGCCGACATCCTGCGCCTCGGCCAACAGTTTCCGAAGGAGATTCTCGCCAACCCCGCGCTGGACCTGTTGCTTCTGGAGAATCCAGCGCTGATGGAGCACGTGCCCGAGTCGCTTCTGGTGCGCCTGCTCAAGCAGGCAGGATGTCCGGCATCGCTGCTGACCTGGGCTGCCGCGAGACCAGAAGTCAAGGTGCAACTTGCGGTGGCGATGAATTCCTCCGCGCCCGCGGCCGCTCTGGAGCGACTGCGTCAGAGTTCGCACGAGGCCGTCGTGGAGGCCACGCGGGCCAGAGGCGGTGCGATTGCACCGGATGCAGACCCCGAGAAAGTGTTCGAGCAGGCCGTCCGGGAGCGGTTGAGTTCGTTGACCTATGACGAATTGCAGGACGCTTGGTCATCTGGCGACATCGGTCTTGCGCAGTGGACCGCGCTGTCATTGAATCAGCGGCTGATAATCGCGACATACTCGGACTTTTCTGGAATTTCCCCGGCGGCAATTGCGCGTTTATTGCGCGATACGAGTTGGACGCTGACGACCCTGAAGGAACTGTTGCCGGATTGTGCGTGCTGGGGTGAAGTCGCGGAAAAACCTGCGACACCTTTGGTGGTGCTGGAGGCTCTTTCCACGAGCAAGCTTGCGAGTGAGCGAGCAGGGGTGGCGGCAAATCCTTCAACGCCCGTTTCCATTCTGGAGTGTTTGTCCCGCGATCCAAAATCTGTTGTTCGACGGGCCGTTGCAAAAAACCCTTCCATCCCGTTGTCTGTCATTTCCGGTCTTTCGAATGACTCGGATTCGGGTGTGAGGGCAAGTGTCGCAGGTAACGAATCTTGCCCGTCTGATCTGCTGGCAAAACTGGCAATGGATTCAGATAGCGATGTGCGAGCTGAGTTGGCTGCCAACACTGTCTGTCCGGAGGAAATTCTGGATGTGCTCTCCCGAGATTCATCTCGCATGGTAGTCAGGAACGTTGCTCGGAACCCCAGCACACCCGTGAAAATTCTCGAGGGTTTCTTCAGGGAAAATAAAGATCCCGACCTTTACCCCTGGCTCGCCAGCAATCCGAGTGTTCCTGTTTCTGTTC
>JBDKFA010000160.1:0-15709 GCA_039798945.1 Pseudomonadota bacterium
ACCGCTTCGAGCCTGCGCATTTCCCGCCCGCCTTCGAGGCGGCCATGCGCGCCCACCGCGCGGAGCTCGACGCCATTGCCGCCCAGCCGGAGGCGCCGACCTTCGACAACACGGTGGCCGCCATCGACCGCAGCGGTCGGCTGCTCGCCCGCATCGAGCACGCGTTCTATGCGCTCACGGCCTCCGCCACTTCGCCCGCCGTCCAGGCCGTGCAGCGCCAGATGGCCGCGCCGCTGGCCGCGCACTCCAGCGCGGTCTACATGAACCAGCCCCTCTTCCTGCGGCTGGACGCGCTGCACGCGCAGCGCGACGCGCTCGGCCTCGACCCCGAGGCGCTGCGCTTGCTGGAGCGGCTGCACCTGGACTTCGTGCGCGCCGGCGCCCGCCTCGCGCCCGAGGCGCGGGCGCGCTACGCGCAGATCATGGAGCGGCTGGCCAGGTTGACCACGCAGTTCGGCCAGAACGTGCTGCACGACGAGGCCGACTACCAGCTCGTGCTGCGCGATGAGGCCGAGCTCGCCGGGTTACCCGGTTTCGTACGCGCCGCAGCCCGTCAGGCGGCCCTCGACCGCGGCGTGGCCGAGGGCCACGTGATCACGCTCAGCCGTTCGCTGATCGTGCCCTTCCTCACCTTCTCCGAGCGGCGCGACCTGCGCGAGCAGGCCTGGCGCGCCTGGGTGAGCCGCGGCGAGCACGCCGGCGAGCACGACAACCGCGAGGTGATCCGCGAGATCCTCACGCTGCGCGCCGAGCAAGCGCGGCTGCACGGACGCGCCTGCTACGCCGACCACGCGCTGGCCGACACGATGGCGGGCACCCGCGAGGCGGTGGGCCGGCTGCTCGACGAGGTCTGGACGCGTTCGCTGCAGGCCGTCTCGCGCGAGGCGGCGATGCTGCGCGCGGCGATGTCCGACGCTGGCGCGGGCACGCCCGAGGGCACGATCGAGCCCTGGGACTGGCGCTACTGGGCCGAGCGTGTACGCGTGGCGCACTACGCGGTGGACGACGCCGAGGTGAAGCCCTACTTCCCGCTCGAGCAGGTGGTGCAGGCCGCCTTCGACTGCGCCGGCCGGCTCTTCGGCCTGCGCTTCACGCCGCGCACGGACCTGCCCGTCTACCACCCTGATGTGCGCGCCTACGAGGTGCACGACGCGCAGGGCGCGGCCGTGGGGGTCTTCCTGCAGGACAACTTCGCGCGCCCCACCAAGCGCAGCGGCGCCTGGATGAGCGCGCTGCGTTGGCAGAACCGCAACGTGCCCGGTGCCTCCTGCGCGATGCCAGCCACCGGCGGCTTCGAGCTGCCGGTGATCATGAACAACAACAACTTCGCCAAGGGCGCACCGGGCGAGCCCACGCTGCTGTCGATGGACGACGTGCGCACGCTCTTCCACGAGTTCGGGCATGGCCTGCACGGGCTGCTCAGCCAGGTGCGCTACCGGCGGCTGTCGGGCACGCAGGTCCTGCGCGACTTCGTCGAGCTGCCCTCGCAGCTCTTCGAGCACTGGGCGAGCGAGCCTGAGGTGCTGAAAAAGCACGCCCGACACTGGCGCACGGGAGAGCCGATCCCCGACGCGCTGATCGAACGGCTGGCCCGAGCCCGTCGTTTCGGCCAGGGCTACGAGACCGTCCGTTACACCGCCAGTGCCCTCGTCGACATGACCGTGCACAGCCTGGCCGAACCCCCGTCAGACGCCTGCGCCTTCGAGGCCGAGACCCTCGAGCGCATGGGCCTGCCGCACGGCGTCGGCCTGAACCATCGCCTCGTGCATTTCCAGCACCTGTTCTCGAGTGCGGCCTACGCGGCGGGCTACTACGTGTACCTGTGGGCCGAGGTGCTGGACGCCGACGCCTACGACGCCTTCGTGGAGGCCGGCAACCCCTTCGACCCCGAGGTCGCTGCTGCCTTGCGCCGCTTCATCTACGGCAGCGGCAACACGCTCGAGCCGGGCCTGGCCTTCTCGAGTTTTCGCGGCCGCGGCCCGACCGTGCAGCCGATGCTGGTGAAGAAGGGCCTCGTCGAGGTCTCCGAGGCGGCGCAGGCTTGAGCGCGGCCGGCGTCCCGGGCACGCCCCCCGACGTGGGCCTGCAGGCCCTTCAGCCGGTGACGGCGCCCGTGGCCGGGCGGCTGCAGCAGTGGCTCGCCGCGCCGGGAGCGGTGCTCGCCGCCGGTGAGGCGGTGGCGCTGCTCGAATCGATGAAGATGGAAGTGCCGGTCGCGGCGCTTGCTGCGGGTGTGCTGCACGCGCACGAGGTGGCCGAGGGCGAAGCCGTGGAGGCCGGCGACGTGCTGGGGTGGTGCCGTGCCAGTGCCCGGACGCCTGCGGCTTCCCAGGTAGCCCCGGCTGCGGCAAGGCCGCCGCCCCCGGCACCCGCGGTGCCGACCCACGAGGCCGTTGCCGGGGCCGTTCCCGGGGCCGCCGCCGGTGCCTCCGAGCGGCCTGACCTGCAAGCCCTGCTGGCCCGCCGCGCGCTGCTTGACGATGCGGCCCGCCCGCAGGCGATGGCGCAGCGCCATGCCACGGGGCTGCGCAGCGCGCGCGAGAACGTGGCCGACCTGCTCGACCCCGGCAGCTTCAACGAGTACGGGGCCTTCGCGGTGGCGGCGCAGCGCAAGCGCCGCGCCGAGGCGGAACTGCAGCGGGACACACCGGCCGACGGTCTCATCACCGGTACCGGCACCGTCTCGGGCCAGCCCTGCGCGGTGATGGCCTACGACTACACGGTGCTCGCCGGCACGCAAGGGGTGTGGAACCACGCCAAGGCCGACCGGCTGCTTGAGCTCGTCGCGCGCGAGCGGCTGCCGCTGGTGCTGTTCGCCGAAGGCGGGGGCGGGCGGCCGGGCGATGTCGACTGGCACGGCGTGGCGGGGCTGGACTGCACGACCTTCGCGCGCCTGGCGGCGCTGTCGGGCGAGGTGCCGCTGGTGGGTATCGTCGCAGGGCGCTGCTTCGCCGGCAACGCCGCGCTGCTGGGCTGCTGCGATCTGGTCGTGGCCGTGGAAGGGGCGAGCATCGGCCTCGGCGGCCCCGCGATGATCGAAGGGGGCGGGCTCGGCCAGGTCGCTGCCGAAGAGGTGGGGCCGGTGGACGTGCTCGCGCGTGCCGGTGTCGTCGACGTGCGCGTGCCCAGCGAGGCGCAGGCGGTGCAGGTGGCGCGCGACTGGCTCGCGCGTGTGGCGGGTCACTCGACAGCCGGCGAACCAGGAGGAGAGCTCGCGAGCCTGCGCGACGCCGTGCCCGCGAGCCGGCGCGCGGTGTACGAGCCGCTGGCGATCCTGCGCACGCTGGCCGATGCCGGCAGCCTGCTGGAGCTGCGCGCCGACTTCGCACCCGGCCTCGTCACCGCCGCGGCGCGCCTGGAGGGGCGGCCGGTGATGATGGTGGCGAGCCGCCCGCAGCACCTGGGCGGCGCCCTCGACGGGCCGGCCTGCGACAAGCTCGCCCATGCGATGCAGCGCGCCGACGCGCTGGGCTGGCCGCTGCTGACCTTCGTGGACACGCCCGGCTTCATGGTCGGCCCGGCGAGCGAGGCCACCGGCATGGTGCGGCGCGCGGCGCGCGTGTTTGTCACCGCGGCGGCGCTGCGCGTGCCGGTGCTCAGCGTGATGCTGCGACGCGGCTACGGCCTCGGGGCGATGGCACTGGCCGCCGGGCACTTCCACGCGCCGGTGGCCACCTGCGCCTGGCCCGGTGGCGAGTTCGGGCCGATGGGCATCGAAGGGGCGGTGCGGCTCGGCTTCCGGCGCGAGCTCCAGGCGGTGCAGGGCGCCGAGCGCGAGGCGCTCTTCGAGCAGCTGGTCGAGCAGTCGCTCGCGCGCGGCCGCGCACTGAACCTCGCGAGCCACCTCGAGATCGACGACGTGATCGACCCCGCCGAGACGCGCGCCTGGCTGCTGCGCCACCTGCGTGTGCTGGATGGCCGCCCGCTCGGCCCGCGGCGCAGCTTCCTGAGCCCCTGCTGAGGCGCACGTCTTGCGCTAACCTCGCAAGCCATTCTTTTCACCGCCCGCCCGGGCCCGATTCCCATGTTCGACACCGCGATTGCCGGCAGCCTGCCCAAGCCCACCTGGCTCGCCGAAACCGGCAAGCTCTGGCCCCAGTGGCGCAGCCAGGGCGAGGAACTCGCCCGCGCCAAGCGCGACGCCACGCTGCTGTGGGTGAAGATGCAGGAGGACGCGGGCCTGGACGTGATCGGCGACGGCGAGCAGTCGCGCCAGCACTTCGTGCACGGCTTTCTCGAGCAGGTCGAGGGCATCGACTTCGAGCACAAGGTCGAGATGGGCATCCGCAACGACCGCTACAAGGCGATGGTGCCGCAGGTGGTGGCGCCGCTGCGCCTGAAGGGCCGCGTGCACGCCACCGAGGCGCAACTCGTGCGCGCCCACACCACGCGCCGCGTGAAGTTCACGCTGCCCGGCCCGATGACGATCGTCGACACCGTGGCCGACCGCTACTACGGCGACCGTGTGAAGATGGCCTTCGCCTTCGCCGAGCTGCTCAACCAGGAGGCGCTCGCGCTCGAGGCCGATGGCGTGGACATCGTGCAGTTCGACGAGCCCGCCTTCAACGTGTACCTCGACGAGGCTGCGGACTGGGGCGTGAAGGCACTGGAGCGCGCCGCGCAGGGCCTGCGCTGCACGACGGCCGTGCACATCTGCTACGGCTACGGCATCCAGGCCAACATCGACTGGAAGGCCACGCTCGGGCAGGAGTGGCGGCAGTACGAGAAGGTGTTCCCGGCCCTTGCCGCCTCGTCGATCCAGCAGGTGAGCCTGGAGTGCATCCACTCGCACGTGCCGCCCGACCTGATGGCGCTGCTGCCCGGCAAAGACGTGATGGTCGGCGTGATCGACGTGGCCAGCGAGCAGGTCGAGACGCCCGAGGAGGTGGCCGACACCATCGGCCGCGCGCTGCAGCACGTGCCGGCGCACCGGCTGATCGCCTGCACGAACTGCGGGCTGGCGCCGATGAGCCGCGACGTGGCCGAGGCGAAGCTGCGCGCGCTCGCGGCCGGCGCGGCGCTCGCGCGCGAGCGACACGCGCGCACCGCCCCATGACGCTTGCCATCTCCTTCGACGACGTGGCCGCCGCGGCCCGCGCGCTCGCCGGCCACGCCCACCGCACCCCCGTCCTCACCTCGCGCACGGCCGACGCGCGCACTGGCGCGCAGGTGTTCTTCAAGGCCGAGAACCTGCAGCGCATGGGCGCCTTCAAGTTCCGCGGTGCCTTCAACGCGCTCGCGAACTTCACGCCCGCACAGCGCGCGCGCGGTGTGATCGCCTACTCGTCGGGCAACCACGCGCAGGCCATTGCGTTGTCGGCCCGCATGCTCGGCATGCCCAGCGTGATCGTGATGCCGCACGATGCCCCGGCGGCCAAGCTCGCGGCCACGCGCGGCTACCAGGAAGGGCAGCCGGACAGTGAGGTCGTGCTCTACGACCGCTACACCGAAGACCGCGAGGCCATCGGGCGGCGCCTGGCCGAAGCCCGCGGCATGACGCTCATTCCCCCCTACGACCACCCGCAGGTGATGGCGGGGCAGGGTACCGCTGCGCTCGAGCTCATCGAGCAGGTGCGTGAACTCGACGGCGGCGGGCTCGATGCGCTGCTCGTCTGCGTGGGCGGCGGCGGCCTGATCTCCGGCTGCGCGGTGGCCGCGCACCACCTGCTGCCCGGGGTGCAGGTCTGGGGTGTGGAGCCCGACGCCGGCAACGACACGCAGCGCAGCCTGGCCGAAGGCCGCATCGTGCACATCGACACCCCGCAGACGATCGCCGACGGAGCGCAGACCCAGCACAGCGGCGCGCTCACCTTCCCGGTGATCCAGGCGCTGGTGGCAGGCATCGTCACGGTGAGCGACGCGCAGCTCGTGGCGGCGATGCGCTTCTTCGCCGAGCGCATGAAGACGGTGGTCGAGCCCACCGGGTGCCTGGGTGCGGCCGCGCTCTTCGAGCGCGTGGCGGGCCTGCCTGACCTGCGCGCCGCGCGCGTGGGCGTGATCCTGTCCGGCGGCAACGTGGACGTGGCGCGTTACGCGCAGCTGCTGGCGCCGCCCGCCCCGGGCTGAGCCACCGCAGCCTGGCCCGTGTCGCGCTCAGCGGCGAGCGGAGAGTACCGGCTCGACGAAGGACCAGGCCTCGCGCACCGCCTGCGTGGCCGCCGGCAGCAGGCGCGTCATCGTCATGAACGCATGCGGCAGGCCGGGCCAGCGCCGGCAGGCGTGTGGCACCCCCGCCGCCTGCAGCCTGGCCTGCAGCGCCAGCGTGTCGGCCAGCAGCGGGTCGGCATCACCGACGCCGAGCCACGTCGGCGGCAAGCCATGCACCGGCTGGCGTGCCGGAATGGCCGCCGCGGGAGGGGCTTCCCAGGCCTCGCCCAGCAGCTGCTGCCACACCCAGCGCGACTGCGCGCGCGTATTCGGGCCCGGCCCGTCGAAGTTGCCGTAGAAGAGCACGAGCGCCTGCACCGGCAGGGCGCCGTCGTCGCGCAGCCGTTGGGCGGCCAGCAGGCTCGTGGTCGCGCCGGCGGATTCGCCCCACAGCACGATGCGCGAGCCGTCCAGGCCGTGCGCGGCGCCCGCCTCGCGCACCCAGGCGAGGGTGGCCAGCAGCTCCTCGAGCTGCGTGGGGAAGCGGTGTTCGGGGCTGCGGCGGTAGTCGAGCACGAGGCAGGCGGCCCCCGTCTCGTGGGCGATGACCCGCGCGGTGCGCTCGTGGGAGTGCAGGCTGCCCGCCCACCAACCGGCCCCGCGCACGAAGATCACGACCGGTGACGGCCCCGCGGCCGGGCGCGCCTGGACGACGCGCAGCGACAGCGCGCCGGCCGGGCCCGGCGGGTGGAACTCCTGCGCAGCGTGGATCGGGGGCAGCTCCTCGTTGAGGAAGGCGAAGTGGCGGTCCTGCTGCGCCCGCGCCTGGGCAAGCGGGGCGTGCAGCGGCTCGGCGGGCTGGCACGACGCGTCGCGCAGGCGCTGGGCGGCCTGCGCATAGGCGGGGTCCAGAGCTGGAGGGGCGGGTGGCGTGTTCATCTGCGCTGGGGTGCTCGGCGACGCGAGGGGGGCTCG
This sequence comes from Pseudomonadota bacterium, assembly GCA_039798945.1. Lineage (GTDB taxonomy): Bacteria > Pseudomonadota > Gammaproteobacteria > Burkholderiales > Burkholderiaceae_C > Rubrivivax. Next base: position 7,063 of record JBDKFA010000160.1, read on the forward strand.
ACGGCGACGGCTCAGGACGCCCGCGCCGGGCCGCCCGAGAGCGGCCGTGCGGCGGGGTCGGTGACGACGTCGATGACCGCGGGCAAGGGGCTGTCACAGGCCTGCCGCCATGCCGCGTTGAAGTCGGCCGGGTCCTCCACACGCACGCCCAGGCAGTCGTGGGCTGCCGCCAGCCGCGCGAAGTCCATCTCCCGGAAGGCGTGGATCTCGTGCTTGCGCGACGTGTCCCGGCCCTGGTAGACGAGATCGATGTTCGGCACGCCCTGCGCGAGCTGGCTGTTGTTGTTGACCACCGTCACGGTCTTGATGCCCCACCGGCGCGCGGTCTCCAGCTCGGCTGCGTGGTACAGGAAACCGCCGTCTCCGGTGAAGCACACCACCGGCGTGCGGGGCTGCGCGCAGCGCGCGCCGAGGGCCGCCGGAAAGGCCCAGCCGAGCGAGCCGGCCGCGCGCAGGAAGCGCTGGCCAGGGTGGCGCAGCTCCACGAGCGTGCCGGTCCATTGCGAGGCATAGCCCGTGTCGGCCACGAGCATCGCGTCTTGCGGCAGCAGCCGCGTGAGGGCGGCGCACAGCCAGGCCGGGCGGATGGGCTGGGCCTCGTCGCTGCACGCCTGCCGTGCCTGCGTCCGCCAGGCGGCCACGCTGCCGGCGATGCGCGCCAGCCAGGCGCCGCGCGGCGGGGCCGGGCCCGCGTTCGCGCCCGCGGCGCCTGCACCCGTGACGGCGCCTGTCCCCGTGCTGGCGCGCCACTGCTCGAGGAAGCTGCGCGGGTCGGCCTGCACGAGCAGCGCATCGGCAAAGTTGCGTCCGAGCTCCAGCGGGTCCACGTCGACTTGCACGAGCACGGCTGCGGGCCGGGGAAGCGTCCAGCCGGCGGTGGCCTGGTCGGAAGTGTCGGTGCCCAGCATCAGCACCCAGTCCGCCTCGGCCAGCAGTTCGTTCGCGCAGCCGCGCGAGTAGGTGCCGCACACACCGGCAAAGCACGGGTGCCCTTCGACCAGCACCGCCTTCGCGTCCAGCGAGCCCACCACCAGCACGCCGTTCTCGCGCGCCCAGGCGTCCAGCACCTCGCCCACGCCGCTGACCATGGCCCCGCGGCCGACCATCACGGCGGGCCGCTGGGCGCGCGCGAGCAGCGCCTGCGCACGCGCCAGCACGCCTGGGGTGGCGTGAGGCCGGAAGGGAGGCAGGCTGCGGAAAGCGTCGTCGCAGCGCACCTCGGCAGCCAGCGGCGCGGCGCCGACGAGGTCGCCCGTGTGGCCGCCCACGTCCAGGTGCACCGGCCGCGGCGTGGCGCTCATGCTCTCGCGAAAGGCCGAGCGCAACAGCAGCGGCAGCTGTTCTGCCGCATCCACGCGGCCGCTGAAGCGCGTCACGGCCGCGAACATCGGCTCGTGCGGCAACTCCTGGTAGGCGTTGCGGTACTGGTTGGCGGCCGCCTGACGCCCGGTGAGGGCGATGACCGGCGACTGGCCGAGCCAGGCATCCTGCAGGCCGGCCGCCAGGTTGGCGGCCCCCACGGACTGGGCCATGCAGACGCCGGGGCGGTTGCCCGCACGCGCGTAGCCGTCGGCCATGTAGGCGGCGGCCTTCTCCGAGTGCGTGAGGATGCGCCGGATGCCCAGGCCCTCCATCTCGATGAGCGCGCGCCTCAGGATCGCATCGACGAAGAAGACGTGGTCCACGCCATAGGCGTGCAGCGTCTGCGCGATGAAGTCGCCGCCCGTGCGCGGGGACACGGCACCGACCTCAGACTGCGTGCGCGTCGAGCTGGAACCTCCAGCCGTTGCGCTCGAGCTTGTCGATCATCTCCACGCCGTACTTTTCGATGATCGGTGCGGCCGCCTGCGGCAGCCGGCCCACGTCGTTGAAGTCCTCCTTCTGCCCCTGGATGATCACCAGCAGATGGGCATCCTGGTCGGACACGTTGATGAACTGCCGCGTCACGCGCGGGGGCACGGAGATCATGTCGAAGGGCTCGAGGATCACGTGCTCCTGACCATCGTCGCCCCAGCGGATCTTCCAGCGGCCGGAAAGCGCCATGAAGGTCTCGGTGGTCTTCCAGTGCACGTGCAGCCCCGGGCCGTCGCCCGCTTCGGCCAGTGCGATGCCCACGCGGATCACGCCCTTGTCACCGTCCACGATCGCCGGGCTGGGCGACAGCCGCCCGGGCATGCCTTCAGGGGCCATCAGCACGTAGTTAGCCTTCGGGTTGAACATGCGCAGCACCTCGGGCGGGATCCCGAGGTCCTTCTCCCAGTGGCTTGCGCGCGGCTTGAGTTCCTTGAAGCGAGCGATGCGCGGCTTCATCTCTTCCTGGGTGGGGCAGATCGTCTGCATGGTCGTCTCCGTGGGGTGTCGATAAGGGCCCGGCGCCCCGGCGCGCATGGGCTCCGCAGACGCCGGGCAAGGGGTATCAGTCGAACTTCAGGCGTGCCGTGCGCGTGACACGCACCCACTTCTCGTGGTCGGCCTTGACGAAGGCGGCAAACTCGCTCTGCGTGGACCACAAGGGGTCGATGCCTGCCTTGGCCATGCGCTGCTGGATCTCGGGGGCACGCACGATCTTCGTGATCTCGCGGTGCAGCCGCTCCACGATTTCCGGGCGCGTGCCGGCAGGTGCGAGGACGCCGTACCAGGTGTCCACGACGAGTTCGGGCATGCCGACCTCGACCACCGTCGGCACGTCGGGCAGGAGCGGGTGACGCTGCTTGGTGAGCACCGCCAGCGCGCGCAGCCGCCCATCCTGCACGAGCGGGGCGGAGGTGGGCAGCCCGCCGATGACCATGTCGATCTGCCCTCCCACCAGGTTCGTGACGGCGTGCGTGGCCGACTGGTAGGGGATGTGCAGGATGTCGGCACCGGCCAGCATCTTGAACTGCTCGGAAGCGAAGTGGTTCGAGGCCCCGGCGCCCCCCGTACCGTAGGTGTACTTGCCCGGGCTTGCCCGCGTGAGCTCGACGAATTCCTTGAAGCTTCGCGCCGGGACCTTGGGATGGATGACCATCACGTTGGGCACGGCAGCCACGAGCGCGACCGGCACCAGTTCGGTCATCGGGTTGAAGCGCAGGTTCTTCTGCACGATCGGCGTGATCGTGAGAGTCGGGGAGGTGACGAACAGGGTGTGGCCGTCCGGTGGCGCGCGCACCACGGACTCCATCGCCAGGCTGCCACCGGCGCCCGGCTTGTTCTCGATGACCACAGGCTGGCCGAGTACCTCGGGCAGCTTCTCCGACAGCAACTGCCCGACGAAGAAGGTTCCTCCTGTGGGGAAGGGGAGCACGAGCTTGATGGGGCGGCTCGGGTAGTCCTGTGCCGACGCGAGGGCGGGAACCAGACCGATCAGCAGCCCCGCGAGGAGCTGCATTCCGAATGTAGGCAACAGGCGCATGCGTGTCAGTTTACGGAACGCATCGCGCAAGCTGGCTATCATCTGACGCATATCAAATATGTCGAATGCCGGATAACTTGGAGCGCCTGGAACAGATCGACCTGCGGCTGCTGCGGGTCTTCGACGTGCTGATGGTCGAGCGCGGCGTCTCGCGCACGGCGGTCCGGCTCGGCATGAGTCAGCCGGCCGTGAGCCGCGCCCTCGGGCGCCTGCGCGAACTGTTCGCGGACCCGCTGCTGCTGCGCTCGCGCCACGGCATGACACCCACCGACCGGGCGACCGAGGTGGCGCAGGCCTTGCGCCCGCTGCTGGAGAAACTGGACGCACTCGTGGCGCCCCCGCGTGCCTTCGACCCCGCGCTGTCGCGGCGCACCTTCGTGCTGAGCGCGCCCGAATACGCCGAGCACCTGTTGATGCCCAGGCTCGTGCGCCGGCTGCGTGCCGAGGCGCCGGGTGTGCGGCTGGAAGTGCGTGCCCCCGATCCCGAGCGGGCGATCGAGTACCTGGAGCGGGGAGACGTGGACCTGCGCATCGCGTGGGTCCTCAAGGTTCCCCCCACCTTGAGGACGATGCCGCTCTGGCAGGACCGCATCGCCTGCATCGCCGACCGCCATCACCGCGGCGTCCAGGCCGGAGGCATGCGGCTGCAGGACTACCTCTCGCTGCCGCATGTGCGCCCGCTCGGCCTCGGGCGCACGACGACCGGGCAGGTGCTCGATGCGGCCATCGAACGCATCGGTGGCGAGGCGCCGGCCTGCTTCGGCGTGCAGAACTTCCTGACCGTGGCGCGCATGGTCGTGGGCACGGACATCATCGCCACCATGCCGCGCGCGCTGGCACGCGAGATTGCCATTCAGCATCCGGTCCAGCTCTTCGAGCCGCCGCTGGCCCTGCCGCGCGTGCGCTACGCCGCGTACTGGCATGAGCGCAGCCACAAGGACGCCGGGCACCGCTGGCTGCGCCACCTGGTCGGCGAAGAGGCGCGGTCGTTGCGCATCACGCCCTGAGCCCGCGCCTCGCGGCCCCGTTGTCCCGTTGCCCCCCTGTCCACGCGGGTTGCGCCCAGGTTGGGGACAATATCGTGCAGGGGCCTGCGCCAGGCTTGGCGCGCGGCTCCCCCGTTCGACTCCACATTCCCGACATGACCACCGACAGCCCCACGCCCGCCGCCTCCTCCCCGAACGACGCCGCGAGGCAGTCCCGCGAGGCTGTCGAGCGGCTGCTTGCGCTCCCGGCCGCCCGCTCGGAGGGCTCGGTGCGCATCGGCGATGCCCCGCTCGCCTACACCGCCGAGGCCGCCTTCCTGCCCGTCACCGACGCCGGCTTCGGTGCGGTGGGCGCACCACCCCAGGCGGCCGTGCTCGCCACCGCGTACCTGAAGCAGGGCGTCGTGCCCGCCTCCCGCCCGGTGTGCTTCGCTTTCAACGGCGGCCCCGGCTCGGCCTCGCTGTGGCTGCACCTGGGTGCCCTCGGGCCCAAGCGCGTCGTCGTGGGCGACGATGGCCGGTCACCGGCCCCGCCCTATGCCGTGGTCGACAACCCGCTGAGCTGGTTCGAGCACTTCGACCTCGTCTTCATCGACCCGCCGCACACGGGCTGGTCGCTCGCGGCGGGAGAGGAGGCGCGCAAGAAGGTGCTGTCGGTGGACGGTGACGTGCAGGCCCTGTGCGAGGTGGTGCGCGGCTGGCTCACCCGCCACCGGCGTTGGGGCTCGCCCGTGTACCTGTGCGGCGAGAGCTACGGCACCACGCGCGGTGCGGCCATTGCGGACGCCCTGCAGGCCTCGGGGCTCGCGTTGTCGGGCTTGATCCTCGTCTCCTGTGCGATGGACCTGCAGACGATCGTCTTCCACCGTGGCAACGACCTGCCCTACGCGCTCTTCCTGCCGGCATTTGCCAACACCTCTCAGTACCACGGGCTGCTCAAGGGCTCGATCGGTGCCTCGTCCGAGGCCGCGCGCGAAGCCGCGGAGGAGTTCGCGGGCGGCGAGTACCTGGCCGCGCTGCATGCGGGCTCGCGGCTGACGCCTGCACGCTTCACGCGCGCGGCGCGCCGCATCGCGGAACTCACCGGGCTCTCGCGCGAGCTCGTCGAGCAGCACAACCTGCGCATCAGCGACCACGCCTACTTCTTCGAGGCCATGCGTGCCCAGGGGCAGATCGTGGGCCGCCTCGAGTCGCGCGTGACCGGCCCGATGGGCGCCACACGCAGCCGCGAGTGGGAGTTCGACCCCGGCATCGACGCCATCGCCGCGCCCTACAAGATGGCCGCGCTCGCCTACTTCACCGAGACGCTGGGCATCCTGCTCGAGTCGCGCTACGAGGCTCTGAACGTCGAGGTGAACCGCGGCTGGAACTGGAACCGCGGCGAGGACAAGGGCAACAGCTTCACCACCACCACGGCCGACCTGTCGCGAGCGATGCGGCGCAACCCGCACCTGAAGGTACTCGTCGCCAGCGGCCGCTACGACCTCGGCACCCCGTACAGCGCGAGCGATTGGTCGCTCGCGCAGCTGGACATCCCCGCCGAGGTGCGCACGCGCGTCACGCACCGCTACTACGACGCCGGCCACATGATGTACACGCGCGAGGCGGACCTGCGGCAGCTGAAGGCGGACCTGGCGGCCTGGCTGGCGAGCTGAGGCGGTAGCGGGTTCGCGGCGGGTTCACGGCGCCGGCGGCGCCTGTCGCGCCGCAGCCCCCCGCAGCCCCGCAGCCCCGCAGCCTGCTGCTCCGCCCGCGCCGCGCTCAGCGCGGGTCGCGCACGTCCCCGATCGGGTTCGCGCCGAAGTCCGCGCGCTCGAGGAACGCGAGGACCTTGGCCGCAGCAGCCTCGCCGCTGTCCAGGCCACCGCTTTGCTTCATCGACTGGAAGCGCCCCTGCGCGCTGAAGGCGGCGGGGTCGGCGCTGCGCAGCTGCACCTGCATGTCGGTGTCGATCACGCCTGGGGCGAGCGAGACGATGCGCGCACCGTTCGGCCGCTCGGCTTCTTCGAGCGCAACCGCGCGGCTGAAGTGGTCCAGGCCTGCCTTGGCCGCGCAGTAGACCGCGCTGCCTGCCATCGCGAAGCGCCCGAGGCCCGAGGAGATGTTGAGCACCTTGCGCGGCGTGGCCATGTCGGCGCTCGCGCGCAGGAACGCGGCGGTGAGCAGCAGCGGAGCCTCCAGGCTCGCACGCATCGCGCGCGTCACCTCGCCGGCGGCCGCGTCGCGCACAGGCCCGGGGGTGACGAGCAGGGCAGCGTTGTTGACGAGGGTGAGCGAGGCGAGTCCGCCGCGCGGCAGCGCCACCACCCACTGCCCGAGCCGTTCTGCCACCGGACCGGGTTCGGCCAGGTCCACCGCCCACTGTTCCACCATGCCCTGCAATGCCGGGTTCGGCTGGCGCTGCAGCGTGAGCAGCCGGTGCCCGCGCGCGAGCAGCTGGGAAGCGAGGGACAGGCCCAGGCCGCGCGAGGCGCCGGTGACGACCGTGACGTGAAGGGGTGTCGTGTTCATGCCTGCAGGATAGCGGCCACCTTGCCGCAGGGTGCCGCGCTCGGGCATCAGGGTCGGTGTGGCCAGGCCTGCACGGCCGGGCAGGTTCAGAACGGCACGTCGCTCGTCCACTCGACGAGCTGCCCGCCCTGCGGGTGCGGCACGGCGAGCCGGCTCGCGTGCAGCAGCAGCCTCGGGGCGCCGGCCTGCGCCTCGGGCGGCGCATACAGCGCATCGCCCACGATCGGGTGTCCGATGGCTGCCAGGTGCACGCGCAGCTGGTGTGTGCGGCCGGTCACGGGTTCGAGAGCGAGCCGGGTTCGCCCGTCCTCGCGCACCAGCACCTGAAATCGGGTGAGCGCGGGACGGCCGCGCAGCGGGTCGACGCAGCGCCGGGGCCGGTCTGGCCAGTGGGCGCCGATGGGCAACCCGATCTCGCCCGCGTCCTCCTTCAGTTCGCCCGCCACCACGGCGACGTAGCCCTTGCGCACGAGGCGGCTCTCGAACGCGCCCGACAGGGCACGCTGCGCGGATTCGCCGCGTGCGAAGAGCAGCAGCCCCGAAGTGGCCATGTCCAGGCGATGCACGACCAGCGCGTCCGGGTGGTGCACCTGCACACGGCGCCACGCACAGTCCTGCAGGGCCGCGCTGCGCCCCGGCACCGCCGGCAGCCCGGCGGGCTTCTCGACGACGACGCAGTGGGCGTCGGCGTGGCGCACGAAAGGGCGGTCCATCGCCCGAGCATAGGCGCTGCCGAGTGCGGGCTGCCGCCTCAGCGGCCCCAGCCGGTACGGGAAGGCCTGCGACTCGCGCGGCGCCTGGATGCCAGCGTGGTCGATAGGCTTCCAAGTTGTAGGGCTTTGGCGGCGACCGGCAGAATCCGCACCGTCGAAAGGGGAGTAGCACGCAGCCCGCAGCTGCCGCGGCCCCCCGTCAATACGGAAGCCGGCGCCCGCCGGCCTCCCGGGACCGCAGGCTCCACACCAGCCCGCAAGACCTTTCGGCGCGATCCTCAACTTCCCCGAAGGAGTGTCCATGGACACCATCGCGCCGGCCTGGCTGTGGGCCGTCTTCGTCGTTTCCGTCCTCGTCGCGCTGTTCGTCGACTTCGTCGTGCTGCGCAAGCAGGGCGCCCACACCGTGTCGGTCAAGGAGGCGCTCAACTGGTCGCTCATCTGGGTGGCCCTGAGCTTCCTCTTCAACGGCCTGTTCTGGTGGGCCGTCAAGCAGGACCACGGCGTGGACATGGCCAACACCAAGGCCATGGAGTTCCTCACCGGCTACCTCATCGAGAAAAGCCTGGCGGTGGACAACATCTTCGTGTTCCTGATGATCTTCACGTACTTCGCGGTGCCGCCGGCCTACCAGAAGCGCGTGCTGATGATCGGCATCATCGGCGCGATCGTGCTGCGCACGGTGATGATCCTCGTGGGCTCGTGGCTGATCGCGCACTTCCACTGGGTGCTCTACGTCTTCGGCGCGTTCCTGATCCTCACCGGCATCAAGATGTGGTGGGCCGCCGGCCGGGAGCCCGACCTGGAGAGCAACCCGGCGCTCAGGCTGCTGCGCCGCGTGATGCCGGTCAGCAAGCACTTCGACGGCGAGAAGTTCTTCACCGTCGAGAACGGCAAGCGCGTCGCCACGCCGTTGCTGATGGTGATCGCGCTCGTGGGCTTGACGGACGTGATCTTTGCAGTGGACTCCATCCCCGCGATCTTTGCGATCACGATGGACCCCTTCATCGTGCTGACCAGCAACATCTTCGCCATCCTGGGTCTGC
>JBDKFA010000161.1:0-17616 GCA_039798945.1 Pseudomonadota bacterium
ATCGTGGACATCGGCGCGAAGCCGCCCGGCCGGCTCGCCCGCATGCGCGAGCAGCCCACGCGCGCGCTGCGCGCAGTGCGCGCGCTCGAGCCCGCGCTCGTGCACCTGCACGACCCCGAGCTGCTGCCCGTGGGCGTGGCGCTCGCGCGCGAGGGCTTTCGGGTGGTCTACGACGCGCACGAAGACGTGCCGCGCCAGCTGCTGACCAAGCAGTGGATTCCGGCCCCGTTGCGCCGGCCGCTCGGTGCACTGTTCGAGCTCTACGAGAACCGCCAGGTCCGGCAGCTGCGCGCGGTGGTGGGGGCCACGCCGCACATCACTGCGCGCTTCGCGCAGGTGGCGCGCCGTGCGGCGAACGTGTGCAACTACCCGTTTCTCGACGAGCTCGCCCCGCCCGCGCAGCCGCGCCCACGCGAGCCCGTGGTGTGCTACGTCGGCGGCATCTTCCGCACCCGCGGCGCCTTCACGATGGTGCGCGCGCTGCCGCTCGTGCCCGATGTGCGGCTGCTGCTGGCCGGCAAGTTCGAAGACAGCGCCACCGAGGCCGCACTGCGCGCCGAGCCCGGTTGGGCCCAGGTGGACTACCTCGGCGTGATCGGCCGCGACGCGGTGCGCGAGGTGATGGCGCGCTCGCGCGCCGGGCTCGTGACGCTGCTGCCCCTGCCGAGCTACCTCGACTCGCTGCCGATCAAGATGTTCGAGTACATGTCGGCCGAGCTCCCGGTCGTCGCCTCGAACTTTCCCGCGTGGCGCGAGATCGTCGAGGCCCATGGCTGCGGCCTGTGCGTGGACCCCACCGACCCCGTCGCCATCGCGCATGCCATCCGCAGCCTTATCGACGACGAAACCCGCGTCGCGCGGATGGGCGAAGCCGGCCGCGCCGCCGTGCACACCCACTACCACTGGCCGCGCGCCGAGGCCGAGTTGCTGCAGCTGTACCGGGAGCTGCTCGCGTGAACATCCTGCTGATCAACCACTACGCCGGCACGCCGGCACTCGGCATGGAGTACCGCCCCTACTACCTCGCGCGCGAGTGGGTGCGGCTCGGGCACCGGGTGATGGTGATCGGCTCGGCGTACTCGCACTACCGCGCCCGCCAGCCCAAGCCCGGCGAGCACGTGGTCGAGGGCATCACCTACCGCTGGCTGCCCACGCCCGCGTATGCGGGCAATGGCTGGGGCCGGATGAAGAACATCCTGTCGTTCCTGAGCCAGCTGTGGGCGCAGGCCGACGCGCTCGCGCGCGAGTTCGCACCCGATGTCGTGATCACCTCGAGCACCTACCCGATGGACACCTGGGTCGGGCAGCGCATCGTGCAGGCGGCGCGGCAGCTGCGTGGCGCACCAGCAGCAGCGCAAGCCAGCACGAGTGCTGCCCAGGGCGCCGGGCAGGCCGCCGCGTGGCCTGTCCTCGTCCACGAAGTCCACGACCTCTGGCCCCTCTCACCCATCGAGCTCTCGGGCATGTCGCCCTGGCACCCCTTCGCGCTCATCTGCCAGTCCGCCGAAGACAGCGCCTACCGCCGCAGCGACGTCGTCGTCTCGATGCTGCCCAAGGTGCACGCGCACATGGCGCGCCGCGGGCTCGACCTGAAGAAGCTGCACATCGTGCCCAACGGCATCAGCCCCGAGGAGTGGAAGGCACCGCACGAGCCGCTGCGCACCGATGTCGAACAGGCCATCGACGCGGCCCGGCGCGAGGGCGGGGTGGTGGTGGGCTACGCAGGCTCGATGGGCGAGCCCAATGCGCTCGACGTGCTGCTCGATGCCGCAGCCCTGCTTCAGCCGCCCGGTGGTACAGCCCCGGGGGCTCCCGGGGCTGTTGCTGCCGCCAAAGCCCCCGCGACGAAACGCCCCCTGCACATCGTGATGGTGGGCGACGGCCACCTGCGAGAACACCTCGCACGTCGCATCGCGCAGCAAGGTCTCGCCCGCGTACACCTGCTGCCGCCGATTCCCAAGGCCCAGATCCCGAGCTTCCTGGGCGCGATCGACATCGCCTACATCGGCTGGCAGCGCCAGCCCCTGTACCGCTTCGGCATCGCACCCAACAAGCTGATGGACTACATGATGGCTGCACGCGCGGTGCTGCATGCGGTAGAGGCCGGCAACGATCCCGTCGGCGAAGCCGGCTGTGGCCTCACCGTGCCGCCGGAGGACCCCGCCGCCGTGGCGCAGGGCCTGCGCCAGCTCGCCGCACTCTCGCCCAAGGAGAGGCGCGTGCTGGGCGAGAAGGGGCGCGCCTACGTACTCGCGCACCACACCTACCCGGTGCTGGCGCGGCGCTTCCTGCAGGCGATCGAGCGGCGAGCCTGAGGTCGGACTGCTCCCGCGTCGAGCCACCCGCCGATCCCGATCATGCCGACCTCCCCGGAGACCGATGAAGCCCGCGCCGTGGCCGCCCGCTACGCCCGCCGCGCGGCCGATGACCGCTACGACGCCGCCCGCCCCGAGGTGCAGCACATGCTGCGCGAGCGCGAACGCGCCTTGCAGCGGCTCTTTGCCCGCATCGGCTGGCAGGGGCAGGGTAACCTCGCCGACAAGCGCGTCATCGAGGTGGGCTGCGGCTCCGGCGGCAACCTGCAGCGCTTGCTCGACATGGGCTTCACGGCCTCGCACCTGAGCGGCATCGAACTGCTGCCCGAGCGCCACGCCGCCGCCCGCTCGAGCCTGCCCCCCGAGGTCGAGCTCCTCGAAGGCGATGCATCCGCCATCGAGCGCCCCGAAGCCAGCGTCGATGCTGTACTCGTGGCCACCGTCTTCTCCTCACTGCTCGACCCCACCTTCCAACAGCGCCTGGCCGCTACGCTGTGGCACTGGGTGAAGCCCGGCGGCGGCGTGATCTGGTACGACTTCACGGTGAACAACCCGCGCAACCCCGATGTACGTGGCGTGCCGCTCGCCCGCATCCAGGCCCTTTTCCCCGAGGGGCACCTCACGCACCAACGCGTCACGCTCGCCCCCCCCCTGGCCCGCGCCGCCTGCCGCCTCCACCCCGGCCTGTATCCCGTGCTCAACGCACTGCCCGTGCTGCGCACCCACGTGCTCGCCTGGGTGGCCAAGCCCGGATAATCCGGGCTTGGACTCCACACAGATGGCCACGCCTACCCCCTTCCTCCCCTTCGCCCTCCCCGAAATCGGCGAAGACGAGATCGCCGAAGTCGTCGACACGCTGCGATCGGGCTGGGTCACCACGGGCCCCAAGGCGCGGCGCTTCGAGGCCGATTTCGCGGCCTTCCTGGGCGACGAGCGGCTGCACTGTATTGCCGTCAATTCGGCCACCGCCGGCTTGCACCTGGCGCTCGAAGCCCTGGGCATCGGCCCGGGCGACGAGGTCATCACCACCACCCACACCTTCACCGCCACGGCGGAAGTGGTGCGCTACCTCGGTGCGGACGTGCGCCTCGTGGACATCGACCCCGCCACGCTGAATATCGACCCGCGCGCAGTCGAAGCCGCCATCACCACGCGCACCCGTGCCATCGTGCCCGTGCACTACGCGGGCCTGGCAGCCGACATGCCCGCCATCCACGCGATCGCGCAGCGCCATGGCTTGAAGGTGGTGGAAGACGCCGCCCACGCGTTGCCCACCACGAGCCGCGGCCAACTCGTGGGCACGCTCGCGAGCGACGCCACCGTCTTCAGCTTCTACGCCAACAAGACCATCACCACCGGCGAAGGCGGCATGCTCGTCACGCGCGATGCGGCGCTCGCCGCACGCGCCAAGGTGATGCGCCTGCACGGCATCAGCCGCGACGCCTTCGACCGCTTCAGCGCCAAGGTGCCGAGCTGGTACTACGAGATCGTCGCGCCGGGCTTCAAGTACAACCTCACCGACATCGCCGCCGCACTTGGCCTGCATCAACTGAAGAAGGCCCACGCTTTCCAGCAGCGCCGCGCCGATATCGCCGCTGCCTACGACGCCGGCCTAGCCGGCCTGCCCGTGGTGCTGCCCCCGCGCGCGCCGCTGGGCGACACGCACGCCTGGCACCTGTACGTGCTGCGCCTGGCCGATGCGGCGGGTGTGGCCTCACCTGGGGCGGGCGCCTCGGCGGCGGGCACCGGCACCCCCGCGATGCCGCGCGACCGCTTCATCGAACGCCTCTTCGAAGCCGGCATCGGCTGCAGCGTCCACTATATCCCGCTGCACCTGCAGCCCTACTGGCGTGCGCGCTACGGGCTGCGCTCCGAGCAGTTCCCGCACAGCCAGCGCGCCTACGAGCGCATGGTGAGCCTGCCGCTGTACACCCGGATGACCGATGCCGACGTGGCGCGGGTGGTGCGCACGGTGCGCGAGGTGCTCACCGAGGGCCTATGAGATGCGATCGGTGCTGGAAATGCCGGTCTGATGCACGGACAATCCCCCGATGCGTCTGACCGAAACCGAGCGCCTGGCCGTCCTGGCCGCCTGCCGCGAGCATTGGCCCGCCGGGACGCGCGTGTTCCTCTTCGGCTCGCGCACCGACGACTCCGCCCGGGGCGGAGATGTCGACCTGCTGGTGGAAGTGCCGCACAGCCTGCCCGCGCGTGAACTGGTCGAGCGCCGTACCCGTTTCGTCGCTCGCGTGCAGGCACTGACTGAGGAGCGTCGCATTGACGTTCTCGTCACCGAGGCCGGTTCTCCGGATCATCGGCCCGTCGTCCAGCAGGCCCGGCAGCACGCGTTGGCGCTGGCCGCGGACGCTTGACCGCCATGGCTCCCAGCCATTCGACGGACCGTCTCTCGGTTGCCTTGTGGGAGGCTGACCAGCCCGAGCAGCGCCTGGCCACCCTGTCTGCCGCCCTTGACGCTGCCTTGGAGCTCGCCGCCTGCTTCAAAGCCTGGCGTGACCTGTTGGCCAGCCGGTCGGGCGGGGCCCAGCCAGGTTGAAGCGCCTCTTCGACGTCCTCGTCTCCCTCGTCGCACTCTACGTGCTGACGCTGCCGCTGCTCGCCGTCGCGCTGTGGGTCAAGCTCGACTCGCCCGGGCCGGTGCTGTTCCGGCAGGTGAGGGTGGGGCGCTGGGGGAACCTCTTTCACATCTGGAAGTTCCGCACGATGGTGGCCGATGCACCGGCCCGCGGGCCTGCCATCACCGCCGCCGGAGACCCCCGCATCACGCGCTCCGGCCGCTTCCTGCGTGCCACGAAGCTCGACGAATTGCCTCAGCTCGTGAATGTGCTGCTCGGGGAGATGAGCCTGGTCGGCCCGCGGCCCGAGGTGCCGCAGTACGTCGCGCTCTACCCGCCCGACTTGCGCGAGCAGGTGCTCGCGGTGCGCCCCGGTATCACCGACCCCGTCTCGCTCGCCTTCGCCGACGAGGCCACCCGCCTGGCCGCCGCGGCCGACCCCGAGCACGAGTACCGGGAAGTGATCCTGCCGGCCAAGCTGCGCGCCGCGGCGGACTACGCGGCGCAAGCCACGCTATGGACCGACCTCGGCGTGCTTGCCCGCACCGCCTGGCGTTGGGTACGCGGCGGCCTTCGCTGAGCGACTTTTTGTAAGCACTTTGCAAAAAAGTCGCGACTAAACGGTAAAGCGCATCCATTTGGTCGAGTAACATCGCGGCATGCAGCGCACCCTTGAGCCCATGCTGCGGGCCGACCTGGCCCGCAAGATGGTGGTGCTCACCGGCGCCCGCCAGGTGGGCAAGACCACGCTCGCCCGCGCCCTGATGGCTGGGTTCCCCGGCTCGCAGTACTTGAACTGGGATGTCCCGGCCGACCGCGTCGTGCTGCAGCGTCAGTCGTGGAGCCCGCGCGCGGCCCTGCTGGTGCTCGATGAGGTGCACAAGATGCCGGGCTGGAAGGCTTGGCTCAAGGGCGTGGTCGATGGTCGCGCGCCCGGGCAGGCCATCCTCGTCACCGGTAGCGCGCGCATGGATACCTTCCGCCAGGCTGGCGAGTCCCTGGCGGGCCGCTACGTGTCGCTGCGCCTACACCCCTTCACGGTGCGTGAGTGGGTGGCTGGGCAGGGCGGCTCGCCCGAGGAGGCGCTGGAGCACCTGATCCGGCGGGGCGGCTTTCCGGAGCCGGCACTGGCGGGCTCCGACGATGCCGCTCGCCGCTGGCGGCGCCAGTACGCCACCGACCTGATTCGCGAGGACGTGCTCGAGTTCTCCCGGCTGCAGGAGGTGGGCTCCATGCGCATGCTCTTCGAACTGCTGCGGGAGCGGGTGGGGGCGCCCCTCTCGCTGGCCTCGCTGGCGCGTGACGTCGCGGTGGCCCCGGCCACGCTGCGCCGCTACCTCGACATCCTCGAGGCCCTGCACATCGTCTTCACCGTCCAGCCCTGGCACCGCAACATCGCCCGCTCCCTGCTGCAGGCGCCCAAGGTCTATTTCCTGGATACGGGATTGGTCAAGGGCGATCCGGGGCTGCAGTTCGAAAACGCGGTGGCCGTGATGCTGCGCGCCCATGTGCAGTGGCAGCAGGACGTGCAGGGGCGCGATTCGGCGCTGCACTACCTGCGCACCAAGGATGGAGCCGAGGTGGACTTCTGCGTCGTGGAAGACGGCGAGCCCGTGAAACTCGTCGAGTGCAAGCAGGCCGACTCCCGGCTCACCCCCGCGCTGGTGCGCTTTGCCGGCCACTTCCCACGCGCCGAGTCGGTGCTGCTGGTGCGCGAACTGCGCCAGCCCGAGCAGCGCCAGGGCATCTCGATCGCCCGCGCGGCCACCTGGCTGCAGGCCCTGGACGCATGACCACCCCCTGGCACCACCTCGACGCCTTCCTCGCGCGCCTGCGCCCGCACCGCGAGCCGCTGTCGCTGCTGATCGACGGCGTGGTGGTGGCCGCGTGCTGGAACATCACCTACCTGTTCCGCCTCGGCTTCGAACGCTGGGTCTCTGCGCGCCCCACCTACGACCTGTGGGTGATGCTCGGTGTGGTGGCTGCTTACCTCGCTGCCTTCGCACTCGCCCGCGTGCCCCAGAGCATGTGGCGCTTCTCCGGTTTCGGCGAAGTCAAGCGCCTCACACTCGCCTGCGCGGCCGCGGGGCTCGTGAGCGCGGTGGTCGTGCTGATGCTGCAGCTCACCAAGGTGCCGCGCGCCGTGCTCGCGCTGCACCCGGTGGTGGCGCTGATGGGCGTGTGCGTGGTGCGCATCGGCTACCGCATGCTCTACGAGCACGCGCGCTCGCGCATCACCGGCAGCACTGGCACTGCAGTCAAGCGTGCCCTCGTGCTCGGCGCAGGCGAGGCCGGCAAGCGGCTTCTGGCCAGCATCCACCAGCAGGGCTGGATCGTGCTCGGCCTGCTCGACGACGACCCCGCCAAGCAGGGCGCACGCATCGGGGGCGTGCCCGTGCTCGGGCCGCTCAAGGCGCTGCAGGAACCCGGCGTGCGCGGCGTGGCCACGCACCTGATCGTCGCCTTGCCCTCGCTGCGCGGGCCGCGTCGCCGGGCCCTCCTCGAGCAGGCTGCCGGCACGGGCTTGCACGTGCTCACCGTGCCCTCGGCCGACGAGTTGCTCACCGGCCGCGAAGTCAGCCGCGTCCGCGAGATCGAGCCCGAAGACCTGCTCGGCCGCGAGCCCGTGCAGCTCGACGAGGCCGGCATCGGCGAGGTGCTGCGCGGCAAGGTGGTGCTCGTCACAGGGGCCGGCGGCAGCATCGGCAGCGAGCTGTGCCGCCAGGTGGCGCGCTACGCGCCGGCAAAGCTCATGCTGCTCGAACTCAGCGAGTTCAACCTCTACACGGTGGAGCAGGAGCTTGGTGAACGCTTTCCTGCGCTTCCGCTCGTGCGCCGCGTCGGCGATGTGAAAAGCCTGCCGCAACTGCGTGAACTCTTCGCCCGCGAACGCCCGCAGGTCGTCTTCCACGCCGCCGCCTACAAGCACGTGCCGCTGATGGAGGAGGGCAATGCCTGGGCGGCGCTGCGCAACAACACGCTTGGCACCTACCACGCGGCGCTGGCTGCGGCCGAGGCCGGCGCCGAGCGCTTCGTGCTCATCAGCACCGACAAGGCCGTGAACCCCACCAACGTGATGGGGGCCACCAAGCGCGCCGCCGAACGGGTGGTGAGCCAGCTCGCCGCGCGCCACGCCGGCACCCGCTTCATGGCCGTGCGTTTCGGCAACGTGCTCGGCTCGAGCGGCAGCGTGATTCCGAAGTTCCAGGAACAGATCGCGCGCGGCGGGCCCGTCACCGTCACGCACCCGGACATCATCCGCTACTTCATGACCGTGCCCGAGGCTGCCGGCCTCGTGCTGCAGGCCGCCGCGCTCGGCGAGAGCGGCCAGGTGCTCGTGCTCGACATGGGCGAGCCCGTGAAGATCGTCGACCTCGCGCGCGAACTCATCCGGCTTTCCGGCCACACCACCGAAGAGATCGGCATTGCCTTCACCGGCCTGCGCCCGGGCGAGAAGCTCTACGAGGAGCTGCTGGCCGATGCCGATGCGACGCTGCCCACGCGCGTGGAGCGGCTGCGTATTGCGAGGTTGCAGGAGGAGGGGGGCGACGAGGTGGCGGAACTCCTGCGCTGGGCCGAAGCCGAGGCACCCGAGGCTGACGAGCCCGTTCGCGAGCGGCTGCAGCGCGTGGTCAGCGGGTATCAGCCTTCCTCGTGATAGCATCAGATGCTCGAATTCAACGCATCAAGCATCAAACCTAAGCTGCTCGCATCATGCGTACCACTCTGGACATCGATGACGCCATCCTGCAGGAGCTCAAGCAGCTGCAAGCCCAGCGCGGCCAGTCCCTGGGCCGCCTGACGTCCGATCTCCTGGCCCGCGCCCTGGCTGAGCGCAGGCAGGGCCTGCCGCCTGCACCTACCTTCCGGTGGAGCGCGCGGCCCATGGGCGCACGAGTGGATCTGAGCGACACCGGTGCGCTTCTCGATGCCCTCGACGACACCCTGCAGCCCGACCCAGGCAGCCAGCCCGTGCGCGCATCACTCGGCTCGCGGGGCCAACCTGTATGAGCTTTGCCATTGACGTCAACATCCTGCTCTATGCCAGCAGCGAGGACGATGAGAGGCATCCTGCTGCCCGCTCCTTCCTGGAGCGGTGCGCGTCAGGGGGAGAGCTCTTCTACCTGACGTGGCCCACCGTGATGGGCTACCTCCGGATGGTCACGCACCCCCGGATCTTCACGTCACCCTATTCGCAGGACGAAGCCTGCGAACACATCGAAGCCCTGACCAGCTTGCCCCATTGCCGAGTCATCGGCGAACTGCCAGGCTTCTGGGGTGTGTACCGCGCCTTGACGGCCGAGGTTCCCGCCCGCGGCAACCTCGTGCCCGACGCGCACCTGGCTGCCATCCTGCGCCAGCACGGGGTGGTGCGCCTCTACACGTGTGATCGCGACTTCAGGAAGTTCGACTTTCTGCAAGCGGTGAATCCTCTGCAAACCTGAGTCAACCCATGACCCTCCTCGTCACCGGCGGCGCCGGCTTCATCGGCAGCAACTTCGTGCTCGGTTGGCTGGCCGACCCCGTCTGCGGACAGGAACCCGTGGTCAACCTCGACGCGCTCACCTACGCCGGCAACCGCGAAAACCTGGCCAGCCTCGAAGGCGATGCCCGCCACACCTTCGTGCACGGCGATATCTGCGACCGCGCGCTCGTCGACAGGCTGCTCGCCGAACATCGCCCGCGTGCCATCGTCCACTTCGCCGCCGAAAGCCACGTCGACCGCAGCATCCTCGGCCCGGGCGCGTTTCTCAAGACCAACATCGATGGCACCTTCACGCTGCTCGAGGCCGCTCGCACCTACTGGAGCACGCTGCAGGGCGCCGAGCGCGAGGCCTTCCGCTTCCACCACGTCTCCACCGACGAGGTATACGGCAGCCTCGCCCCCGACGCCCCGGCCTTCACCGAGCAGCACCCCTACGAGCCCAACAGCCCGTATTCGGCCAGCAAGGCCGCGAGCGACCACCTCGTGCGCGCCTGGCACCACACCTACGGGCTGCCGGTGCTCACCACCAACTGCTCGAACAACTACGGGCCGTACCACTTCCCCGAGAAGCTCATCCCGCTGATGATCGTCAACGCGCTGGCTGGCAAGCCGCTGCCCGTGTACGGCGACGGCCAGCAGGTGCGCGACTGGCTCTACGTAGGCGACCACTGCAGCGCCATCCGCGCCGTGCTGGCGCGCGGGCGCCTGGGCGAGACGTACAACATCGGTGGCTGGAACGAAAAGCCCAACCTTGAGATCGTGCATACCGTGTGCGCGCTGCTCGACGAACTCGCCCCCGCCCCGTCGAGGAATCTGCGCCACACCACCACCGGCGCGCCGGTTCAGAAGCACGCCGAACTCATCACCCACGTGAAAGACCGCCCCGGCCACGACCGCCGCTACGCGATCGACGCCCGCAAGATCGAGCGCGAACTCGGCTGGCGCCCGGCCGAAACCTTCGAGACGGGCATCCGCAAGACGGTGCAGTGGGGCCTCGCCCACGGCGAGTGGGTGGCCCGCGTGCAAAGCGGCGCCTACCGGCAGTGGGTGGATGCCAACTACGGCGCAAGATGAGCGGAGCTGGTCCGTCCCTCGCCTCGCCCTTCACCTCGCCCCTTCACCTCACCGTCAGTACCAGTCTTCCACCAACAGGCCTGGTACAGATGAGTAAGGGCCTGTCAGCCGTGTGACCAGCGTGCAACCGTGCCGTTGCGCGGTGGCAGCAGCCAGCACATCCTGCAAGGCAAGCGGCGTCCTGGCCGCGGCGAGCGCCTGTTCGATCTCCCATGCCCGCTCGGCTGCGAGGGCATCGAACTCCAGGATAGTCGCAGCCCGCAGCATTCCCTCGAAGATCTTCGACAGGGCCGGCCGCTGCTCGCGCGCGAGTCCGCGCCGCATCTCATAGGCCACGATGGCGGGCACAGCCACGCGCCTTGGCGAGGTGCTCAGGAGCCGTTCGACCACCGCCCCCTCCTCCCGCAGGAAGCAGCCCAGGGTGCTGGTGTCCAGCGCGAAGCGGCTCATCGAGATGGCGGCGCGGCAGCCGCCCCTTCCTCAGCGCGAAGCGCCTCGGGCAGCGGAAACCGCGGCAAGGCCCCTGCCAGGAGTAATACGTCCTGCGGCCAGTGCTCCCGATGCGCCTCGCGAATCAGGTTGGTCACGAACTGACTCTGGGATATCCCCAGCGCGGCTGCCGTCTCACGCATCTTCGCCAGCAGCGTGTCATCGAGATAAAGCGTAACTTGAGCCATCTGGTCGGGTGCCGGTGAGGGAGGGTGCGGGTGAGGGTGAGGGTGAGGGTGAGGGTGAGGGTGAGATGTGCAGGCTGAGGGGAGCGGCGGTACGGCGCGAGATCTGGGGGCGGGGGCGGGACGGATAAAAATGTTGAAAGTATATGTGCACATATACGTTTTACGTGGGACCCCGCCTCTTTGGGCTCCGCCTGGGGGTAGAGATCTAGGGGTAAAAAGTGGAAATTATATGTGCGCATATAATTTTGCTGGCGGACCCCGGCTCGCCGGGCTCCGCCCGCGGGTGGAGCGTAGTGCGTAGTGCGTAGCGCGCAGCACGTTTGGGTCGGGACAGGGATAGGGATAGGGGTAGAGGGTAGAGGGTAGAGTGCAGTCCGTTGGCGGTCGAGGCGCCGGCTGAGTGCCCGCCGAGCGCGAGTTGGGCGCCCACCGGGTGCCCACCATGCACCCGCCGAGAACCCGCCGAGAACCCGCCTAAACGCCCCGACCGACCCAAGACGACCCTCCAAGGCCTGCAATGACCATCCTCCTGCTCGGCTGCAACGGCCAGGTCGGCTGGGAACTCCAGCGCGCGCTCGCGCCGCTGGGCCCCGTCACCGCCTGCGATTTCGATTCCCCAGCGGAGCTCCGAGCCGACTTCTCCCAACCCGAGAGCCTCGCCCCACTCGTGCAGCGCCTGCGCCCGAGCGTGATCGTGAACGCCGCCGCCCACACGGCGGTCGACAAGGCCGAAAGTGAGCCTGCACTCGCGCAGGCCCTCAACGCCACCGCCCCCGGCGTGCTTGCCCGCGAGGCCGCCAAGCTCGGCGCCTGGCTCGTCCACTACAGCACCGACTACGTCTTCGACGGCAGCGGCACCCACGCCCGCACCGAAGAAGCCCCCACCGGCCCGCTGAGCGTCTACGGCCGCACCAAGCTCGAAGGCGAACAACTGGTACGCGCAAGCGGCGCCCGCCACCTCATCCTGCGCACGAGCTGGGTCTACGCCGCCCGCGGCGGCAACTTCGCCAAGACGATGCTGCGCCTGGCCTCCGAGCGCGAGAGCCTGAACGTCATCAGCGACCAGATCGGCGCACCCACCGGGGCCGAGCTGCTGGCCGACGTCACCGCCCACGCCATCCGCACCCTGCAGCGCGACCCCGCCAAGCAAGGCACCTACCACTGCGTGGCGGCAGGTGAAACCAGCTGGTTCGACTACGCCCGCTTCGTCATCGAATGGGCCCGCGCCCACGGGCACCCGGTGAAGGTGGAGCCCGAGGCCATTCGCCCCATTCCCACCAGCCAGTACCCCACGCCCGCCCAGCGCCCGCTGAACTCGCGCCTGGGCACCACCCGCCTACGCGAAACCTTCGGCCTCACGCTTCCGCCCTGGCAGCGCGGCGTCGAGCGCATGCTGGCGGAGCACTTGGCGCGCTGAGGCGGAGCACTTGACCCACTGACGCGGAGCACTTGACCCGTTGACGACGAGCACTTGACCCGCTGAGGCGGAGCGCCCGGCGATTGCGCATGGGCACTCGCGCCGGCCTCGCGCGCATCCATGGCCTCAGTGCGTGTTGGCCCAGTTCTCCACCACCAGCCCCGAGAAGCCCAAGAAGTCCGCCTCGTTGTTCGTCACGAGCGTGACCCCGAGCGACAGGGCGTGCGCCGCGATCAGCTTATCCAAGGCGTCCTTGTTGCGCGCCTGATGCGCTGCGCGCAGCGGCCCGTAGGCCCGCGCGGCCCCTGCGTCGAAGGGGGCAGCCGGGATGTCCTCGAGCAGGCTGTCGAGCAGCGCCTGGTTGTGGCTGCGCGCTTCACCCGAGCGAGCCACGCCGAACTCCAGTTCGGCCAGCGTGACAGCCGAGATCACCACGTCACCCACGAAGCACTCGGCGAAACGCGCCCGCACCTGCGGGGGCTGGTGCTTCATCAGGTAGATGCACATGTTGGTGTCGAGCATGTACTTCGGCTTCACAGGGCCTCGCGTTCGCTGTCGATGTTCGGACCTCGTCCCTCGCTCATGAAGTCAGGCGAGAACTGCGCCAGCTTGCCCAGCACATCGCCCATGCGCCGCGGCGCCGGCCGGATGCGCAGTTCATCGCCCTGGCGCTCGATCACCAGTTCGATGTCCCAGATGTCGTAGGCCAGCTCGGCCGGAATGCGCACGGCCTGGGAGTTGCCGTTCTTGAAGAGCTTGGTGGTCACCATGGGAGCCTCGCTGCAATCGGATGAGTGTACATGTACATCTACTCGTCGCATGGGTTCGTCACCCCTCGTCGAGGCGCCCGATCAGTAGCCTTGGAACAAGAAGTCCAGTGCTGCGGAGATGTGCGCCTGCTCTCCCTTGACCCTGCGGCGAATACAGCCCACAATCACCGCATGAAGGGCGGTGATAAGCGCTACGTCTGGCAGTACAGCGAATGGCCGCACTGGGTGTACGACCGCCAGCGGCTGGCACAGTTGCTCGCGCAGGTTCACAGAGCGCAAGGCCATTTGTGGGGGCGCATGCATGATCTGGGGCTGGGCTTGCGAGACCACGCCACGGTACGCGTCCTGACTGAGGACGTGCTCAAGACCAGTGAGATCGAGGGCGAGAAGCTCAACCCCGATTCGGTCCGCTCGTCGATTGCACGCCGGTTGGGTGTCGACATCGGCGCCCTGGCGCCGGCTGATCGGCAGGTGGACGGCGTGGTCGACATGGTGCTCGACGCCACCCGACGGCACCACGAGCCCCTCACCGCCGAGCGCTTGTTCGGCTGGCATGCCGCGCTCTTTCCGACGGGCTACAGCGGCATGACCAAGATCCGTGTGGGGCAGTGGCGCGACGATGTGCACGGCCCGATGCAGGTGGTCTCAGGAGCCCTCCATCAGCAGAAGGTTCATTACGAGGCACCGCCGGCGCACGTGCTAGACGCCGACATGCTGGACTTTCTCAACTGGTTCAATGTGGACGGGCACGACGACCCCGTGATCAAGGCGGGCCTGGCGCACCTGTGGTTCGTGAGCATCCATCCTTTCGAAGACGGCAATGGCCGCATCGCCAGGGCGGTGGGTGACATGGCGTTGGCGCGTGCCGAGCGGTCGGCACGGCGCTACTACAGCCTGTCAGCGCAGATCCAACGCGAGCGCAACGACTACTACGACCGCCTCGAGGCCACGCAACGGGGTGGCTTGGACGTGACCGATTGGCTGGAATGGTTTCTGGCCTGCCTGCTGCGAGCCGTCCAGGGGGCCGAAGAGACGCTGGCGCAGGTCCTTTCCAAGGCGCGGTTCTGGCAGCATTGGGCGGGTGTGCCCATGAACGATCGGCAGATCAAGCTGCTGAACAAGTTGCTCGACGGCTTCGACGGCCACCTGACCAGCAGCAAGTGGGCGGCCATCGGAAAGTGTTCTCAAGACACGGCGCTGCGCGACATCACCGAACTGCTGGAACGCGGTGTCCTCACGAAATCCGCTGCCAGCGGCCGCAGCACCCGCTACGAGCTGGCCTCGTAGCTCTGTGGTAGGTTCGGTAAAGCAATACCTAGCACTATCCCGCTGCCGTCATGAGCGCCAGCGCCCGCCCCGTCGCCCTCGTGGCCGACGCCGGCCCGCTGATTGCGCTGCCCCGTCAAGCATGCGCCCGCGCATACTCCGTCGCCGTCGGAAGCGAGCGAGGCAGTGTCTTGGGCTTCGGTCGTGTTGCCTCCCACCCCAGACACGCCAGCCAGATTGCCCGCGGGATGGCCTTCTGCGCCGTACGGTAGTAACTCACCATGCGGCGGCTGATGCCCAGGGCGTCGGCTGCCGTGTTCAGCGATAGCCCGTTGCGGTGCATCCAGGTGTCGAACATCTGGTGGCTGACTTCGCCGGCCTGTTCCTTGCACCAGGCATATACGTTGTCCGCACCGAGCTCCGAATCGAACCACTCGATGCCGTGACCCCACTCGGTCAGGTGTGCCCTGGCAAAGACCTGGGGCTCGAGCAACTCGCCCAACGACGGAACGCTGCGCAGAACAGGCTCGACATCGACATCGAGCACCTCGCCGGTGCTCCACGTGGTGCGCAGCCGATACGGAGCCAGAGGCTCCACGGCCTGCAGCTTGGGGTGAAAGAAAGTGCTCATGGGTTTAACCTTGACCATTGCTCACGCAGCCATGCACGGTTTGCCTCGATCCACGCTACCTCTTCGCGGATCTCACGCGCAGAGATCCGACCCACGATGGTCAAGCTTACGAGCTCGACCGTACACTCCCGTCCATCCCGTAGCTGGAAGTGGACGTGGGGCAGCAAGTGGTCCCGGGCGTTCATTACCACCCGCGAAGCCGTGAACCTGCGCAAGACCGGCATGAGTCGATAATGGTGCAACTATTGCACAGGCTGCCGCCTTCCGCCCCTGCCCCCGAACATAGAGTCACGCCTTCTCATCGCCCCCCATGACCCGCAAAGGCATCATCCTCGCCGGAGGCTCCGGCACCCGGCTGCACCCCGCCACGCTCGCGGTGAGCAAGCAGCTGCTGCCCGTGTACGACAAGCCGATGGTGTACTACCCGCTGAGCACGCTGATGCTCGCGGGCATCCGCGACATCCTCGTCATCAGCACCCCGCAAGACACCCCGCGCTTCGAACAGCTGCTGGGCAGCGGCGCGCAATGGGGGCTGAACCTGAGCTACTGTGTGCAACCCAGCCCGGATGGTCTGGCGCAAGCCTTCATCCTCGGCAGGAGCTTCGTCGACGGCGCCCCCAGCGCCCTGGTGCTCGGCGACAACATCTTCCACGGCCACGACCTGCAGCCCATGCTGCAGCGCGCAGCCGGCCGTACCACCGGCGCTACCGTCTTCGCCTACCATGTGCACGACCCCGAGCGCTACGGCGTGGTGGAGTTCGACGCGAACAAGCAGGCCCTCTCCATCGAGGAGAAGCCCAAGGCCCCGAAGAGCAACTACGCGGTGACGGGCCTGTACTTCTACGACGAGCAGGTGTGCGACATCGCCGCGGCCATCCGCCCGAGCGCCCGCGGCGAGCTCGAGATCACCACCGTCAACGCCACCTACCTGCAGCAGCGGCAACTCAGCGTGGAGATCATGGGCCGCGGCTACGCGTGGCTCGACACGGGCACGCACGACAGCCTGCTCGAGGCCAGCCAGTTCATCGCCACGCTCGAAAAGCGCCAGGGCCTGAAGGTGGCCTGCCCGGAGGAGATCGCCTACCGCAGCGGCTGGATCAGCGCCGAGCAGCTCGAGCGTCAGGCGCAGCCGATGCTCAAGAACGGTTACGGGCAGTACCTGATGCAGGTGCTGCGCGAGCGGGTGTTCTGAACCATGAAACTCACCCCCACCTCCCTGCCCGGCGTCGTCATCGTCGAGCCCGCCGTCTTCGCCGACGACCGCGGCTGGTTCATGGAAACCTTCAACGAGCCGCGTTTCCACCAGGCCCTGAACGCCCTCGGCATGCCTGCCCCGCGCCCCTTCGTGCAAGACAACCACTCCTGCAGCCGCCGCGGCGTGCTGCGCGGCCTGCACTTCCAGAACCCGCCGCACGCGCAAGGCAAGCTCGTGCGCGTGGTGCACGGCGCGGCGTGGGACGTGGCGGTGGATATCCGACCGGGCTCGCCCACGCGCGGCCAGTGGGTGGGGGTGGAACTCACGGCCGAGAACAAGCGCCAGCTGTGGATACCCGAAGGCTTCGCGCACGGTTTCCTGGCCCTGGAAGACGACACCCACTTCCTGTACAAAACCACCGATGTCTACGCGAAGGACTGCGAAGGCGCGATCGTGTGGAACGACCCCACGCTCGCCATCGGCTGGCCGCTGGAACGGGTGGGCGGGCAGCCGTCGGTTGCCGCCAAGGACGCGGTGGCGCTCCGGTTCGGGTAGCCGGGGCCGCATCGCCGCGCGATGTTCCTGCTCTCCCGGCTGCTCTCCGCCATCACCCAGCCAATCTTTTGGCTGGCGCTGTGGTGGGGCGCGGCATTGCTCGTGCTCCCTTGGCGGCGGCGCCTGGCCACCGCCATGCTGTGGACCGGCTTGGCCGTGCTCGGGCTGCTGGGTTTCCGCGTGCTGCCCGATACGCTGCTGCGCCCGCTGGAAGGTCGCTACGCGGTGCCCCCGCCCGAGGCGATCGGCCAGCACGTGGGCGTGATCGTGCTGGGTGGCGGTGTCGGCCATCCGGAGAGCTACCTGGCGCACGGGCAAGTTCCGCTGGGCGACGCGGCCGAACGCATGACGGTGCCCGTGCCCTGGATGCGCCTCCATCCGCACCTGGAACTCGTGTTCGCAGGAGGCGAACCGCGCCTCATGGCTACCGGGGTCACCGAGTCCGACCTGGCGCGTGCCTTCTACGAGCAGCAGGGCGTGCACATGGCCCGCGTCCGCCTGGAAGGCGGCTCGCGCACCACCCGCGAGAACGCGCAACAGGTGGCCCGCTTGCTGGGCACCCGCTGCGTGAACCAGCCGTGGCTGCTCGTCACCTCCGCCTGGCACCTGCCGCGGGCTGTTGCCGAATTCGAGGCGGCGGGCTGCCGGGTCACGCCC
>JBDKFA010000162.1:0-47748 GCA_039798945.1 Pseudomonadota bacterium
CCCTCGGTGATGTAGTAGCGCACGGTGCGCGTGGTCAGCCCCGAGAGCGTGGCGAGCTCGTGGATCGAGAAGCGGTCTTCGGTGTCCGCCGGGTTCTCGGGGGGCTTGGCCGGGGGCATGGCGAGGGCCGGGTTGGCCGGGGTGTGGTGTGCCGGACTAATGTACAGCGCGCAGGGGATTCGTGCCGAGCCCGGCAGGCGGGCACTCGATCACAGAGCGGGCCGGTCGCGCCGCACCCGTGCGCCTACGCCCGCTGGATCAGCTCGATCTTGTATCCGTCCGGATCTTCGATGAAGGCGATCACGGTGGCGCTGTGCTTCATCGGCCCGGGCGGGCGGATGATGTTCACGCCGGCTTCCGCCAGGTCGGCGCACACGGCGTGAATGTCGCCGACGGCAATGGCCACATGGCCCCAGGCCGTGCCGTGCACGTAGGGCTCGGTCTGGTCCCAGTTGTGCGTGAGCTCCAGCACCGTCGTCTTGTCTTCGGCGCCATAGCCCAGGAAGGCCAGGGTGAAGCGGCCCGTGGGGTAGTCTTGCCGGCGCAGCAGTTGCATGCCCAGTGCGCCGATGTAGAAGTCCAGCGAACGCTGCAGGTCCATCACCCGCATCATGGTGTGCAGGATGCGGGTGGGACGTTCCTCCAGGTCCATGCGCGGGTCCGCGCCGGTCTGGGTGCCGATCTCGTAGTCCATGGATTGCCCCCCCTTGCAGTTGGCCGCGGTGTCGTTCAGCGGGTGGCGATCACGTCGATCTCGACCTTCCATTCGGGCTTGACGAGGCCGGACACGTACACGAGCGTCGAGGCGGGCTTGTGGCCGTTGAGCACCTCGGCGCGCACCTTCACGAAGGCCGCGTAGTCGGCACGGTCCACCAGGTAGATGGTGGTCTTGACGATGTCCTGCAGCGTCATGCCCGCCCCGCCGAGGATCATGGCGATGTTGGCCCAGGTCTGGCGGGCCTGGGCCTCGAAGTCGGGGCTGGCCACGCCGTTGGCGTCGATGCCGATCTGGCCTGCCACGTACAGCGTGCGTGGCGCGTCGGTGAGGATGCCGTTGGAATAGGCAGCGGGCTCGCCGCCCATGGCGGCCGGGTTGATGCGGGTGCTGGTCATGGTGGTCTCCTTGTGTGAACCGGATGAGAGGGGCGCCTCAGTTGATGAAGCCGGCCGACGGGTGGGCCCGCGGGAACTTGCGCAGGTAGTTGAGGAAGCGGCCGAGCGACTTGTCCGCGCGGGTCAGCAGGCCCTGGCGGTAGTGGATGGTGTTCAAGATGTCCTTGTCCTCGCCCACGGTGCGGCGGCTGACGGCGAGCACGGACTCAAGCTGCTCCGCTGCTTTCGGGCCGGCCAGCACCAGGCTGCAGCTGAACACGGTGTGCTGCCCGGGCCGCGGCAGGCCGAAGCCGGTGACGTTGCAGCGCCAGAAGCCGTCGTACAGGCCCCAGCGGTAGAACACGCTGGTGCCGCGGATCCCTGCCGTGTTCGCGATGGGCACGTCCCCCTGGTGCAGGCCTCGGTAGCTGAACTCGAAGCCCCAGTCGTGCCACTGCACGAGGTCGTGCGGCTCCTCGGTCTCGAACCTGATCTTGTGCACCACCTTCAGGTGCTGCATGTCGGGCGTGTTGGCCGCGAAGACCCAGGGGTCGCAGTTGAGGGTCTGGCTGAAGCGGTAGGCCGCCGAGACCAGCTCGCTGTCCGCGTACGGCAACTGCGGCAGGTCGAACAAGGGCTCCTCGCCGTTGAACACCCAGATGATCCCGAAGCGTTCCTGCACCGGAAACAGGAACAGGCAGGCCGACTTCGGCGGCGGATCGCCGATTCCCGTCTTCACGCAGTAGCCCTCGGCGTCGTACTCCCAGTGGTGGAAGGCGCACTGCACGCGGCCATCGACGATCCTGCCCACGGACAGGTCCGCGCCCAGGTGCGGGCAGTACGCGCTCATGGCGCGCGGCGTGCCGTCAGGGGCACGGAACACCACGATCCTGCCGTCGAGGAAGTCCACGCCCAGGATCTGGCCGGGCACCACCTCGCTGGCCAGCGCGACCGGAAACCACGATTGCGTGAACACGCCGCCCTCGCCCTCCGCGGGCATGCGCAGGAAGTGGGGTTTGGGCCGCGGCGTGCGTGTGGCCGTGCCGTTGGCGGGCATGCGGATGTGCTGTTCTTCCATGGTGCGTGTTCCTCGGGCGGGCAATCAATGCGCGATGTCCAGTCGCAGCCCGGCGAGTGCCGGCGTCACGCGGATCTGGCAGGACAGGCGCGAGCGGGGCGTGGCGCTGGGCAGGCTGGCCAACATCGCGCGCTCGTCCTCGCCCGGTGCGGGCACCCGAGCGACCCACTCCTCGTGCAGCTGCACGTGGCAGGTGCCACACACCAGGGACCCTTCGCACGACGCCTCGATGTCGAAGCCGGTGCCCTTGAGCGCGAGCATCAGCGAAGACCCCACGGGCGCCTCGAACTCGAAGCCGTCCGCCTCACAGGTCACGGTCTGCATGGCGGCGTTCGCGTCCACCATCTCAGCCCCCCTCCGACAAGGTGGCGCCGGCCGCGTCACGCCGCTCCCAGAACACCACCCGCGCATGGACCCAGCGCATCAGGCTGCTGGCGCTGATGCCGATCACCGACAGCGAGACGACGGCTGCGAACATCGTTGCCACGTCGAACGCGAGCGTGGACGACTGGATCAGGTAGCCCAGGCCCTGCTTGGAGGAGACGAACTCACCCACTACGGCGCCGATCAGGGCCAGCACCACGCCGATCTGCAGTCCCGCGAAGATGGAGCCCGCCGCGGAGGGCAGCTTGACCTGGCGGAAGATCTGAAGACGCGAGGAGCCGAAGGCGCGGTAGAGCTTCAGCAGATCCGGGTTGGCCGAGCGGAAGCCGTAGAAGCTGTTGATGAAGACCGGGAAGAAGCAGATCAGCCCGACCAGCACCATCTTGGAACTCACGCCGAAGCCGAACCACACGATCAGCAGCGGCGCCAGCGCCACCTTCGGGATGGACTGGATGGCCACGACGATGGGCATGAGCGTGCGCTCGATCCAGCGCGACTCGGCCACGATCGCACCGGCGCACAAGGCCACGGTGCAGCCGATGCCGTAGCCCACGATCACCTCGTACATGGTGGTGCCCAGGTGCTTCCAGTAGGTGCGCTCGGTGACGTAGCCGCTCCACAGCGCCACGCCGACGTCGAAGGGGCGGGGCAGCAGGTAGGTGGGGATTTGCAGCCACACCACTGCGCGGTCCCAAGCCACCAGCAGTACGGCCACCGCTGCCAGCGGCAGCACGATGGAGAGAACCCTGTCCTTCATGCCTTCTTCTCCTCGCCGGAGGCAGGCGCGCGGAAGAACGCGCGCAGGCGGCTGCAGATGTCGTTGAACTCCGGTGAGCCCAGCGTGTCCAGCCGGCGCGGGCGCGCAAGGGGCACGTGCACCACGTCGACCACCGTGCCCGGCCGCGCCGAGAGCACCACCACCCGATCCGCCAGGTACACCGCCTCGGGAATGGAGTGCGTGATGAACAGCACCGACTTGCCGCTTTGCATCCACATCGCCTGCAGCTCGTCGGTCATGTGCTCGCGCGTCATGGCGTCCAGCGCAGCGAAGGGCTCGTCCATCAGCAGCAGCTGCGGGTCATGCATGAAGCCGCGCGCGATGCCCACGCGCTGCTGCATGCCTCCCGACAGCTCGTGCGGATAGTGGTTCTCGAATCCCTCCAGACGCACCAGGCGGATCAGCTCGCGCGCACGCGCCATGTGCGCTGCCACCGGCTGGCCCATGGCCTGCATGGGCACCAGCACGTTCTGCAGGACGGTCTTCCAGGGCAGCAGGGTGGGCTGCTGGAAGACGATGCCCACGTCGCGGCGCGGTGCGCTGACGGCCTCGCCGCGGATGGCCACGCGGCCCTTGGAAGGCGCCAGCAGCCCCGAGGCGATGTTCAGCAGCGTGGACTTTCCGCATCCCGAGGGGCCGAGCACCGCGACGAACTCGCCGTTCGCGACGTCCAGGCTCAGGTCACGCAGTGCGGTCAGAGGCCCCCGTGCCGACGCGTAGGTGACGGTCAGGTTGTCGATCGAGAGGCGCGGTGCGGTCATGGGGTGTCCGTGGCCAGGGGGTCGCTTCGCGGCGCAGGCGGCCTCAGGGCTTCCAGGCACGGGCCTGGCGGGCCACCACCTGGGGGTCGAACTTGTTGTACTCGGGCACCAGCTCGTTGGTGTAGAGCGACGCCATGGGCACGTTCTCGTTCGTCACCTCGCCGCCCTCCTTCAGCGCCGCGATGAGCAGCTTCCAGTCGCGGTCGGAGTAGGCCCCCCACTGGCGCGACTCGCCCGCACGGAAGTAGGTGATGTTGTCCAGGCGCGCCTTCATGACCGTGAGCTCCTTGCGCAGGATCTCGGCTTCGGTGCCCACCTTGGGCTTCTGGTCGGGGTAGTGCTTCCAGAAGGCCCTCAGGCAGCCCTCGGGATTGGCGTCGCAGGCTACCGAGCCCTTGGAGACCGCCCGCCCGAAGCGGGCGATGAGCTGGGGGTTCTCCCTCAGCAGCTTGTCCG
This sequence comes from Pseudomonadota bacterium, assembly GCA_039798945.1. Classification (GTDB taxonomy): domain Bacteria; phylum Pseudomonadota; class Gammaproteobacteria; order Burkholderiales; family Burkholderiaceae_C; genus Rubrivivax. The sequence goes on from JBDKFA010000162.1 coordinate 4,550, forward strand.
TGACTTCGAAGCCGTGGCTGGACATGCCCTGGAACTCCTTGGGCACGTCGAGCCGCCGGATGGGCGTGCCGCTGGCTTCGAGCGAAGCGTGGGCGCTGTCCCAGAGGTTGAGTGCCTGGATCTGGTTGGTCTTGAGCGCCTGGAACGCCTGCCCGCCGAAGCCTACGGGCTGGAGCGTCACGCTCTTGGGGTCCACCCCGGAGGCCGCGAGGATGGCACGCGTGGTGTACACGTTGCCCGAGCCCAGCGACACCACGCCGATGGTCTTGCCCTTGAGGTCTGCAATGGTCTTCACCGGGCTGTCGGCGGGCACCGCGAGTTCCCAGACCGAGTTGCGCAGGTAGTTGTAGACGAACTTGAGCGGGAAGTTCTGCTTGCCGGGCTGGCGCGCGATGACCAGCGGCTCCATGCTGGCGCCCGAGGCATGGATCTGGCCCGAGAGCAGCTGCGGGATGATCACGCTCGAGCCGGACAGCGGCACGAGCTCCACCTCGAGCTTCTCCTCGTCGAAGTAGCCCAGCTCCTTGGCGAACGCGAAGTTCGCCACGGCAGAGCTGATGGCCGAGGGCACGCCATAGATGAACTTGTCCTTGGCCACGGCGGGCAGACCCAGTGAGGACAGCAATGCCACGGCGGCAAGGCGGGCAATGGAACGTCGAAGCATGGCAGGACTCCTGTGGTGGGTTGAGGCGAGGGCGGGGAACGTCATGCGTGGCGGGCGTCGCGCGCACGGCGCAGCGCGCGTGCGGTGACGGCGATGACCATGTCGACCTTGGCGGCGTTGTCGCGCAGAGGCAGCGCGCCATAGACGACCTTGCGGGCGGCGGTGTCGATGCGCTCGTCGGTGAGGTCGCGCGCCGATGTCCCGCTGCCCGCGGCGAGCAGGGCGCGTTCGGCGTACACGGCGCGCATGGGCAGCGGCGACACGCCACCGAGCGAGATGCGCGCTTCGCGCAGCGAGTCGCCCTGCCAGACCAGGCGCACGCCTGCCGAGGCCTCGGGGAAGTCGCCGCGCCACTGCGCGTATTTCTCGTAGGCCTGGGTGGACGCGGCGATGCGCGCGATCTCCACCGCGACGATGATCTCCTGGGGCGACACCGTGGTCTCGCCGGACCATCGATAGAACTCGCCCATCGGCACGCGCCGCTCGGTGCCCTGGCCGTGCACGATCACGGTGGCGTCCAGCGCGGTCAGGGCCGGCGCCAGGTCGGCCACGCACGGCGCGGCGCAACGGCCTGCGCCGAGGATGGCGTGGTGCCGGCTGTCTCCCATCACCGCATAGCAGGGGCACGACGCGCCGCCGTTCTTGTAGCAGGGCAAGGCACTGCGGAAGAACCAGCAGCGTTTCTCCTGCGACAGGTCTCCTGCCACCGTGGCCACGTTGCGGATCTGGCGCGTGGCGATGAGGTCGGCGGCTTCGCACAGGCCGGGCACGAGCTCGCGCAGTTCCTCGTGCGCCGCGAGTTCGCTCAGCGTGACGGCCGCACCGATGCGGATGAGCTGCTCGCCGATGGCGATGCCGCCCAGCCCGGCGGTGCGCGAGATGTCGATGACGAGCTCCGGCGCATACACGCCTTGCCGGATGCCTGGCTGTACGTCGGTGCCACCCGCCATCAGCTTGACGCGTTTGCCGGGCGTGCGCAGCAGCTGCAGCGCCTGCGCCACGTCGTCGGCGCGCGCGTAGTCCCAGGTGGTCACGCGCGGCTTGGGGCGGGCGAAGCTCTCGCCGAGCTTCTTCATCGCAGGGAACAGCCCCCGCGGGTACAGGCTGCGTGCGGCGGCCACCTCCAGGTTGTAGGGGCGCAGCCACGGGCGCAGCTCGGCCTGGTGCCCCTGCTTGCGCCGCAGCGCCGCCAGCATCTTGTGGGGCGTGATCGGCAGCGAGCGAAAGCGGATGCCGGTGGCATGCGCCACCGCGTTGGCGATGGCGGCCACGGTCGGGTTGATGGACACCTCGCCGCTGGACTTCGCGCCCAGCGGGCCGCGCGGATCGTCGGTCTCGACGTAGGCGGTCTCGATCTCGGTGGCTTCGAAGATGCGAGGCACCCGGTAGTTGATGAGCGAGGTGTTGACCGGCCGGCCATGGTCGAACACGAGGTCTTCCGTCAGGGCCATGCCGATACCCTGCACGATGCCGCCGTGCATCTGCCCGTCGAGCGAGGCTTCGTTGATCACGCGGCCGACGTCCTGCACGGCCACCACCTTGAGCACCTTCACGTGGCCGGTCTCGGGGTCCACCTCCACCTCGGCCGCCTGGGCGCCGAACGCGTAGGTGGCCGAGTAGTTGCCGTAGCCCGTTTTCGGGTCGGGGTAGGGCTGGTCGAGCTTGTGGTGGCCATTGACCTTGAGCGGGCCGGCGAGGGCTGCGACCTCGGCCCACCCGAGGTGCTCGGTGTCGCCGATGCGCACGCCGTCGTCGATGAAGCGGACGGCTTCGGCCGCCACGCCGCGCTGTGCCAGCAGGCACTCGCGCACCCGGGTCATGAGCACATTCGCAGCGTCGATGGCGGCTGCGCCGGCCATGAAGGTCACGCGCGAAGCGGCGCTGCCCAGGTCGTCGGGCGCGTCGTCGGTGTCCATGTGGAGCACGTCGATGGCGTTCACGTCCAGGTCGAGCGACTGCGCCACGAACTGCGCGAGCGTGGTGTTCTGCCAGGTGCCGCAGTCGGCGTTCTGCGTGGCGAGCAGGAAGCGCCCGTCCGGCCGCAGCTCCAGGCTCACGTTGGCGAAGTTCCCCTCGGTGTAGAGGATGCCCACGCTCGGGTTGATCATCGCCGCCACGCCCACGCCGCGCCAGGGCTTGGGGTTGTGGCGCTTGTCCTGCCACCCGATGCGGCGCTCTACCTCGCGCAGGCAGTCGGCCAGGCCGCAGGTGGAGATCTCGAAGCCCTGCGGCGTGACGTCGCCCGGTTGGTTGGCGATCTCGATGCGGTAGGCGATGGGGTCCTTGCCCAGCGTCTCCGCCAGTTCGTCGACTTGCGTTTCCAGCGCCCAGATGATGTGCGGCGCACCCATGCCGCGGTAGGAGCCGCCCGAAACCTTGTTGGTGTAGACGAGCTTGCCGTCGAACTCCACCGCACCCACCCGGTAGAGGTTGGCGGTGCGCTGCCGGACGGCCGACACATAGGCGGGGCCCATGTGGGAGAAGGCGCCGTTGTCCACCAGGTAGTGGTTGCGCCGCGCCAGGATCCTGCCCGTGGCGTCCACGGCGGTGGCGAGCGTCATGGTCTTGGCGTGGTCGGTCTTGCCGCTGATGAACTCTTCCTTGCGCGACAGCACGATCTTCACCGGCGCCCGCGCCACGCGTGAGAGCAGCGCGGCGATGCCGATCGGCTCCGGCGCCTGCGACTTGCCGCCAAACCCGCCGCCGATCTCGATTGCGTGCACGCGCACCTGGGTACGCTCCAGTCCCAGGATGTGCGCCAGCTCCTTGCGCACGAAGAACGGGGACTGCGTGCCGGCCCAGACCTCCATGCGCTGCTGCGCCTCGTCCCACCGGGCCACCACCGCGTTGGTCTCCATGCACACCGGCACCACCACGCCATGCGAGTAGGTGCCCTCCACCGTGTACGCGGCTTGCACGAAGGCGGCTGCCGCGTCGCCCCAGGTGGCGAAGGTGTGCTGCGCGACGTTGGGCGGCAGGCCCTCGCGCTGGTGGATCACCGGTGCGCCGGCTGCGAGTGCGGCGTGCACGTCGTACACGGGCTCGAGCGGCTCGTAGGCGACCTCGATGGCGGCGGCGGCGGCTTGGGCCTGCTCCAGCGAATCGGCCGCCACCGCCGCCACCTCCTCGCCCACGAAGCGCACCACCTCCCTCGCGAAGGGGTAGCGGTCCGCGTAGCGCGGGCTCATGTGCAGGTAGCGCACGGTGGCCTGCTCGCCAGTGAGGATGGCCCTCACACCCGGCATCGCAGCGGCGCGGGAAGTGTCGATGGACACGATGCGTGCGTGCGGATGGGGGCTGCGCAGCACCGCGCCCCACAGCATGCCAGGCAGGGTGAAGTCGTGCGTGTAGACGGCGCGGCCGGTGACCTTGGCCAGGGCCTCCTTCTGCGGTGCCGGGGCCTTGCCGATGTGGCGCATGTTCATCCGGCCGGGCCCCGTGCCAAGGCCTTGGCCGCTTCGATAATGCGCACGTAGCCGCTGCAGCGGCACACGTTGCCCTGCAAGGCCACGCGGATCGCATGCTCGCTGGGCGAGGGGCATTCGGCGAACAGGGCCGACAGCGACATCACCACGCCCGGGGTGCAGAAACCGCACTGAAAGGCGCCGTGGGCCACCAGGACCTGCTGGATGGCCGACAGCTGTCCGCTGCCGTCTACCTGGGATTCGATGGTGTGCACTTGCGCGCCGGCTGCCCGCTGCGCCGGCACCAGGCAGGCGCACACGGCGCGTCCGTCCAGCAACACGGTGCACGCTCCGCACTCGCCGGCGTTGCATCCGATCTTGGTGCCGGTCAGGTGCAGCTGCTCGCGCAGCACCTGGGCCAGGCTGTCGCTGCCGCGGGCCTGCACGCGGCACGATGCGCCATTGACAGTCAGCTCCATCTCACGCGGCGCCGGATTCATCGAAGGTTCCTGCTTCGCCAGACGACCTGGCCACCCGGGCGGGTGGGGTGGCATGGCGCGTCGGCTCTGCCTTAGGATAGGTGCACACCCCCTGCGAGTGAAGCCTTCACGGGCTGACAAATAATGGGTCTTGGCATTCAAAAATCTCGGGCTGCGCCCCACACCGCACCGGCTACGCCGACGGTTTCCGGTGCTGCGCCGCGAGTGACCCGCCGCAAGCGACTGCCGCCACTGAAGGCGCTCAAGGCCTTCGAGGCTGCGGCGCGGCTCGGCAGCTTTGCCCGGGCGGCGCAAGAGCTGTTCGTGACCCAGACCGCCGTGAGCCACCAGATCAAGCTCCTGGAGGAGCACCTGGGGTGCCTGCTGTTCGAGCGCCTGGCCAACGGCCTGGCCCTCACGCCGCAGGGCCATGCGATATTCCCCTCGATCTCCGCGGGATTTGAGCATTTCGAATCCGCGATGACGCTCCTGCCACGACCTGCACAGGCGGCTGCGCAGGTGCTGCAGGTGAGCGCGCTGCCTTCGTTCACGCAGGAGTGGCTGATGCCACGGCTGGTGGACTTCCGGGCCCGCTGGCCCGACGTGGATGTGCTGATCCAGACCGACTACCGGATGGCGGACCTGGCGGGCGACGAAGTGGACGTGGCCATCCGTTTCGGGCGCGGCGGCTTCGGCAAGGACCTGCGGGCCGACCTTCTTTCCACGGAAACCGTCACGCCCGTGTGCAGCCCTTCGCTGCTGAAGCGCCGGATCGGCGACTACGAGCCGCGTGACCTGGCCTCGTTCACGCTGTTGAACTCCACCGTGCGCATGGTGCACGAGCCCTGGATGTCATGGGAGCTGTGGCTGGAGGAAGTGGGCATGGCAGCCAGCGACGTCGCGAGCGGGCCGAAGTTCTCGGACCCCTTGCTGATCCTGCGCGCTGCCATGGCCGGCGGCGGCATGGTGCTGGGCCGCAGCATGCTGGTGCACGATCACCTGCAAGCCGGCCGCCTGGTGGCGCCCTTTCCAGGCTGGGTCAAGCCCATCCTGTCTTCCTACTACGTGGTCAGCACCAGCGAGAAGGCGAAGCTGGAAAGGGTGTCGGTGTTTCGCGAGTGGTTGCTGGAGACGGCCAGGCGCGAGTGAACCGCCGTGCCGCCCGCCCCGCGCTCGGCGCCAACGAAGGTGCCAGGCAGGTGGCCGTTCATCGGGCAGGTCCCACCTCCAGCCGGCGCGCCTGCAGCAACGCCGCGTGCGGCAGCGCCCGGGAGTCCACACGCAGCCCGTCCAGCCACACGCCAGGGCGCTGGCCCGGCACGATCACGAGCCGCGCGCCGTCGGCCCGCGCCAGCGCGGCTCGCCGCACCAGCTTCGCGACCGCGACGTAGGTTCCCGAGGCCGGCACGACCGGGTAGAAGCCCAGCGTGGACAGCACCAGCCAGGCACTCATCTGCCCGCAGTCGTCGTTGCCGATGATGCCGTCCGGACCGCTGCCATAGAAGCCGTGCACGATGCGGCGGATCAGCGCCTGCCCCTTCCCGGGCGATGCCGTCCAGGCATACAGGTACGCGATGTGGTGGCTGGGCTCGTTGCCGTGGGCGTATTGGCCGATCATCGTCTCCTGCCCCAGATGCTTGTTGTCGCCCGGCGCGCGCAGGCTGAAGAAGCGGTCGAGCCAGGCCTCGAAGGCCGCTGCACCGCCCATCTGCGCCACGAGGCCGGCCGGGTCGTGCAGCGCCGGCGTCAGCGTGTACTGCCAGGCATTGGCCTCGGTGTAGTCGCCCGGGTTGTTCATCGGGCTGGTGGGCACCAGGGGGTCGAAGGGCTCGCGCCAGCGGCCGGCGCTGTCCCGGCCCCGCATCGTCTGCGTCTGTGCGTCCCACAGTTGGCGCCAGCCCCGGGCGCGGCGCGCGAAGCGCTCGGCCACATCAGGTCGGTCCGCCGCGCGGGCCACGCGGGCCACGGCGTCATCGCCGATGCCCAGCTCCAGCGTCTTGCTCACCGATTCGGTGCCGATGCGGTCCAACGGGATGAAGCCGAACCGTTCGTAGTCGTCCCAGCTGCGCTGCGCCCACTCGGGCGCCTGGGGCCGCGGCAGCGTCGACGTCTCGACCATCGCCTGGAGCGCGGCCTGCAGGTCGAAACCCGTGTCCCGGCGGTGCAAGCCCTTGGCTACCGCGTCGGCGATGACCGGCAGCGCCGGGTTGCCGATCATCGTGTGCGTCTCGCGGCCCCAGGCCGTCCACAGCGGCAGGTAGCCCTGCGCACGGTGGTGGGCCAGCATCGTCTGGATGAAGCCGGGCACGCGTTCGGGCACCAGCAGCGTGAGGAGCGGATGCACGCCTCGGAACGTGTCCCACGGGCTCAGGGTGCTGTAGTACACGCCGCCCGGCGCGGCCATCACCTGGCCCGTGGGGCCTCGCACGCGGCCGTCTGCATCGGCGATGTCGCTGGGGTGCAGCAGCGTGCGGTACAGGGCCGAGTAGAAGATCGTCTTGAAGCGTGCATCGGCGTCGATCTCGATGCGCGACAGCAGCCGCTGCCACTGCGCATCGGCGGCGGCACGCACGACGTCGAAAGGCGTGTCGGCGTCCGCGGCCAGGTTGCGGCGCGTGCCGTCCAGCGTATCCCGGCGGCGGGCATCAGGAGCACGTCGCCCAGTTCGGGGATGCCCGCGCCGCTGATGCGCGTGTTGGAAAAGCCGAGCACGCGCGGTGCGCGGTACTGGTAACCGCTGCTGTAGCTCCAGCCGCGGTCGGCGTGGTCGGGGCCGGGCGCGACCATGCCGACGGGCACCGTCGCCGCGGGCGTGACGTGGCCGGTGCCGTCGGTGCCGATGAAGGGGTCGACGTGGCGCGTGAGGTCGCCGAGCCCTGCCGCGCCGGCCGGTACGGCCGCTGTCACCGCGGCCAGGGCCACGGCCATGGCCGGCAGGCAGCGTGCGAGGTCGCGCGCCAACGGGCTCATGCTGTCGAGGGCCGGTCCCAGATCACCGGGTTCTTGCGTGTGGCGATGGCCTCGCCCTCGCGCACACCGGGGCACCACTGGTCGCGGTCGTTGGCCTGGACCGCGTTGAGCGCGGGCAGCACCCGCATGTCGGCGTCCATGTAGATCACCGTCATCACCGAGCGCGGCTGCGTGCTGGTGTTGGGCCCGGCCTTGTGGAAGGTCCAGCCCATGTGGAAACTCACGTCGCCCAGCTCGAAGGCACCCACCTCGAAGGCAAGGCCGTGGCGGGCCATGTTCTCGCTGATGCAGGCCTCGCTCTCGTCGCTGATGCCCAGCTCGCGCCCGAAGGCCACGCGCTGGCTGCCGGCGTAGAAGCCAAGCGGGCCCATCTCGACGGGCACCGCCTGCAGCGGGATCCACGCCGTCACGGTGCGGTCGCTGGCCAGAGGCCAGTAGTACTGGTCGGCGTGCGCGGGCGTGATGCCGCCGCCGGGCTCCTTGTACAGGCTCTGGTCGTGGTAGAGGCGTACGCCGCGCACGCCCAGCAACTCGGCGGCGATGCGCGCCAGCCGCTGCCCCATCACGAAGCGGGCCACGACCGCGCTGCGCTCCCACAGGTTCATCACCTGCAGGAACGCACGGTCGTAGGTGCCGCGTTCGAACAGCGGGCGGCTCTCGGTGTTGAGCAACAGGGTGAGCTGGGTGATCTCGCCCCCGAAGTGGGCCAGCGTGGCCGGCGAGAGGACCTGCGCGAGCTTGATGCAGCCGTCGCGGCGGAAGGCCTGGATCTGCGCGGGCTGCAGCGCGTAGGGGCTGTCGAGATCGGGCCAGACGGTGGTGTCGGTCATGGGCGGGGTGGGGTGAACAGGGCGTCTGGATGAAGCGGCTGCCCCGGCACGGTGGGGGCCACGCCATCAGCTGCTGCCCATCTGCTGCCATCGAAGACTGAAAACCGTTAGTCTGTGCGGCAATCAAGCCGGAAGCAGCCTGTCTGCTCACCGGTACTGACGGTTTTCAAGCTTCAATGCCTCGCGCAAGCCGGGTGTCTCCCCGCACGTGAGTCGCCATGAGGATCATCCGCGAGCCCATCCCCGAGGCCGACGAGTCGCTGCGCTGCCTGCACCTGGCTCTGCCCGCCTTCGACGGCGGCTTGCATCGCCACGGGCACTTCGAGCTGACCTGGATCGAACGCGGGCACGGCCTGCGTTGGGTGGGCGACAGCGTGGAACCCTTCTTCGACGGCGACCTGGTGCTGGTGGGCAGCGAGACGCCGCACCTGTGGACCAGCCGGGGTTCGCAGGCAACCGTGGGATGCGCGGCCACGGTACTGCAGTTTCCGCCTGACTGGCTGCAGCGCTGCGCGCTGCCGGAGCTGCGCGCGGTAGCGCCGCTGCTGGCGCAGGCCGCCCCCGGCCTGGAAGTGCGCAGCCATACCCGTGCGGAGGTTCAAGCTCTGCTGGCACGCCTGCCCGGGGCTTCCCCGCAGCGCCGGGTGGCGCTCTTCATCGAGGTGCTGGACTGTCTGCTGGCAGGCCCTGCGGATCTGCGTGCGCTGTCGGCGCCCCTTTGCGCCACGACCCTCCCCGTGCGGCGGGTCGGGGGCGGCCGGCAGCGCATCGACCGCGTGCTGAACTGGATCGAAGCGCATCTGGCCGAGGAACTGTCGGTGCGGGACGCGGCTGCCGTCGCGCATGTCAGCCCAGCGGCGTTCGGCCGCTTCTTTCAGCGCGAGGTGGGCAAGAGCTTCACCGCCTATGTCAATGACGCACGCTGCGGCTGGGCGGCGCTGCGCCTGATCCAGGGCGCCGAGCCGGTCGCCTGGATCGCACAGGCCTGCGGCTTCCCGACGCTGTCCAACTTCGGTGAACAGTTCCGACGGCGCTACGGCGTGGCACCGCGGGACTTTCGCGCCGGCCGCGCGCTGCCGATGCGGGGTCGCCAGCCGAGCGGCCGCTAAGGCCTCAGCATCGCCCGGACCGGATGGCCGTGGAGCCGTCTGTTCCCAGCTGGACCGCGCTGGCCATGCCGTTCAGGCAGAACATGATTTCGGTGGCGAGCCACCCGCTGGGCCCGAGCAGCATGCCCCGGGCGTCGTAGGCGAGCCAGGCGGCGAGATCGGCATGGCTGCCGGTCACGGAGACGGCATCGTCACCCCGCACGACGCGCAACAGCCTGTCGCGCGACGGCTCGAATGCACCAGGTGTGTTGCCCGTGACCCGTACGTCATCGACGAAGACGAGCCAGCCTCGGTTCAGGCCGGCATGGGCCGAACACGCGGGAGTCGGCGCCAGGGGTTCGGCCGTGGGGCACAGGGCTACGCGCATGCCCCGCGAGGTCGCTTCGCTGCGCGCGTAGCGCATGGCGGCCTGAAGCTCGTGGCTCAGGGTCTCCACACGCGTGGCGTGGCCCATCTGCGGGGACATCCGCACGGCCACGCCCAGGGCCACGCCCATGATGGACAGGCCGACCAGGAGTTCGATGAGCGAGCGGCCCGGTCTGCGGGCGGGTGCAGGGGCGCGACGTACGGATGAACACATCGCCCGGCATCATCGGGACGCGGCGTTTCGCGTGCGTTGCGCGGCAGCCGGGACAACCCGTTTCCCGTGGCAGACAATCCGGGCGTGGCCACCGACACCCCCCGTATCCTCCTCACCGGCTTCGAGCCCTTCGGCGGTGATCCGGTCAATCCAAGTGCCCTCGTGTGCCGCGCGCTGCAGGGCCAGCGCGTGGCGCATGCCACCGTGCACGCGGTGGAGCTGCCTTGTGTGTTCGGGCGCGCCTTGCAGGTGCTCGACGAGGCCCTGGCCGCGACCTCTCCGGTGCTCGTGCTCGCGCTCGGGCTGGCAGCCGGCCGCGGCGAGATCTCGGTGGAGCGTGTGGCGGTCAACATCGACGATGCGCGCATCGCCGACAACGCTGGCGCGCAGCCGGTGGACGTGCCGGTGGTGGAGGGCGGCCCGGCCGCCTGGTTCAGCACGCTGCCGGTGAAGGCGATCGTGGCGGCCCTGCGCGAAGCCGGGTTGCCGGCAGGGGTGTCCCAGACAGCCGGGACGTTCGTGTGCAACCACGTCTTCTACGGCCTGCAGAACCGGCTGGCCGACAAGGGCGTGCGCAGCGGCTTCGTGCATGTGCCGCTGCTGGACACCCAGGGCGCCGCCCACCCGGGGCTGCCCACGCTGCCGCTGGCCGAACTGGTGCGCGGCGTGCGCCTGGCGCTCGAGGTGGCGTTGACACACGAGGGCGCGGACGCACGCATCGCCGGTGGGGCCGTCGCCTGAGCCTGGCCACGGCGATGCCCCACTGCGCCTTGAACCCCCTGCACGCCCTCGTCATCGGCGCAGGCGGGGCTATCGGCTCGGCTTTCGTCGAGGCTCTGCGGGCCGACCCGTCCTGCGCGCGCGTGCATGCGCTGGCGCGCGGCAGCGTGCCAGGGCTGGACTACACGGACCCCGCGAGCGTGGCGGCGGCGGCCGAGGAGCTGCGAGGGCACGCGCCGTTTCGCATGGTGATCGTGGCCACGGGCGCGCTACACACCGCAGCCGCCCTGCCCGAGAAGCGGTTGGCGGACCTGAGGCTGGAGGCGATGGAGGAGATCTTTCGGCTCAACACCTTCGGGCCGGCGCTCGTGTTGCGCCACTTCGCGCCTCTGCTCGATCGCCAGCGCAGCGTCATGGCCCTGCTGTCCGCCAGGGTGGGCAGCGTGGGCGACAACCGGCTGGGCGGCTGGTACAGCTACCGTGCCTCCAAGGCGGCGCTCAACATGCTCGTGAAGACGGCCGCCATCGAGCTGCGCCGCACCCACCCAGGTGCGGTGCTGGTGGCGCTGCATCCGGGCACGGTGAGGTCCGCGCTGTCGCGGCCTTTCCGTGGCGAGGAGATCGGCCGCGAGCCGGCCGAGGCGGCAGCCTGGATGCTGCGTGCCCTGGGCGATCTGCGGCCCGAGGACAGCGGCTGCTTCCTCGCCTACGACGGGCAGCGCATCCCGTGGTGAGGGCGTGGTGGCCCGTGCAGACAGCTCCCGGACAGGCGCCGCTGCTGCGGGTGCGCAGTCTTCGGGGCGCGCCGCTCAGCCCGCGCCGCGCAGCAGCGTCACCAGCAGCACCAGCGTGCCCAGGCCCAGGTTGACGGCCACCCAGCTGCGGATCTTCGCGAGCGCCTCGGCCCCCGCCGACCACTGCTCGGCCGTCACGGCGTGGTCGAGTCGCCTGTACAGCGCGAAACGGATATGCAGGAAGATCGCCACCATCGCCACGCCCAGGGCGGTCATCACGGTCCAGGCAAAGGGCATGTCGAAGCTGCCCCCAGATTGCACGACCTGCCTGGCGGTGCGGCCGAGCATCCACACGCCGCTGGCCAGCGCGAGCAGCGACGCCACGAGCACGGCCTGGAAGAAGCGGCCCAGCACGTCGTGCATGAGCCGCAGCCGCACCGGCGGCTCGAGCCGGGCCGCCGCCGGGCGCAGGAAGAAGTGGGCGAACACCATGCCGCCCACCCAGACGACGATGGCCAGCACATGGAGGGTCTTCAACGCGGCGTAGAGCATGGGGGTCGGGCTCGCGCAGGGGCGCGACAGGCGGCACACAACAGGAGGGCTGCAGTCTGGCATGGACCGGCATCGGTCGATGCCATCAGGGCTGTTGGCGTGCGAAGCGGGTGATCGCCCGCGAGGCGGAGTTCGCCGAACTCGCCTGGGTGCCCGTGCGGCCGAAGGCGGTGGCCATGGCCCTGACGTAGTCGGCGGTCATCTGCGGCGTCATCAGTTCGAGCAGCACCGCGTTCTCGACCCAGAACTCGATCACGCGGTTGGGGCCGCGCGGCAGTTCGATGGTGCGCCAGCCCTCGCGGCGTGCGAGCGTGAAGATCTCCTCGCGGCTGCGCGCGACCGACACCGCCGCGTGCGTGGCGGTGTAGGGCGAGGCAGGCGATGTCGGGCGGAAGCGGGCTTGGCCTGCTCCGGGGTCGGGCAGCATCTCGGTGCCCCTGGGGTAGACCTCGATGGCGGTGCCGTGCCCGTCACCGGCCCAGGCGATCCAGGAGTTGTGCCAGGGCCCGAAGCCGGTGAGCGTGCCTTCGAAGAGTTCGACCAGCACCTCGGCAACGTGACGAGGGTCGTGGGCGGGGATCGACACGTGGTGGATCACGGTTGTTCTCCTGAATCGGTGGGCGAGCCCGGGTGGCGGGGTCAGGGAGCGGGCTTCAGGCCGCCGAAGGGGTTGTCCACGGCGTAGTGCCAGCGGCCTGCCGGATCCCGCCGCACGATGTCGGTGCCGGTGCCGACGAGATCGACCCGGCGGCCGTCCGCGCCGGTGCCGCGCAAGGCCCAGTCCACCACCAGCAGTGCGGTGTCGCCTGACGCGTAGGCATGGCGCACCGTCAACGTGATGGGCAGCCCGATGGCGAGGAAGCCCTGCAGGGCCTGCCGCATCGCGTCGTGCGAGGTCAGCGGCTGGCCGGGCGCGGGCACGAACACGCTGCCTTGCGGGTACAGCGCGAGCAGGGCGTCCAGGTCGCGGGCGTTGAAGGCGCGAGCGAAGGCCTGGGCAACGCCCTCGGGGGAGTCGGCGCCAGGCAGGGTCGCCGCTGCCGCGGGCGGGGCGCCAACCGCTACGGCGGCGGCCGCCAGTGCGCCGGTGGCAAGGGTCAGGCTGCGGCGGGTGAGATCGACTGAACGGGTGGTGTTCGGGTTCATGGTGTGGTCCTGAGGGTGAGGAGAGGAACGGGCCCGGGCCGCATTGTTTGATGTGGGAATGTGGAAATAAATAGGATATAAAAGACATAACTGTCAATCAAAAGCGAACAAATATGGACAAGCTCAGTGCGCTGCAGACGTTCGTTCAGATCGTGGAGGCCGGCAGCTTCACGCGTGCTGCCGAGCGCCTGGGCATTCCCAAGGCGCGAGCCTCGCAACGGCTGCAGGACCTGGAGTCGGCGCTCGGGGTGCGGCTGCTCGAGCGCACCACGCGGGCGCTGCGTCTGACCGACGACGGGCGTGCGTACCACGCGCGATGCGCGCGCCTGCTGGCCGAGCTCGACGAAGCTGAGCAGGCACTGCGCGGCCGGCACGGTCAGCCCCGTGGCCATCTGCGCGTCGAGGCCGTGGCGGCCATCGCGCGGCATGTGCTCGCGCCAGCGCTTGGCGACTTCCACCGCCGCTACCCCCAGCTCACGGTGCACCTGGGCAGCAGCGACCGCATCAGCCACTTGCTGGAAGACGGGATCGACTGCGCGATCCGCGGCGGGGAGCTGCCCGATGCCGGCCACGTGGCACGGCGCGTGTGCAGCGTGCATCTCGGGCTCTACGCGTCCCCGCAGTACCTGGCCCGGGATGGCCTGCCAGACGGGCCGGACGCCTTGGTCGATCGACCCCGGCTGGGCTGGATGGCGTCACGTGGGGGCGGTGTCGAAACCTGGCGGCTTGTCCACGCCGACGGGCGCGCGGTCGACGTACCGGGCGTGAGCGCTCTCGCCTTCGACGACGGCGATGCCGCGGTCGCGGCCGCGGCAGGGGGCGCGGGCATCGTCGTGGCGGCACCCTTTGCCGTGCGGTCACTCGTCAGGCGCGGCGAACTGGTGCCTGTGCTGTCGGAGTGGACGGCTGGGCAGAGGTCCGTGCATGTGCTGTATCCCTCGAGCCGGCAGCTGTCGATGCGGGTGCGCTGCTTCGTCGACTGGGCCGTCGAGCACCTGCAGAGCGACCCGGGGCTGGCCCTGCATCCCCGCGATCTCGTCGAGGTTGCCCGCGGGCCGTGAGCGCGCACAAGCTGCGGACGACGCATCCCAGGCGCCGCGCACGCCGGTGAACGCAGCGGGCATCGATGCCCACACGTCTTCGTCGGGCAGACCGTCGCATCAGAATCCGCCGCCTCGTCGTTCGTCCCGTGACCCCATGCCGATGTTTCGCCTCGCCTTCTCCCCTGTCGCCGCTGTCGTGCTGGGGTTCACGCTCGTCGCGTCCGTGCACGCCGAGGGCACGGTGTTCGACAGCGACGCGCCCGGCGTGGCGGGGCCGTCTGCCCGTGGCGGCGCATCGACCCCCGACCCCCGCTACGTGTGGGACCTGTCCACCCTCTTTCGCGACGACGCAGCCTGGGAAGCCGAGCGCCAGGCGCTGCTGGCGGAGGTGCCGCAACTGGCGGCCCTGCGCGAGGGCTTCGGTCGCGACGCGGCGAGCCTGCGCGCGGCACTCGACCGGCTATCGGCCGTGAACCAGAGGTTGCGCCGCCTGGGCACCTACGCGAGCGCGCTGGCGAGCACCGACAACCGCGACCCGCGCCACCAGGAGCGCAGTGGCCAGGCGCGGGCGGTGGCCGGACGCATCGCCAGCGCCACCGCGTGGGTGGACAGCGCGTTGCGTGGCATCGGGGCCGAACGGCTGGAGGCCTTCCTGCAAGCCGAGCCGGGCCTCGCGCGGCACCGCGTGCGCATCCAGGAGGTGCAGCGCCTCGCGCGCCACCGCCTCGGGCCCGAGGCCGAGACGGCGCTGGCAGCGGTGGGGCCCACGCTGGGCGCCACGACGCAGATCCGCACGCTGCTCGTCACCACCGACATCGAATGGCCCACTCTCGCCGTGGGCGGCCAGCCGGTGCGTGTGGACAACATCGGCTACCAGGCGATGCGCGTGCACCCCGACCGGCGGGTGCGGCAGCAGGCCTTCGAGGCCTTCTTCACCACCTACGCGCGCTTCCAGGGCAGCCTCGGCGCGGCGCTCGCGCAGCGCGTGGAACTCGGCGTGGCGCAGGCGCGGCTGCGCCAGCACCCGAGCGCCGTGGCCGCCAGCCTGGCGAGCGATGCCATTCCCGAGAGCGTCTACCGCACGCTCGTGGCCGAGACGAACCGGGCGCTGCCCACGCTGCACCGCTACCTGAAGCTGCGCCAGCGGATGCTCGCGCTGCCCGACCTCGCCTACCACGACCTCTACCCCGACCTCGTGACCGCGCCGCGCCGCTACAGCCCGGAGGACGCGGCTGCGCTCACGCTCGCCGCAGTGGCGCCGCTCGGGGCCGCCTACCAGCAGCAGCTGCGCGAGGCGCTCGGGGCGCGCACGATGCACGTCTACCCGGCCCCGGGCAAGAGCTCGGGCGCCTACCAGAGCGGCGTGTACGGCCAGGTGCCGCTCATCTTCCTGAACCACCAGGACACCTTCGACAGCGTGAGCACCTTCGCGCACGAGTGGGGTCACGGCATGCACACGCTGCAGGCCAACGGTGCGCAGCCCTTCGAGACGGCGGGCTACCCGCTCTTCATCGCCGAGATCGCCGCCTTCACGCACGAGCTGCTGCTGGCCGACCACGTGCAGAAGACGGCGAAGACGCGCGAGGAGCGCATCTTCTACCTCGGCGAAGCCATCGACCGCATCCGTGGCGCCTTCTTCCGCCAGGCGATGTTCGCCGAGTTCGAGCTCGCCACGCACGACGCGGTGCAGCGCGGCGAGGCACTCTCCGGGGCGCGCATGACGCGGATGTACTGCGAGCTGCTGCGCAGGTACCACGGCGAGGCGGCTGGCGTGATGCGAATCGACCCCGTGGTGTGCACCGAGTGGGCGTTCATCCCGCACTTCCACCGCCCGTTCTACGTCTACCAGTACGCCACGAGCATGGCCGCGGCCACGCACTTCACGCAGCAGCTGCTCACCGGTGCGCCGGCCGCGCGCGAGACCTACCTCAGCGTGCTGCGCGCCGGTGGCTCGCGCCACCCGGTGCCTCTGCTCAAGGACGCGGGCCTGGACATGGACAGCCCACTGCCGTACCAGGCGCTCGCCCGGCACATGGAGCGGCTGATGGATGAGCTGGAGGGATTGCTGGGCGTCGCTTCTTCGGCCACGTCCGCGCGAACCCCGGGCTGACCGCGGCCCCGCGCGGGGCCAGCGATCGTGCGTGGGGCGTCAGCGGACCGTGTAACCCCGCCCGTCCAGGCACGCTGCCTCGGCGCGGCGCAGCACGGCGGGGTGGCCCCAGGCGCCGGGAACGGTCACGGCCCACTGCTGGCAGGCGAGCCGGTCGGCTTCGAGCTGCGCGGGCGGCTGGCCATGGCGCGGGTAGATGATCCATTCGGTGACCGCTCCCGCGTGCGGCGCGGGAGCGACCGGCACGGGCAGCGCGGGCGGCGCGGGCACCACCGGCACGACCGCCACGGGCAAGGGCGGCGGCGGAGCCGGCGGCAGCACGATGGTCTGGGGTGGGGTCTGGGCCGCGGCGATCTGGGCTGCCGCGGCCCCGAGCACGACTGCACCCACCAAAGGCACCCACCCATTCCAGCCGCGGTGGTGATGGTGATGGCCGCCACGGTGTCGCCCGTAGGGGTCGGCGTGGGCGGGGGCAGTGGCCAGGGCCACCAAGGCCACCAGCGTCGCGGCAGCCACGCGGCGCGCGGCAAGGGGTCGGACGGGTTGCATCCACTGAGGCATCGCGGCACTCCTTAGGGTTCGATGGGTGCCAGGCACCTGAAGCGACAACGCGGCGGCGGTGCGCGGCGATGACAATGGCGCTGCACTTTTCCGAGCGGAAACAATCCGTGACTCGAAGGAGACACTCCACATGAAGGTCTGCATCGTGGGTGCCGGCGCGATCGGCGGCTTCATCGGCGCGCGTCTTGCGCAATCGGGGCAGGCACAGGTCAGTGTGCTGGCGCGGGGCACCACGCTTGCGGCACTGCGCGTGCACGGCTGGCGGCTGCACGAAGGCGCCAGCCTGGTGCAGGTGCCAGCCCAGGCCAGCGACGATGCGCGCGCGCTCGGCGTGCAGGAACTGGTCATCGTCGCGGTCAAGGGTCCGGCCTTGCCGGAGGTGGCGACACGGATCGGGCCGCTGATGGGCCCGCATACCCTCGTCATGCCGGCCATGAACGGCGTGCCCTGGTGGTTCTGCCAGGGCCTGCAGGGGGCCGGGCAGGGGCCCTTGGAGTCGGTCGACCCGGGGGGCGTCGTCGGTGCGACCGTTCCTTTCGAGCATGTGCTCGGCTGCGTGGTGCACGCGAGCACCTCCACCTCCGAGCCCGGTGTGGTGCAGCACCGCATGGGCCAGGGGTTGATCGTCGGCGAGCCGCTGGGTGGGCACAGCGAGCGGGCGCAACGGGTGGTCGAACTGCTGCAGGCGGCGCGCTTCGAGGCCACGCACTCGGCCAACGTCCGCTACGACATCTGGTACAAGCTCTGGGGCAACCTGACGATGAACCCGGTGAGCGCCATCACGGGTGCCACGGGCGATCGCATCCTGGCCGACCCGCTCGTGCGTGAGTTCTGCTCGGCGGTGATGCGCGAGGCCGCGGCGGTCGGTGCACGCATCGGCTGCCCGATCGCGCAAGAACCCGAAGACCGGCACGCCATCACTTCGCGACTCGGGGCCTTCAAGACCTCCATGCTGCAGGACGTCGAGGCCGGCCGTGCGATCGAACTCGACGCGCTGGTGGGGGCGGTACGCGAACTCGGCCAGCGGGTGGGCGTGCCCACGCCGCACGTGGACACGCTGTTCGGGCTCACGCGCCTGTTCGGGCAGGTGCGGGGCTTGTATCCGCAAGGCACACGCGCCTGAGCCCCAGAGCGGGCAGGTGCGTAACCTGATCGGCAGGCGGTCTCCTGCCTACAATCGTCCGGTCCCCACTGGCACGAGCCCGCCCACCATGCGCCGTCCCAACTTCCTCGTGATCCTCGTCGACGACCTGCGCTTCGACGAGTTCGGCGCCGGGGGTCACCCCTACATGCGCACGCCGCACATCGACAGGCTGGCGGCAGAAGGGGCTCTGTTCGAGCGGGCGTTCCATACGACCCCGATCTGCAGCCCGAACCGGGCAAGCATCGTCACCGGCCAGTACGCGAGCCGCCACGGCATCATCGACAACGTGGCGCGCGACGCGATGAGCCACCGGCTGCCGAACTACCACCTCGAGCTGCAGCGCCTGGGCTACGAGACGGCGCACATCGGCAAGTGGCACATGGGCAACGACGGCAAGCCGCGCCCGGGCTACGACCACTGGGTGAGCTACGACGGGCATGGTCGCATCCGCGACCCGCGGCTGAACCACGACGGCGAGTACCGCGATCACCGCGGCTACATCACCGACATCATGAACGGGCTCGCCCTGGAGTGGCTCGACGCGCGCCCGAAGCCCGGCCGGGGCAGCAAGCCCTGGAGCCTGTTCTTCGCGCACAAGGCCGTGCACCCCGATGCAGAGCAGCTGGCCGACGGCACGCTGAACATCTCCGCGCAGGGCGGCTACATCGTGGCCGATCGTCACCGCGATCTGTATCGCGATGCGCATTTCCCGATGCGTCCGAACGTGATGAGCGCGGCCGAGGTGGTGCGCCGCAAGCCCGCCTGGGCCGAGGCCTTCGAGCTCAAGGGCGGCGAGCGCGCGCAGGCGGTGCTCGGCGCGCTGCTGGCCGGCACGCAGGAGGAGATCCGGCTGCGCGCGCGCATGATGGCGCCCGTGGACGAAGGGGTCGGCCAGATCCTCGAACTGCTCGAGCGCCGCGGCGAGCTCGACGACACCGTGATCGTCTTCCTCGGCGACAACGGCTACTTCTTCGGCGAGCACGGCCTCGGGCCCGAGCGCCGCTTTGCCTACGAGGAGGGCATCCGCAGCCCCTTCGTCGTGCGCTACCCGCGCCGCGTGAAGGCGCTCACGCGGCCGGACGCGCTCACGATCTGCCAGGACATGGCCCCCACCTTCATCGAGCTTGCGGGCGGCCGCCCCGGGCCACAGGTGCAGGGGCGCTCGCTGCTGCCGGTGTTCGACGCGGCCGGCCGCGCGCGCATCCCGGGCGGCTGGCGCCACAGCTTCCTCGTCGAGTACTGGGCCGAGCAGGCGATGCCCTGGCTCGTGGGCATGACCTACAAGGCCGTGCGCACGGACCGCTACAAGTACATTCGCTGGATCAACCGCGAGCGCGGCGGCGAGCTCTCCGAGCTGTACGACCTCGAGCGTGACCCCTACGAGCTCGACAACCGCATCCGCTCGCGCACGCTGGCGCCTGTTCGCGAGCGCCTGCAGCGCGAACTGCGGCGCTTGGTGGGCGACGCGCTGGGGCTGTAGTCGGCGCTGGCACCGCTGCCGTGTGGCCGACGCGCGGCGGCGCGCCGGCCAGTGTGGCGGTCAGTGTGCCCGTCAGCGCGCTGGGTCAGTCGGCCTTGGCTCCCGAGGCCTTGACGACCGGCACCCAGCGCGTCAGGTCATCGGCGACGATCTTCGCGAATGCAGCTGCCGTCATCGGCGGGGCGAGGTCGAAGCCCATCGGCAGCAGCTTCTCCTTGGCCTCTGCGCTCGCGAACAGGCGGTTGAAGGCCGTGTTCAGGCGCTCCACGACGTCGTCGGGTGTGCCTGCCGGGGCGACGAAACCGAACCAGGTGTTGACCTCGTAGCCCTTCACGCCCTGCTCGTCGAGCGTGGGCACGCCCGGCAGCAGCGGGCTGCGGGACAGGCTCGTCACGCCCAGCGCCTTGAGCTTGCCGTCCTTGATCTGGGAGATCACGGTGGGCGTGTTGTAGAAGCCCACCGCCACCTCGCCGCTCATCACGGCCATGATGCCCTGCGGGGCGCCCTTGTAGGGCACATGCTGCATCTCGGTGCCGGTGCTGCGCGCGAACAGCACCCCGCTCAGGTGGTGGCTGGTGCCTGCGCCGCCCGAGGAGAACATCACCTGCCCGGGCTTCTCGCGCGCGGCCTTGGCCACGTCCAGCGGCACGCGCGCCGCACTCGCCGGCGGCACCACCATCACGTTGGAGACCCCGCCCACGAAGGCGACGGTGCGGAAATCCTTGAGCGAGTCATAGCCGGGCTTGGAGTAGATGGCCTGGTTGAACACGAGCGTGCCCTGCGAAGCGAAGGCGATCGTGTAGCCATCCGGGGCCGCACGGGCAAGCTCGGCCATGGCCACTGTGCCGCCGGCCGCGGGTTTGTTCTCGATGACCACCGGCTGCCCGAGAAGCTTGGCCAGTTCCTGCCCGGCATAGCGCGAGACGATGTCGGCCGTGCTGCCGGCCCCGAGCGGGACGAGGAGCTTGATGGGCTTGTTCGGATAAGGCTGCGCGAAGGCCTGGCCGGCGCACAGCGCCAGGCCCGCGAGTGCGGAGGCGGCGAGCAGCGTGCGTCGCAAGCTGTGCCGCCGCGCAGGGGCTTGGCGTTCGCGCTCGGCAGCGAGGGAATCTGGCAACGACGGGATGCGTGCAGGCATGTGAGGCTCCGAGAGGGCGGGTGGCGAAGACCGACAAGAAGATCGACGAGACCACGCGGTGAGAACCGGTGGGTGATGTTCGGACGATGTCCCATCGTAACCAAGCTTGGTGCCCGTGCGGCGTGCTTGGCCAGGAGAACCGCTCAGTGCGACAGCCCAGGTGACCTTCGTTCGCGACCCCCGCGCGCGTACGACGCGTAGAACCACCGCTTGGCCAGCTCCGCGCACACGAGGTAGGCCAGCACCATCACCGCGATGGCCGCGAGCAGCTCCACCGGCGGTGGCGTGAAGCCGAGCCACGGCGCCAGCGGCGTGAAGGGCAGCAGCACCGCGGTGGCCACCACCGCGAGTGAGGTCACGGCCAGCCGCGCATCGGGCCGGCTGCGCCAGGGCGCGCCGCGCGTGCGGATGACGAAGATCACGAGCACCTGTGTGGCCATCGACTCGATGAACCAGCCGGTGCGAAAGAGGGCCTCACCCGCCTGAAAGACCACGAGCAGCACGCCGAAGGTCAGCAGGTCGAAGACGGAGCTGACCGGGCCGAGCGTGAGCATGAAGCGGCGGATGAAGTCGGCGTCCCAGTCGTGCGGGCGCGCCACGTCCTCGGCGTCCACCGCGTCGCGCGGGATCGGGATCTCCGAGGCGTCGTACAGCAGGTTGTTTAGCAGGATCTGCGCCGGCAGCATCGGCAGGAACGGCAGGAAGAGCGAGGCCGCGGCCATGCTCGCCATGTTCCCGAAGTTCGAGCTCGTGGCCATCATGATGTACTTCATCACGTTGGCAAAGGTCCGCCGGCCTTCCACCACGCCCTCGTGCAACACGCCGAGGTCGCGCTTGAGCAGGATCAGGTCGGCCGCCTCCTTGGCCACGTCCACCGCGGTGTCCACCGAGATGCCCACGTCCGCGTCGTGCAGCGCGGGCGCGTCGTTCACGCCATCCCCGAGGAACCCGACCACGTGGCCGTGCCGGCGCAGCGCCGCCACGATGCGGTTCTTCTGCTGCGGCGTGACGCGGCAGAAGGCCTGCGTGCGTTGCGCCTGCACGGCGAGCGCCTGGTCGTCGAGCCGCTCGACCTGCGCGCCCGTGAGCAGGTGCGTGACGCGCAGGCCCACCTGCTCGCACACGTGGCGCGTGACCCACTCGTTGTCGCCAGTGAGCACCTTCACCTGCACGTGGCACCTGCGCAGCTGGGCGAGCGCCTCGCGCGCGCTGTCCTTCGGCGGGTCGAAGAAGGCGGCGAAGCCCGCGAGCACGAGTTCGCTTTCGTCGTCGACGACGGCTTGCGCATGGTCCGGTGCCACCGGCCGCGAGGCGATGGCCAGCACGCGGTAGCCGTCGCGGCTGAGGGCTTCGAACTGTGCGTGCAGGGCCGAGCGTACCGTCTCGTCCAGCGGCTGCTGCGCCGCGCCGTCTTCCACGCGCGTGCACAGCCGCAGCAGGTCCTCCGGGGCGCCCTTGACGACGATCAGCCGCTGCCCACCGCGCTCGAGCAGCACCGACACGCGTCGTCGCTCGAAGCCGAAAGGCACCTCGTCGACCTTCGTCCAGCCCGCGGTGTCGACCTCGGCGTGGGCGAGGATCGCGTCGTCCAGCGGGCTGCGCAGGCCGGATTCGAAACGGCTGTTGAGCACCGCGAGCTCGAGCACGCGGAAGCTGTCGCGGCCGGCGGCGTCCACGTGCCGGTCCAGGCGCACCGCGCCCTCGGTGAGCGTGCCCGTCTTGTCGGTGCACAGCACGTCCATGCTGCCCAGGTTCTGGATGGCTGCCAGGCGCTTGACGATCACGTGCTGCGCGGCCAGCCGCAGCGCGCCGCGGGCGAGCGTCACCGAGACGATCATCGGCAGCAGCTCCGGCGTGAGCCCCACCGCGAGCGCGACGGCGAACAGAAAGGTCTCGTGCACCGGGCGTCCGGCGAGCATGTGCACCCCGACGACGGTCATCACGAGCACGAACGTGAGCCGCACGATCAGCAGCCCGAAGCGGCGTGTGCCGAGCTCGAATGCGGAGGGGCCGGGTTCCCTGCGCAGGGTCTCGGCGATGCCGCCAAGCGTGGTGGCGCGACCCGTGGCGCACACGAGCAGCGTTGCGCTGCCGCTGAGCACCGAGGTGCCCATGAAGGCGGCGTTCGTGGCGCTGGCGAGGTCGGAGGCGGAGGTGGAAGGGGCTTCGCCCGTCGGTGCGGTCAGCTCTCCCGGGTGCTTTTCCACCGGGAAAGACTCCCCGGTGAGCACAGCCTGGCGAACGAAGAAGTCGCGCGCCTGGAGCACGCGCGCATCGGCCGGCACGAGGTCGCCGGCGGACAGTTCGATGACGTCACCCGGCACGAGTTGCGCGGCGGGCAGTCTCTGCCATCGTCCGTCGCGTCGCACGCGCGCCATCAGCGGCACGGCGTCGCGCAGCCGCTCGGCTGCCTGCCCGGCGCGGTGTTCCTGCACGAAGTCGAGGGTGACGCTGCCCGCGATGATGAGCGCGATCACCGTGGCGCTGGCCACATCGCCGAGCGCGGCCGACACGACGCTGGCGCCCAGCAGCAGGAGCACGAGCGGGTGCCGGAAGCGCAGCAGGTAAGCCAGCAGGGGTGGGTGCCGGTCCCGCGTGCGCAGTTCGTTGCCGCCGTGCAGATGGATGCGGGCCCGGGCCGTGGCGGAGTCCAGGCCCGTATCGAGGCCGCTCTCGAACCCGGTCCCGAACCCGGTCCCGAACCCTGCTGCTGGCGTACCGAGTTCGGCCCGTAACGCGGGTAGCGTGCGAGCCCACCATGGCGACCCGGACGCCGACCGGATACTCTCGTTGCGCACGGGCACCACCTCCGTGAAGGACCCGACCCGGGACTTTCCATGCGCACCGATGCCTCGGGGTTCAGCACGCGCAGCCATCGGTCGAGCGACGTGTCCCCAAGGCCCCCAGGCGCGCTGGCCACGCCCAGGCACCGGGCACCGGGCACGCTACAGTCGCGCCGTCCCTTCGCACCTCGCCCCATGCCCGAAGGCACCTACCTCATCACCCGCTACATCGACCGCGAGGCCGTGAAGGCCCTCGGTGCACGCTGGGACGCCGAGGTCCGGCGCTGGTTCGTGCCCCCCGGGCGCGACCTCGCGCCCTTCGCGGCGTGGCTGCCGGCCACCGAGGAAGGGGCGGCGCCGAGTGCGGCGCGCGCGCTGGCTGCGCCCCCGCCACCGGCCTACGAGGTCGACGTGCCGCGCAAGGGGGTGGCCTTGTCGCAGCTGCTCGCCGCCGTCGGCCGGGCCGTGGCACAGGCCTTCTGCGAAGGGGTGTGGACGGTCGTGGAGGTGGTGGACGCGCGGCTGCGCGGCGGGCACGTGTACCTGGAAGTCTCCGAGCGCGATGCGCGCGGCACCGTCACCGCCAAGGCCACCGCGATCATCTGGGCGGGCATGGCCGCACGCATCCTGCCCGAGTTCGAGTGCGCCACGGGCGCCAAGGTGGGCCCTGGCATCAAGCTGCTGCTGCGCGTGCTGCCCGTCTTCAAGCCGCAATACGGCCTGAGCCTGGAGGTGCAGGCGATCGATCCCGAGTACACGCTCGGCGACCTCGAAGCGCGCCGTCGCGAGATCCGCCAGCGGCTGCAGCGCGAGGGCCTGTACGGGGTGAACCGGGCCCTGCCCGCGCCGTGGGACTTCAACCGCGTGCTCGTCGTCGCACCCGAGGACGCCGCGGGCCTGGGCGACTTCCGGGCCGAGGCCGACCGGCTCGACCGCGAGGGAGTGTGCCGCTTCACCTACGCGCACAGCCGCTTCCAGGGCGAAGGGGCTGCGGCACAGGTGCGCGCGGTGCTGCTGGAGGCGCTGGCCGACTGGGGAAGGGCCGACGATCGGCGATCGCGTGAGGCCGAGCTCCCGGATGCCGTGGCCATCATCCGTGGCGGTGGTGCGGTGAACGACCTCGCGTGGCTCGACGACTACGACCTCGCGCGTGCGGTGTGCGAACTTCGCGTGCCGGTGTTCACCGGCATCGGCCACGAGCGGGACACGACGGTGCTCGACGAGGTTGCCCACACGAGCTTCGACACGCCGTCCAAGCTCATCCTCGGCATCGAGTCGGTGATACGCACACGCGTGCAGGAGGCGCACGCCGCGCACGCAGCCGTGCTCGAGGCGGCTGCTCGCGGGGTGGCCCAGGCTGCGCAGGCCCTTGCGCGCCAGCGCCATGCCACGGTGACGGGCGCGCTCCAGCAGCTGGCCACCGCGCGCGAGCGCATAGGTGTCCACCGCGCCGACGTGCACCTGCACGCGGCGCAGACGCTGCACGATGCGCGAGCCGGGGCGCAGTTGCGCCGTGCGGAGGTGAGTCAGCTCGCGCGCCAGCAGCTCGCCCTCGCGCGGCAGGCTGCGCCGGCGCTGCTCGCCGCGGTGCGCGAGCGCGCGGGCACGCAGGCCGATGCGATGCGGCGCGAGGCCGCACGGCACGCTGGCGATACGCGTGCACAGGCCCGTCGCGTGCTGCGCGAGGCTGCCACCCGGGCCGAGGCGCTGATGCGCGAGGTCGCCGGCCAGGGCCCGGACAAGACGCTGGGCCGTGGCTTCGCGCTGGTGCGTGGTACGCGCGGCGAGCCGCTGATGCGGGCGGGGGAACTTGCCGCCGGTGAGCCGCTGTCCATCGAGTTTCGCGACGGTGCCGTGGCGGCCATGGTCACCGGACCCGCGCACACCCCCGTGCTGCCGGCAGCGCCCGGCGTGCACGGCGCACCCGACATCCTCCACCCACCCGGTGCCGACGCTGCACCCGAACCAGGAGAGGCAAGATGAGCATCCCGACCCCGGCTCCTTCCACCGAGCCGACCTTCAAGGAAGCCTACGGCGTGCTGCAGCGTCACGCCGAGACGCTGCGCACGCAGCGCGAGCCCAACATCGACGAGCTGCTCACGATCGTCTCCGAATCGATGCAGGCCTACCAGGTGTGCAAGGCGCGCATCGACGCGGTGGAGCGCGCGCTGGAAGCGGCGCTGGCCGAGCCGGCAGCCACGGGCGGCCGTGCCGAGGCGGTCTAGCTAGCCCGGCACCACCCCGGGGGCGTCCGGGCTGCGCCGCGCCAGCATGTCGATCTCGATGCGCGCCCCGCGCGCCAGGCCGCTCACCCCGATACAGGTGCGCGCCGGCCTGCGGCCCGCGGTGAAGTACTCCGCGTACACCGCGTTCATGCGCGCGTAGTCCTCCTCGAAGTGCGTGAGGTACACGCGCACCACCAGCACATCGGCCAGCGTCAGGCCGCAGCCCTCGAGCACGCGCCCCAGGTTGGCCATCACCTGGTGAGTCTGCGCCTCGATGCCCTCGGGGTAGGGTGAGTCGGCCGCCAGCCCGGTGAAGGGCATCTGGCCGGTGAGGAACACCCAGCCGTCGGACTCGACGGCGTGGCTGAAGGGCGCCACCGGATCGGGGGCGCCGGCCACCATGTGGAAGATCGGAGCGGACATCGTGCGGCCTGCTGCGGGGTGTGGGAGGGGCCGCCATCATGCTTGATCAGGCTCAGCGCGATCCCGGTGCGAAGGCGGAAGGTCCGCGCCTTCGTTCGCGTGACCCTTGGGGCGGCCGTCATGGCCGCCTCGGGCGGCGCGCACCGTACCCACTGGAGGTGAACCGTGAAAGCCTTGCATACCCTGATGACCACCGGTCTCGTGGCCCTTGCGGCCTGGGCTGCCGCCCCCGGCATCGCGCAGGCGCAAAACGCGAGCAATTGCGCCTGGCCGCTGACGTTGTCCCCCTCGGGTACCGGCAATTACCTGGCACCCGACGACCTTGCCTGCTACTGGGCCATGCCCTTCCCGAAGGCCTACCGGACGATGCGCATCCAGGGCAAGTTCCCGAATGCGCGCTACTTCTCCTTCGTGGTCTACGACGGAGACGCGGCGGGCCGGCCCGTGGCCACGGCCGGCAGCCGCAACGACACGACCATCACGCCCGATGCCGCCGGGCCTGGCGGGACCTTCACCGTCAACGTGTCCCGCGATGCCGGCGTGGCCGGCGGGGTGAACGGCATTCCCGTTGCGTCCAGCGACGCGTGGGTGGTGCTGCGCATCTACGTGCCCGCACCCGACCCCGCCTTGTCGGGCAACGCCGCCAGCGGCGGCGTCCCGCTGCCCACGCTGACGCTGGACAACGGCGCGCCGCTGGTGGCGTGCCCGGTGCCCTCGCCGGTGGACGGCCAGGCCTGGCACCCGGTGCGCTCGGCCAACAAGCTCGAGGACCTGCGTGCCTTCTTGCAGCTGCTCTTCCCGAGCGGCTTCGACATCAACCAGCCGCTGGACTTCGACCAGTTCGTGACCGGACGATTGTGGTTCGCCCCGCCGCGCGTGCCACCGATCCTGCTGTTCCCGAACCCGGACAGCAAGTACGTGCTGGCGACGCCAGGCCTGTACCAGAAGGGCCGGGCGCTCGTGATCCGCGCGCGTGCACCGACCACCGCTGCTGACGCCACCGGCCCGGGCCGCGGGCGCTCGGCCAGCCACGCCCAGCGCGTCGCGCCCGACCTTCGCTACTGGTCGCTGTGCAACAACGATTTCGCCTTGCCCATCCCGTCCGTGCGCTGTGTGTCGGACGTGGACGCGAAGGTGGAGGGCGGCTACTTCACGGTGGTCCTGAGCGACGACCTCGCGCGACCCGAATGGCTGCGCCCGGGCCTGAACTGGCTGCCCTGGGGCGACCCTCAGTTCCCCAAGCTGCTCTTCTTCCGCCACCTGGTGGCCTCCGAGCACTTCAGGTACTCGGCGCAGCAGGTCACCAAGGGGTGCCCGGCAGCCTGCGTGCATCCCGAGGCGGTGTTCGACTTCACGTTGCCCGACCTGCCTCGGCGCGCCACCATCGACGCCGCCGGCCCGGCCGTACAGCGCCTGATGGGCGAGTACTACCCGGTGGCAGCGTGGTGCGACAAGTCGGTGCTCGAGCGTGGCGGCTGGCAGGGGTGCCTGCGCCGGTAGGGTGGGCACGCCCTCGGGCGCCCTGACGCACCTTGAAATCCGCGGGGCCGCTCTCAGCTTGAGAGGCAGGAGAGCCGCCCATGCAGATGATCTACGACTCCGAGGTCTACGCCGTGTTGCAGTTCCTGGCGCCCGCCACCGACGATCAGCCCACCTCGCGCCCGCGGGGCGGGTACGAAATCGTCGACAAGTCCGCGCGACGCGAGATCTTCCTCGAGGGGGCGCTCGCCGATCGCTTCCGCGAGGGCGTGGAGGCGCTCGTGCGCGACGGCGTGCGTTCACCGGAAGCCTTCGACGACTACATCGCCCGCTTCAGCGGCCTCGCCCAGCATCCCCTGGCCCTGCACTGACATCTCGCTGCGGTGTACCGGCCCGCGCCGGGTGCGCTGCACAATGCCGGGCTCGTCACCTGGCCGATACGGCCGCGGCCCGCCCTGTGTCCACCGCCCTCGTCTGGCTCAAGCGCGACCTGCGCCTGGACGACCACGCACCGCTGCATGCAGCCGCCAGCACCGGCCCGGCGATCGTGGCCTGGATCCTGGAGCCGGAGTGGCTGGCGAGCCCCGAGTGCGACCCGGCCCACGTGGCCTGGGCGCTCGCGTGCGTGGCCGAGTTGCGCGCGCGTGGCCTGCCGGTGCTCGTGCGCGAGGGATCGGCGGTCGCGGTGCTCGAGGGCCTGCGGGTGCGGCACGGCGTCACGCGGCTGTTCAGCCACGAAGAGACCGGCAGCAGCTGGAGCTACGCACGCGACCTTGCGGTGGCCCGCTGGTGCCGCGACAAGGGCGTGCCGTGGACGGAGTCCACGCAGACCGGTGTCATCCGCCGGTTGCGGTCGCGCCAGGGCTGGGCAGGCCGGTGGCAGGCGCGCATGGATGCACGGCTCGTGCCGGCGATCGACCCGTCTGCCTGGCCCACGCCCGCGGGCCTGTGCGTGTCGCCGCTCCCCACGCTCGCCACGCTCGGCCTGGCTGCGCCGGACAAGGACCTGCAGCCCGCAGGCGAGCAGGCGGCCGGACGGGTCATGCAGGACTTTCTCGGTCAACGGGGGCGCGACTACCGGCGCACCTTGTCCAGCCCGCTGAGCGCGGCAGAGGGCTGCAGCCGGCTGAGCCCGCACCTGGCTTTCGGTACGGTCTCCCTGCGGCGCGTGCACCAGGCCACCGAGGCCCGCGTCGCTGCTCTGCGTGCGTCCGCATTGGCCGAGGAGCGCGCCTTCGCCCACGCGCTGCGCGGCTTTGCCGGGCGGCTGCGCTGGCACTGTCACTTCATGCAGAAGCTCGAGGATGAACCCGGCATCGAGTTTCGCAACTTCGCGCGCAGCGCCGATGGCATGCGCCCGGGCGACACGGGCGTGCCGCTGCAGGACATCGACCACGAGCGGCTTGCCGCCTGGCGCGAAGGCCGCACCGGCTACCCGATGGTGGACGCCTGCATGCGCAGCTTGCGCGCCACGGGCTGGCTGAATTTCCGCATGCGTGCCATGCTCGTGAGCTTTGCGGCGTACCACTTGTGGCTGCACTGGCGCGAGCCGGGCCTGTGGCTCGCGCGCCAGTTCCTCGACTTCGAGCCGGGCATCCACTGGAGCCAGATGCAGATGCAGTCCGGCACCACCGGCATCAACACGTTGCGCATGTATTCGCCGGCCAAGCAGATGCGCGACCACGACCCCGAAGGCGTGTTCGTGCGCCGTTGGGTGCCGGAGTGGGGAACCGGTTCCTACCCGGCGCCCATCGTCGACGAGGGCAGTGCGCTGCAGGCCGCCAAGGCGTTGTTGTATGCACGGCGCCGCAGCCTGCCCGCTCGCGCCGAGGCCGACGCCATCCAGCAGCGCCACGGCTCGCGGCTGAGCGGCCTGGCCGCTTCGGCTGGACCGCGTCGCCCGGTGCGACGCGAAGCGGCGGCAGGGGGCCGCGAGACGGACCCTGCCGGCGTGGCGCTACCGCGGCAAGGAGAGCTGTTCTGAGGCGGGCTGAAGTGCTCGCCTCCCCGCCCGCCCCTGGGATAATGCGGCCCGCGACGCGCCTTCACGCCGGAACACGACAGGACATGCGCTATTGGGAGATTGCGCAGACGCTGCGCGACGAGATTGTCGGCGGCCGGCATGCCCTGGGCAGCCGGCTGCCCACCGAGGAGCAGCTGATGCAGGCCTATGGGGCCAGCCGCCACGCGGTGCGCGAAGCGCTTCGCCTGCTCACCGAGGACGGCCTCATCTCGCGCCGGCCTCGCGCGGGTTCCACGGTCGTCGCCCTCTCGCCGCAGCTGCACTTCGTGCAGCGAGTGGCCTCGGTCCAGGAACTCATCAACTACCCGGCCACCACCGAGCGCCGGGAAATCGCAAGCGGCTACGTGACGGCCGACCACGAGCTTGCCGCGGTGCTGCGTTGCGCGCCGGGTGCCGCGTGGTTCTGCTTCGAGACGGTGCGCTGCGCCACCGGCTCTCGCGTGCCGCTGTGCCACACCCACGTCTACGTGCGGCCCGAGTACGCGGGCATCGCCCGCCACCGGCAGCATGGCCAGCTGCCCTTCGCGGACCAGATTGCCGACCTGTACGGCGTGCAGGCGGACTCGACCATCCTCGAGGTCACGGCCGCGGAGGTGCCCAAGGCCTCGGCCGCGGTGCTCAAGGTGCCGGCCGGCTCGCCGGCCCTCACCACCATCCGGCGCTACGTGGACGAGGAGGGCCGGCAGTTCGAGGTCTCGATCGCCGTGCACCCGGCACCGCGCTACGCGTTCACGATCCAGCTGCGCCGCGAGCGGGCTGTGGCGGCCAAGCGCGGGACCTGAGGGACTGCTGCGCGCCGACAGGCCCCTGGGCGCATCGGCTCCGGGCCGCACGGCCTAAGAATTGTTCGAACAATGTGCTAGCGTCGCACCTTGTCGAGTTCGAACAGGAGTGCAGCCGTGGCCACCGCCCGAAAAGTCATCGTCACCTGCGCGGTGACCGGTTCGATCCACACGCCATCGATGTCGCCGCACCTGCCCGTCACGCCGGCGCAGGTGGCCGAGGCCGCGATCGGCGCGGCGCGTGCCGGCGCCGCCATCGTGCACCTGCACGCGCGCGACCCGCGCGACGGGCGACCGACCCAGGACCCCGCCCTCTTCGGCGAGTTCCTGCCCGTCATCATGGACGCCTGCGACGTGGTCATCAACATCACCACGGGCGGTGCGGCCACCATGACGGTGGAGGAGCGGCTGCAGCCGGCGCTGCGCTACGCCCCGGAGGTGGCCTCGCTGAACATGGGCTCGATGAACTTCGGCCTGTACCCGATGCTCGCGCGCCAGCGCGAGTTCCGGCACGACTGGGAACGCCCGTACCTCGAAGGCAGTGTCGACCGCATCTTCAAGAACACGTTCCAGGACATCGAGAACATCCTGCGCTCGTGCTCGCGCAACGGCACGCGCTTCGAGATCGAGTGCTACGACATCGGGCACCTGTACACGGCGGCGCACTTCCTGGAGCGCGGCATCCTGCAGCCGCCGCTGTTCATCCAGGGCGTGTTCGGCATCCTCGGCGGCATCGGCGCGCACACGGAGGACATCGCCCACATGAAGCGTACCGCCGACCGGCTCTTCGGCGAGGACTACGTGTTCTCGGTGCTCGGCGCCGGGCGCA
Source organism: Pseudomonadota bacterium (assembly GCA_039798945.1). GTDB lineage: Bacteria > Pseudomonadota > Gammaproteobacteria > Burkholderiales > Burkholderiaceae_C > Rubrivivax. The sequence goes on from JBDKFA010000162.1 coordinate 35,758, forward strand.
ACCAGATGCCGGTGGCCACGCAGTCGCTGCTGCTCGGCGGCAACGTGCGGGTGGGGCTGGAGGATTCGCTGTGGGACGGGCCGGGGCGCCTGGCGCACAGCAACGCCGAGCAGGTGCAGCGCGTGCGCGCGATCGTCGAGTCGCTGTCGCTGCAGGTGGCCACGCCCGACGAGGCGCGGCAGATGCTGCGGCTCAAGGGGCGGTAGGGCCCCATCGGGACCTACCCGATGGGTCTTGACCCGTTTTGTTCGAATGAATAGAGTGGGATCTCCGCTCCCGAGGAGGCTTGGCGCCCATGGCTCGCATTCCCTACCCTGACGACAGCAACCCCGAGGTCGCGCAGCTGCGCGCGCAGATCGTCGCCGAGCGCGGCAAGCTGCACAACCTGTATCGCATGCTGCTCAACAGCCCCCCCGTGGCGCAGGGCTGGCTGAACTTCCTCACGGCCATTCGCCAGAAGTGCCTGCTGTCGGGCCGGCTGCGCGAGCTCGCCATCCTGCGTATCGCCGTCATCAACCAGGCCGACTACGAGTTTCAGAGCCACGTGCCCTTTGCGCTCAAGGAGGGCCTGACGCGCGAGCAGATCGACGGCGTCGCCAACTGGGAGGCGAGCAGCCTGTACACCCCACAGGACCGCGCCGTGCTCGCCTACACCGACGCCATGACGCGCGAGGTGCATGTCGCCGACGCCACCTTCGAGCCGGTGCGCCAGCTCTTCAGCACGCGCGAGGTGACCGAGCTCACGGCCACGATCGCTGCCTACAACCTCGTCTCGCGCTTCCTCGAGGCGCTGCAGGTCGACCCCGAACCGCAGGAGCAGAAATGAACGCGCGCACGATTTCTCGACGCACGGCTGTCGCGGCCGTGGCCGCGCTGGCAGCGGCTGCGGCGGCCCCGGCATGGGCCCAGGCGGGCTGGCCCTCGCAGAACCTGCGCATCGTCGTGCCGCAAACGGCCGGCGGCCCCTCCGACGTGGTGGGCCGGCTCTTCGCCACGCGCCTGGGCGAGAGCCTCGGGCGCACGGTGATCGTGGAGAACCGCCCCGGCGCGGGCGGTAACATCGGCACCGACCTCGTGGCCAAGTCCAAGCCCGACGGCCATACGTTGCTGGTCAACATCGTGGGCATCCTGGCCATCAACGCAACGCTGTACAGGCAGATGCCCTTCGACGCGGAGCGCGACCTCGACGGCATCGCCCGTGTCGTGTCCTCGCAGCTCGCGCTCGTGGCGCACCCTTCGGTGCCGGTGGCCAACGTGCGCGAGCTCGTGGCCTACGTGAAGTCGAGGCCGGCGGGCAGCATCTCCTTCGCCTCGGCCGGCACCGGCTCGCCGCAGCACATCGGCGGGGAACTGCTCAACGCGAAGGCGGGCATCAAGCTCAATCACGTGCCCTACAAGGGGGCGGTGCCGGCCTTGCAGGACCTGCTCGGCGGCCATGTGCCGCTGGCCATCGTCGGGCTGCCTGCGGTGCTGCAGCCCGCGGCGGCGGGGCAGCTGAAGATCCTCGGCGTCTTCGGCGGCCAGCGCTCGCCGGTGGCGCGCGAGGTGCCCACCTTCGTCGAGTCGGGCTTCCCGGAGATCGAGATGGAGCTCGCCTACGGCGTCTACGCGGCCAAGGGCACGCCGCGGCCGATCGTCGAACGGCTCAACCGCGAGCTCGGCGCCGTGCTGCAGGTGCCCGAGGTGCGCGAGCGGCTCGCGGCGGCGGGCTTCGAGATCGGCCACAGCAGCCCTGCGGCGCTGGATGCGTACCTGAAATCGGAGATCGCCAAGTGGCGTCCGATCGTGCGCGACTCCGGGGCGACGCCGGACTGAGGCTCACCCGGACTTCATCCGGCCCTTGCCCGCATGCACCACGCTTGCACCCCGGCTCGCCGGGGCTCCGCGCGGCAGAGCCTCGGCAGGCACCTCACCCACATTCCCCACGCGCCGCACAGGCGCCCACCACCATGTCCTTCTCCAGCTCGACTCCTCCCCAGTTCAGTGCCACGCTGCGGCCCGTGCGGCGCGTGGTCACGGGCCTCGATGCCCAGGGGCGTTCCGTGGTCACGCACGAGGGCCAGGCCCCCGGCCAGCACGAGAACGCCGTCCACAAGGGCCGCGGCTTCACGGACTTCTGGGTCTGGCGCCGCACGCCGCAGCCGCTGCACGGCGGCGAGGACACGGGGCTGTGGCCCGATGAATTCCCCGGGCCGGCCCAGGGCGGCCACCTGCGCATGGTGCACTGGCTGTCCGACGGGGGCGACCCGCGCAGCGTGCCGCCCATCGTCGCGCCCCATGCCCCCAAGCGCGCGGCCGACGGCGGCCGCTCCTGGGACCGCGGCGGCGGCAACAACGTGTGCATTTCCGACATGCACAAGACCGAGTCGCTGGACTTCGGCATCGTCGTGGCTGGCGAGCGCATCCTGGTGTGCGACGAAGGGCGTACCACGATCGTGCCCGGCGACATCGTCGTGCAGGTGGGGGCCTGGCACCTGTGGGACAGCTCGGCCCGTGGCTGCCACATGGCCTTCGACATGTTCTCGGCCGACTTCGGGCCCGGTGACGGCACGCACGGGCTGATGACGCAGCACGTACCGACGGTGCAGCCGCCTGCCGGCCGCGTGCTGCCCGCGGGCCTGCGCCCGCAGCGGCGCGTCGTCACCATCGACCACGAGCCCGGTCGCTCGCGCATCGTCTGCGATGCCCCCTCGCCGGACGTGCGGCTCGACCCGGCCCGCCCGGGATTCGCGCTGCACCGGGTGTGGGTGGCCGAGCGCCACCCGGCGCCGATGGTCACGGAGTCGCTTCAGCTGCCGCACGTGCTCGTGCCGCCGCCCACCGGTGCCGTGCTCAACGTGCTGGATATCCCGCCCGACGAAGCCTGGCAGGGTCGCGCCGGCGTGGCCGAGGCGCAGGCCTGGTACGCATCGGTGGGGGCCGAGGCCGTGGCTACCTGCGGCAGCTTGCCCGGCCATCCCTGGTCGCAGCGCTCGAACACGGTGGACTTCCTCGTCGTCACGGAGGGCGAGATCACGCTCGTGCTGGACACTGGCGAGACGACGCTCAAGGCGGGCGAGATCGGGGTCGTGCGCGGCGGCAACCATGCGATCGGCAACCGCAGCGGGCGGCCGGCGCGCGTGGCCGTGGCCAGCCACGACGCGGTGGCCGGCGCCTGAGCAGGCCCTGCTGGCTCTTTCGGCTCTTTCGGCCCTTTCGGCACGGTCTGGCATCGCACCCGCACCCCGCACCCCGGGCGGGCCTCGGCGCTGCGCTAACCTAACGGCACTGAGCGGTACTGAGCGGCACTGAGCGGCAGGCCATCGGGTTGCGGCGGCCGCACCGCGTCGGGGGCTCGCGTCGGGTCCGCTGGCGCCAGGGGGCAGGCATGGGTGACACACGGTCTTCGGGGTTCAAGGGCAACAAGGCGCACCTGCCGGCCAAGCCCTGCCAGGCCTGCGGCCGCCCGATGAGCTGGCGCAAGGCGTGGGCCAAGAACTGGGAGGCGGTGAAGTTCTGCTCCGAAGCGTGTCGGCGGCGAGGCGGGCGCTCTGCCAGCGCGGGTGAGCCGTGAGGCGAAAGGATAGGCCTTGACCAGCCGCGACACCACCCAGCCCGGGCACGCCCCCGAACCGAGCCGGGCCGATGGCGCCGCTGCCACCCCCGTGCGCCACCTCATCGTCATCCTGGGCGACCAGCTCAACCGGGACGCGAGCGCGTGGGACGGCTTCGATCCTGCACAAGACGTTGCCTGGATGTGCGAGGCGGGCGAGGAAGCCACGCACGTACCTTCCAGCCAGCCGCGCATCGCCGTCTTCCTGAGCGCGATGCGGCACTTCGCGGCCGCGCTCAGGGGCGAGGGCGTGCCGCTCGAGTACCGGAAGGGCCATGCCGGCAGCCTCGCCGACGCCTTGCGCGAGACACTCGCCGGCAGGCGCGTGGTGCGCATCGTGCTCACCGAGCCCGGCGAGTGGCGCGTGCAGCAGGCCCTGCAGGAGGTGGCTGCCGAGGCCGGCGTGCCCATCGAGTTTCGCGAGGACCGGCACTTCCTGTGCAGCCGCGCGGCCTTCGCGCAGCACGCGCGCGGCCGGCGCCAGCTGCGCATGGAGTTCTTCTACCGCGAGATGCGCCAGCGCCACCGTGTGCTGATGGAGGGCGATGCCCCCGCGGGCGGGCAGTGGAACTTCGATGCCGACAACCGCGAGTCCTTCGGCCGCGAGGGCCCGGGGCTCGTGCCGCTGCCGCTGCGCTTCGCCCCTGACGCCTTGACGCGCGAAGTGATCATCGAGGTGAGTGCACGCTTTGCTGCCCACCCTGGTGGCCTCGAGCACTTCGGCTGGCCCGTCACGCGCGAGCAGGCGCTTGCCGCGCTCGAGGACTTCATCGCCCACCGCCTGCCCGACTTCGGCCGCTGGCAAGACGCGATGTGGGGCGGCCAGCCGTGGCTGTACCACGCGCTCGTCTCCTCGGCGCTGAACCTGAAGCTGCTCGACCCGCGCGAGGTGGTGGCGGCGGCCGAGGACGCGTGGCGTGCCGGCCGCGTGCCGCTGGCCGCCGCCGAGGGCTTCATTCGCCAGGTGCTTGGCTGGCGCGAGTACGTGCGCGGCGTCTACTGGCTGCGCATGCCGGGCTACCTGGAGCTCAACGCGCTCGAGGCCCACGAGCCCCTTCCGGACTTCTACTGGACGGGGCGCACGGCGATGCGCTGCCTGGCCGATACGATCGGGCAGACACTCACCTACGGCTACGCGCACCACATCCAGCGGCTGATGGTCACGGGCCTGTACGCGCTGCTGCTGGGCGTGAAGCCGCGCGAGGTGCACGCCTGGTACCTGGCGATGTACGTCGATGCGGTGGAGTGGGTGGAACTGCCCAACACGCTTGGGATGAGCCAGCACGCCGACGCCGGGCCCGTCGGAGGTCGTACGGACCCACCCGGCAGCCCCGAGGCGCTCGGCCCGATGGCCAGCAAGCCCTACGTGGCCACCGGCCAGTACATCGCGCGCATGAGCGACCACTGCCGCGGCTGCCGCTTCGACCCCGCCGCGCGCACGGGCGAGCGCGCGTGCCCCTTCACCACGCTCTACTGGGACTTCCTCGCCCGCCACGAGAAGCGGCTTGCAGCCAACCCGCGCATGGCGCTGCAGGTGAAGAACCTTCAGCGCATCCGCCCGGAGGAGCTGGCGGTGATTAGGGAGCGGGCGGCGGCACTGCGATGCGGCGAGGTCGATGCAGGGCCTTGACGCAGCCCCGTGGACAGGCTCCGAGATGGGAGCGTTGCCTGTGTCGCGCCGGCTGATCCGGTGTCGATGGCACGGGATGGTCCTCGGCGCTACCGGTGCGCGACCACCCCACGGCGCAGCTCGCCGTTGCGAAAGGCCTGCGCGGCCAGCTGGTAATGGCTCACGGCCTCGTCGGCGAGCGCCGCGGCTGCCGCGTCGGTGAGTTCCCTGCCCGTGGCCGGATCGATCACGCGCTGGCGGCGGTTCGGGCGCAACTCGACCATGCGGCCGTCGCGGTAGTAGCCCACGGTCTGGTAGTTGGCCATCAGCGCGCGCGGGTTGGCGGCCCCCTCGCGCAGGATGTCGTGGCCGAAGAAGCGCGAGCGGTAGCCGATGTTCAGCAGCCCCAGCAGCGTCGGGCCGACATCGATCTGCGAGGCGAGCGTGTCGTTGCGCCCGGGCGCGAGCCAGCCCGGGGCGTAGAAGACGAGCGGGATGTGGAAGGCCTCCAGCGGCAGGTCCTGCTTGCCGCGGCCCTTGTCGGTGTGGTCGGCCACGAAGACGAAGAGGGTCGAATCGAACCACGGGCGCTTCTTCGCCTCGTCGATGAAGTGGCCGATCGCCCAGTCCGTGTACTTCACGCCACCATCCCGCCCGGTGTGGCTCGGAATGTCGATGCGCCCAGCCGGATACGTGTAGGGCCGGTGGTTGGAGGTCGTCATCACGTGCGCGAAGAAGCGCTGGCCGCGGGCATGTCGCGCATCGAGCTCGCGCACGGTGAGCGCGAACAGGTCCTCGTCGGCCACGCCCCAGATGTTCTCGAAGTGGATCTGCTCGGGGCGCAGCGCCGTGCGGTCCACCACCGTGTAGCCGTTGCCGCCGAAGAAGGCGTTCATGTTGTCGAAGTAGCCGTAGCCGCCGTACAGGTAGATCGGCTCGTAGCCCTGCTCGGCGAACACCGAGCCGAGCGTGAAGAGCCCCTCGTTGCCGGGGCGCTTGACGATCGAGTGCCCGGGCGTGGGCGGCATTGACAAGGTGAGCGCCTCCAGGCCGCGGACGGTGCGCGTACCGGTGGCGTACACCTGCGTGAAGAGCAGCCCCTCGCGCGCCAGCGCGTCCATGCGTGGCGTCAGGCCCCGCGGGTTGCCGAAGCTGCCCATGAAGTGGGCGCTGAAGCTCTCGATGGACACGAGCACCACGTTCAGCGGCCGCGGCGCACCCGCCGGTCGGACCTCGCGCTCGAAGGGGCGCGCCGCCCCGGCCTCGCCGGGCGGCGCCAGGCGCGGGGCCAGCACGCGCGCAGCCGCCTCGCGCGGCAGCGTGCGGTAGTAGCGGTCGTAGTCGATCTCGTTATGCCGAAACGCATGCCAGAAGTCGAAGTAGCCGTTGCCGGCGAGCTCGTTGAGCTGGCTGTTGGCGGAGAACTCCTTCATCCGCACGTCGCAGGCGGCCAGCGTCAGCACCGGGGCCGCGAGGCCGAGCAGCAGCGCGCGCGGCCAGTGCCGCACGGGGCTCGCTGCCTCGCCGGTCGGCCCCATTGCCGCACCGATGCCCTCGGTGGTGCGCCGCGCCAGGGGAGCCAGCGCCCACCCCGCGGCCAGCCCCCACAGCACGAGGGCCACTCCGCCCACGCCCGCCAGCAGCAGCGGCAGGTTGTACGACTCGCGGATGTTGCCGACGACCTCGTTCGTGTAGATCAGGTAGTCCACCGCGATGAAGTTGAAGCGCGAGGCGAACTCGTTCCAGAACGTGAACTCGGAAAACGCGACGAAGGCCGCGAGCACGGCCAGCGGTGCGAGCAGCAGCGCGAGCACCGCCCGCAGCCCGCGGTCCCCGCCAAGACGCCGATGCGGCCAGGCGGCCATCAGCCAGGCCAACGGCGCCAGTGCCACGAGCCCCACGGACAGGTCGAAGGCGGCGCCGATGACCAGGGCCGGCCCCAGGTGCCAGGGGAGCAGCAACGAGAAGTCCTGGTTCCACAGCGTCAGCCCGAGACGGATCGCGGCGTTGAGCGCGAGGAACACGCCCAGCAGCCGCGCCAGCGCGCGGTAGCGGCCGGTGAAAGGGTCCCAACGCGAGCGGCCCCGCTTGATCGCCGACCAGGCGTCGCCCAGGGTTCGGCGTGTCGCCAGCTTGCCTGCCCCGGTCATGCGCCCAGCAGGTGCTGCAGCGGGATGTGCAGACGCTCGGCCCATGCCCGCTCGTTGTGCCCTGCGCCCTCGAACACCCGGGTGTCGAAGCGCGGCGCGGTGAAGCCCTTTGCGCGCATCAGCGCATCGACCTGCTCCTGGGCCTGGTCGTACAGGGCGTCCAGTTCGTCCGTGCCCCGGTCCATGTACAGGCGGTGCCGGCCCGGTGGCGGCAGCTTGCGTTGCAGGTAGGCGAGCGCAGCCGCCGGGATCTCGGCGTTGCGCTCGAAGCCTCCGATCCAGTGCGTGGACAGGCACGCCGCCCCGCCGAAGACCTGCGGGTACTCGGTGAGTGCGTACAACGAGATCAGTCCGCCCATGCTCGAGCCGGCCAAGCAGGTGGCCTCGGGTCCGCGGGCGGTGCCGAAGCGGGCCTGGACCGCAGGCAGAAGTTCCTCCACGAGGAAGCGCAGGTAGGCGTCGGCCAGCGGCGCGCCGTTCAGCGCGCGCGCGAGCAGCACCTCGCGCGCGCGTCCGTCGCTCACGTGCTCGATGAAACCCTGCGGGAAGTACTCCGCGAACCGCGTGTTCCCGGTGTTCCACACCCCCACCACCACGAAGGGCCGCACGAGCTGCTGCGCCATCAGGCGGCTGGCCGGGCGGTGCACGTCCCACGCCTGCCGGTTCCAGGTGGTGCGCGCGTCGTAGAGCATCTGCCCGTCGTGCATGACGAGCACGGCGTGGCTGCCGTCCGGGCGGAAGCCTCCGGGCAGCCACACGTCCACGTGGCGCGGGGCGACGTGGCGCGAAGGCACATCGGCCAGGCGCTCGAGCGTGCCCTGCGCCACCTGCGGCAGCGGGGCCGAGGCTCGCGCGCTGCCGGGCAGTGCGGTGGCGGTGGCCGAAGCGGCCAGGATCTGCAGCAGGGTACGGCGGTCAGCGATCATGGTCGGACGTGTCAGGCTCTAGCATAGCCGCGCCGAAGGCGCGGACCGCGCGGCACCAGGCCAGCGTTCGGCGTGCGGCACACTTGCAGGCGGGGGCCGCCGGAAGAGGACCATGAGATGAGGATCCTGCTCGCCGAAGACGACGCGATGCTGGCCGATGCGATCAGCCGCGCACTCACGCAGTCCGCGCACGCGGTGGACGTGACGCGCGACGGTGCACAGGCCGATGCGGCGCTGGCTGCCGACAGCTTCGACCTCGCCATCCTCGATGTCGGGCTGCCCGTGTTCGACGGCTTCGAGGTGCTGCGGCGCCTGCGGGCGAGGCGCTCGCGGCTGCCGGTTCTCATCCTGAGCGTGCGCGACAGCGTGGAAGACCGCGTCGCCGGCCTGGACCTCGGTGCCGACGACTACCTCACCAAGCCCTTTCACCTGTTCGAGCTGGAGGCCCGCGTGCGGGCGCTCATCCGCCGCGCGCACGCGATCTCGAGCCCCGAGATCGTCCACGGCCGGCTGCGGGTGGACGTGGTCGGCCGGCGGCTGTACTGCGATGGCCAGCCGGTGGAGTTGACCTCGCGCGAGTTCGCCATGGCCGAGATGCTCCTGATGCGCGTCGGGCGCGTGGTCACCAAGCAGCAGCTCGCCGACCACCTCTACGGCTGGGACGAGACCCTGTCGAGCAACGCGGTGGAAGTGCTGATGCACCGGCTGCGCAAGAAGCTCGAGACGAGTGGCCTGGACATCCGCACGATCCGCGGCATGGGATACCTGGTGGATCATGCGCACTGAGCCCGCGCTGCGCAGCCAGCTGCTGCGCTGGCTGTTGCTGCCGCTGGTGGGGTTGCTGGCCGCCGATGCGTGGGTCAGCTACGGGGTGGCCAGTCGGTTCGCCCGGGACGCGCAGGACCGGGTGCTGGTGGAGCTCGCCCATGAGCTGTCGCAGCAGGTGCGGCGCGACGCCGCGGGTGCGCTGGCTGTGGTGCTTCCCGACGCGGTGCGCCGTGTGCTGCTGGAAGACGCTCAGGACCGCATCTTCTTCGAGCTCGTCGATGCTGAGGGGCGCCGCGTCGCCGGCGAACCGATCGGGGAGCCCGGCGCCCCCCCCCAGCAGGCCCGCGGCGGAGAGCAGCTCTACGACACGCGGCTCGGGGGCGACGCGGTGCGCGTGGTCCAAGTCCCCCTGGCGGCGCAGGCGGGCGCCTGGCTGCGGGTGGCGGAAACCCTCAACGAGCGCGAGGCGATGGCGCGCGAGATCCTGGCTGCCGTGGTGCTGCCGCAGGTGCTGCTGGTCGCGCTGGCTGCCGGCATCGTGCGGATCGGGGTGAACCGGGGTCTGCGCCCGCTGCATAGGCTCCAGGACGCGCTAGGCGCGCGTTCCCACAAGGACCTCAGCCCGCTGGATGACGCCGGTGTACCGGGCGAGTTGCGGCCCCTGCTGGCCGCCATCAATGCGCTGCTGGCGCGCCTGGAGCAGGTGCTCACGTTGCAGGCGCGCTTCATCGCCGATGCGGCGCATCAGCTGAAGACGCCCGTGGCAGCGCTGAAGGTACACGTCGAGCTGGCAGCCCGCACGGCAGACGCGGCCGAGCGCGAGGCGCTGCTCGCGCGCGTGACCGTCGGCACGGAACGGCTGTCGCGCCTCGTCTCCCAACTGCTCTCGCTGGCGCGCAACGAGCCCGAGGCGGTCCGGATGATCGACTTCAAGCCGGTCGACCTGCACGCGCTGGTGCTGGATACCGCCGCCAACTGGGTGCCGCAGGCACTCAAGCGCGGAATCGACCTCGGCCTGGAGGGCTGCGAGCAACCGGTGCTCGTCCATGGGGACATGAGCCGGCTGCGCGAGCTGCTGGACAACCTGCTGGACAACGCGGTGCGCTACAGCCAGCCCGGCGGCCGGGTCACGGTGCATGTCAGCGACGACCCCGCACCGACGGTGGCCATCAGCGACGACGGCCCGCGAATTCCCCCGCAGGAACAGCAACGCATCTTCGAACGCTTTCACCGATTGCTCGGCTCGGGCGAGGGCAGCGGCCTCGGCCTGGCGATCGCCCAGGAGATCGCTCGGCTGCACGAGGCCCGCATCGTGCTGCAGGACGACTCTGATGGCGTGGGCAACCGCTTCAGCGTCGTGTTCCCGAGGCCGTAGCGGGCCAGACTGCAAGCCTGCCGTAATGTTTCGGTAAGTGCTCGATCAAGTGGGCGACAGCCCAGCATCAATCGCGTCCCCTAGGCTCCTGTCGACGCTGCAACGAACCGGTGAGCGGCGCAACATCGAGGACAGGGCCGCCATGTCGGACATGCTCAGCAGCAGCGCATTCTGGATCGCACTGGGTCAGATCATCGTCGTCAACATCATGTTGAGCGGCGACAACGCGGTGGTCATCGCGCTGGCATGCCGCTCGCTGCCGCCCAAGCAGCAGCGCTCGGCCATCATTTTCGGCAGCGTGGGCGCCATCGTGCTGCGGGTGGTCCTCACCTTCTTCGCGGTGATGCTGCTCAAGCTGCCCTTCCTGAAGCTCGTCGGCGGCCTGGCGCTGCTGTGGATCGGCGCCGGGCTGCTCTCCGGCGGCGACGACGAGGGCGACCTGCAGGCGCACGACAACCTCTGGCCTGCGATTCGCACGATCATCATCGCCGACTTCATCATGAGCCTGGACAACGTGCTGGGGGTGGCGGCCGCTGCCAAGGGCAACACGGTGCTCCTGGTGCTGGGCCTGGCGATCAGCATCCCTCTCATCATCTACGGCAGCAAGATCATCCTGTCGCTGATGGGACGATTCCCCGTGATCATCACCCTGGGGGCGGCTCTGCTCGGTTGGGTGGCGGGCGAGATGCTCGTGGACGACACGTCGGTGTCGGGCTGGATCGAGGGCCATGCGCGGTTCCTGCACCTGGCCGTGCCGGTGTTGTGCACGGTTCTCGTCGTCGTGGCGGGCAAGTGGATGGCCGCGCGCGGCCAGCGTCAGGCCGCAGCGGCTGCGGCCTGACACCCCCGGACATTGTTGCCGCCAACGCCTGAAGGAGACCACCATGATCGAGGTGCTTGCCCCCATTCGCGCGGACCACGACCAGCGCTGGGCGCTCGAGTTCCTGGAACACCTCAATCGCCAGGAGCCCATCCATGTGTATGTGCTGTCCGTGCAGCCTCGCTACAGTGGCCATGTGCGGATGGTCGTGAACCCGACGTGGCTGCACCAGGTGCAGCGCGAGGACGCGGAGCTCGAGATGGCGGGGCTGTGCCAGGCCCTCCAGGAGAGGGGCATCGCCTTCGAGCGCCATGTGGTGGAAGGCTCCAGCGCCGAGGAGATCGCACGCTTTGCCCGCGAGCACCACTGCACGCAGATCGTCATGGGTCCGCTGTCGCCGGGCCGGATCTCCGAGCGCATCTTCGGCTCCCTGAACCATCAGGTCGAGCAGCTGGTGCGCGAGTCTGGCGAGATCTGCGAAGTGCACTGATCGGCCGCTTCGGCCAGCTTCGCCCGGCGCCAGCCCTCCCGAGGGACCGACGCCAGATGTCCGGTGCAGGATTTCGTGTCTGCGGGCCCCTCGCGCAACGATCCGAACTTGTCTCCCCTGAGGCAGCGAATTGCCGGCCCAAGGCCGTGCTGATCACGCTTTAGTTCCCCTGCAGCGCAGGCGAGACTGGGTCGCCCGGCAATTTGTCACGCCGGGGCGCCCACCCGCCCATGAACCCTGCAGCCGTCGAGCCCCGTTCCG